>DATLSB010000026.1:0-8549 GCA_035534415.1 Candidatus Dormiibacterota bacterium | reverse complement strand
GCCTTTTCCGTGTTTCAGCGCCTCGTCAATGAGCCGCACCGATTCGAGAAATGGCACATTGACGTCGGCCGTACCAGCCAGCACAAGCAATGGCCGCTGCAGCCGGTCAATATGTGAGACCGGTGAGGCCGCTGCGTACACTTGTGGATTCTGTCCAGGAGTGCCGATGCGACTCGCAGTCCAGCTTCCGTGGTAAGGATCGCCATAATACATACTGTAGTCTACGACGCCCGCGACATCGACTCCCGCACGAAATAGCGTCGGCTGGTCGGTCAGCGCGATGAGCGTGAAAAAACCGCCATAGCTCAAGCCCCACACACCTATGCGGTTCCCATCCACGTAGGGCAGCGTCTTCAAATAATTTCCCGCCATCCAAGCGTCCTTCGCGTCCTTTGTACCGACGTTCATATAGACGCCTTCTCGCCATGCCCTTCCATAACCGATACTGCCGCGATAATCGGGAGCGAATACAACGTAGCCTTCCTGCAGCAAGTACTGATGAAAGCTGTAGTAAACGGCGTAGTTCCGCTCCACGTGCCAGCCGTCATAATTCTGATTAATACCATCGCCGTGAATCCATACAATCGCCGGATGCTTTTTGGTGCGATCCAGATTCTTCGGAACAAATAGCCAACCTGGGACCAGTTTGCCATCCGCCCCAGGATAATGAACAAATTGAGGCGCGACAAATTGTGAATGGTCGATTCCCGGAGGCATTGATTCAGAAAGCCTCACTGGCTTGGCCGCGGGGGTTGCCGCAATAGCGAACAGGTCGGCAGAGTTATAAGGATCGGTGTGCTGATAAACGAGACGCTTGTCGTCAAAGGACCAGAGCGGCGCAATATCTGTGCCACGGCCCGCTGTGATCATACGGATCGTCGCGTGTGCGGGGTCGTCACCGATAGTCGCGATCCCAAGATGCCGGTCGCCAGGATGATCCGCCTCGTTCGCATCGAAAGCGATCTTCGTGCTGTCATGAGACCACGAAGGACGCCACGATTCAGAATGTCCCCTGGTAATTTGGATTGCATCGCCTCCGGCAGCGGGCATCACGTACAAATGGTCCCAGCCATCGACGTCACTCAGGAAAGCAATCCACTTTCCATTGGGAGAGGGTTGGCCTGCATCGCCTGAATCTCCCGGAATGCTCCAGAATTTATCGTCCACGTCTTCGTGAACGGCACGAGCGGCTCCTCCGGAAATATCAGCTTCATAGATTGTGCGTTTTTTAAAATCGCTCGACACGCGGTCGCAGACAAGATGTGTAGCATCGACCCAACGCGCGCCGCCGTAGCCACGGGGCATTCCAATGGAAACGGCCTCGCCGCCGGCCACCGGCACAACGTAAAGTTGACCCGCAGTTCGCTCCGTAACGGTGTAAATAAGTTTCGCGCCCGAATACGCTGGCGATTCGTCGTGATGAATTGTTTTCGACCCGGCGGTATAGGCCAGATGCGTTCCGTCCGGAGACCAATTGATTCCGAAAATACTGTTGTCGTCGTGCGCTAGGCGCGATTCCTTCCCGTCGGCCAACGAGCGCACCCAGAGGTCAGCCCCACCCGGCCCATTCGTCCCCGCACCGTCGCTCAGCCGAACAAAAGCTACATGCGCGCCATCCGGCGACAATACGATGTCCATTTCTGGTGATGGAGTGGTCCAAACCGCGTGTGCTGCACCTTGACCCGTTGCGCTGACTTCCCACAAATCGCCTTCATGAGGAAAATACAGAATATTCCCATCATGACTCCAAAAAGCTCCGCCGACTTGTCCGCCGGTGAAAGAAGTCAGAGCGACAGGCTGGCCGCGGCCGCTTGCGTCAGCCAAGTAATAATTGCTCACACCCGCGCGGGCCCACACGAACGCTATGTGACGCCCATTAGGCGACCAAATCGGATCCGAGGGATGTTTGATGTCAATTAACTGGTCGATTGTGATGCGATGATGAGCGGGCGCTACTTGTGCCAAAACGGCCCGAGAGCACGTCAGCGCCGTCAGCGACAATAGCATTGCCCATACTCTCTTTTTCTCGAGCATTGACGTCCCCCGTCACAGGCTTCGACTGCAGCAACCGTTTCGCCTTCGGAACCCTTTACAGCCAACCGCGCTCGACAAATCTACGGCTAGAAGGTCACGCGCATGCCAATTCTGGCCAAAAACGGGTTGACCGTATTGCTCGGCTGCAAATAGCCGGGGCCGACGAACGTGTTCTCTGAAACGACCGTCTGAGCATTCGTGATGTTAAATAGGTCGATAAGCGGTTCGACATGAATCCGGTCGCCAATGGCGAATTCACGCGACACGCGCAGGTTCAGAAGATTCACGCTCGGATACCGAACTGCGCCTGCAGGGAGCAGCGCGACTATCTCATTGCCCTGCGCGAGTTCTGGACCCTGGAAAAACGCCGTCGGCCGGATCGGGAAGCCCGTGTAATGTTGAAAATTTGCGCTTAAAGCGAAGCCCTTGGGGAGGTTGTAGGTGCCATCGAGCTTGAACACATAAGTCGAATCCATATTGAGGTAGTTGTTTTGACGATTGATGTTCAAGTTGGGGTCATTAAAATTGTCGCCCAAAGCTTCGTCCGATCCACCAGCACCATAGACGCCCCTCTGGCGCTGAATAGTGAAACCCGTGAGCAATTGGAAATTTTGCGAAAGCCGTTTCGTCGCGGTGAATTCGACACCGTTGTAAGTGTTGGTATCAAGAGCCGAAATATTCGTAATTAAGTTGTTTGTCGCACCGACCAAAGATGGATTCAAACTGTAGAGCGTCATTGGCTGGTTGGTAAGAGGATTGACAATGGGCTGTCCGTTGAGCGTAGTAATGGGACTATAGTCGGCAGGGGTGGCTGCCAGATTCGTTTGCCCGAGCAAGTTACCTTTGCCGCGGTAATAATAAGCGGCGCCCACGCGTAGGTCACGCCAAAGTTGTTTCTCATAACTTACGCTAACCTCGTCGGAATAAGGTCGCTTGAGGTTCGGATCAACGTGCGTGAAAACACCGCCGCTTTTGGCAATAGGCGTGGTGCCCAGAAAGCCGGTGGGGACGCCATTGGAATTCGTTGCACCGTTCCAGTTGTAGGTAACTGTAGAAAAGCCGTCGGGATTCACCGCCTCAACCAGTTGCGTGCCTTCCATGAGGTAGTAACGATCAAAGCTGGCGCGAATGACTTGTGTACCGTGCCCGGTCAAATCATACGCGACGCCGAGACGCGGAGAGACGTTGTTCCAATCGACTAGATTTCCAGACGCCGGAAATTGCTGGGCCGGAAACTGAGTCGGATAGAACGGAGACGCCGCGATGGATTCAGCTGGATAGTAAGAATTGAAGTGATCGTAGCGCACGCCGAGATTGAGGGTTAGGCGGCGCTTGATCGACCAAGCATCTTGGACGAACACACTGCTATCGCGGAAATAGGTTTTTACAGTGAAGGGAGTATTGTAAATACTGACGTTGGATGGAGTGCCGTTGTTAAATTGCTCTGTGATCCCCTGGTTGACGCTGTAGACATATGGGTTGAGCGCTTTTCCTACCTCAAATCCGAACTTGAGGTTGTGGGCGCCTCCCCAACCGGCCTTGTAATACGACGCAGTGCTGGCAAATTTCGCAACCCAAGCTGGATTCACAAAGGCGAATGGCGCAGCGCCAGTTTCGGTGGAAAGGCTGACATCGGTCACGTTGATTGCCGTAGGCGGAACACCCGGCGCATACGATAGGGGAAATACCTCTTTGTTGTAGCCAAAACGAGTGTCGATCAAAAAATTGCTCGTAAGCTGGCTCGTCCACAGAGCTTCGAGAATGTAAGCAGGCTCGATTTGGAGCCAACTGGCGTCCTGCGATACGAATTGATACGACGTATCCCGCCGTTGGAACCGATTCTGCTCATTGTAAAGCCAGATTAGACCGAGGCGGTTCTTCGAATTAATCTGCCAATCGAGCCGCAGTGCCGTATTCGTCTGATGGCTTGTGTCCGGAATTGGGTCGCCGTTGGGTAGTCGAACGGCCAGGATGCTTTCACGGATGTCATATCGGCGATACGATCCGAATATCCATAATTTATCCTTGAAGATGGGGCCGCCGACGCCAATCGAGGTGTCCCGGTCATGCAGGATCGGAGAAGCAGCATTCACCGGCGACCCGTTAAAGATAGGCGCTTTCGCGCCAGCCTCGAATGCAGCAGTCGCGTAATACGCCGCAGCTTGCCCGTGCCACTGATTGGAGCCTGACTTCGTCACCATGTTCATGTAAATGCCGCCAATCGGAACAGACGCCGGCGCATTGTCGGTTACTACCTGAAATTCTTCAAACGAATCGTGGTCGGTGTAGAACTGAGTGTATCCGCCGTTTGCTCCGGGCCAGTTTAAGTCGAGGCCGTTGAAGCTGAACATCTGCTCGCCCGGCGTGCTGCCGTGAACCTGCATCGTGGATTGCTGGTAGCTCTGGTTTCCACCCACATCAACGGTGCTCACGGTCGTTCCCGGCGCTTGAGCTACTGTCGACCAGGGGTCGCGGCCACTTGGGATATCCTGAAGCAAGCTCTGGTCGAAAGTGGTTTCCGTTTCGTTTCCCTTGGTATCTACTACGGGAGCGGCACCGCTGACGGTAACTTCCTGCGATACCGCGCCGACTTGCAGATGCCCGTCAACGGTCGCTGTAAACCCTGCCGTTATCACTACTCCGTTTTGCACAAAAGTCTTGAAGCCACTCGCGGTGATGCTCACCTTGTAGGTCGCGGGAGGCAACAGATCAAACAAATAGCTTCCGTCTGACTGCGTCGAAGCCGATCTCGAAGTCATCAAACCTGCACCCGTTACGGTTACCGTGGCGTTGGGTATCACCCCTCCTGATGAGTCAGTAACAACGCCGGTTATCTTCCCAGTGATGGCGACTTGCGCCAACGTAAGAATAGGTAAGAAGCCAATCAGCAATGCAACCGCGAGAGCGCGTTTCCTCATCTTGCCTCCTCGACACAGCAAATCGGGTTCTGGGACATCTGCGCGCCGTACGGTCCCAGCTCAGGCGGCGCGCAGGCATGCGGCGGATACTATATCCAAAATATCTGGCGAGGCAAGCGGATTTACCCGCCCGCATCCTTGTAAAGATTATATCCCGGCGCATCCGTAGTCGATTGCGCGAAGGGCCGTGCGCTCAATGATCCCCACTAGAGCACGGTGAGTACGTCGAACTTGAATTCAAGATCAGCGCGCATGCCAGGCAAGGAAGGTAAAGGCCAAGGGTCTCCCGACTACGATGAAATCAGCGCCGGCTCGAATTGTGTCGGCGGGCGTAGCACTCCGACAACGAATACAAAAGCACTCCTCCGATGAGTGGCCAAATCAGGACAATCCAGTGCAGCCGAGTTTTGTAAAGGACTGATTCCCCTGAAACCAGATTCTCCTCGATGTACCCCATGCTAATCCTCGTTTCTATGGTCTTTTCAATCTCGCTTCAACAATCTCGCCTTCACTCAGAAACTTCTCCAATGCCGCAAAGGCACTTTCGATTCCCTCCGACAAGCGGCACTCCTTCGCCAAGGCTTCGAATGGCTTCCGCCAATCCGTAGGCGGATAAAGAAGCATTTTTGGCAAAGTATGAGTTCGTCGGCGATCAAACGTGACACCTATTGCTTCCGCAACCTTAGACTTGACCAACGTGCCGGATTGAATCAAAAGAACCATGTCCACAAGATCTCTCACCCGGCTATTCAGCGCGCCGGAGCGCGGCAGGGTATAGGCATGCAACTTCTCGGCAAACTGTTGCTCGCGAGGGATCATGTACAACGACGGGCTCGCAATACCGGCAAAACCCAACCAGTCGCGCCCTTCGATGACTTCGAGTGGCTCCATCACAGCATCGCCGATTCCTACGTCTAGGTGGAATCCAACAAACACGCGGCCATCGAGGCGAGCTTCGACCGGAAATCTTGCGCCACCATACGGGGCAGCATCGAGGTCGGAAATTGGCTCGCCTATCGTGTAAACGAAGAAGTCGTCGCTCCTGAATGCAGCAGCTTCCTGTAGCTTCTCCAGCACAGCTAGATTCGTCTTGTCGTCTTTCTTCTCGCCAGGACTCAAGGCGCTGCGCATTGTCAGGTCAATATCCTTCGTCGTGCGTGCGGCATTGATCCGCAGCTCCATCGCGTAGCCACCCTTCAGTACCCAAGGTAGCGCGAGAGGCTCTCCCACATGAAAGAGTCGCGCCAAGAGCCGGTCAAAGGCGACTTGACGCCGCAGCCGCTGCAAGTCAACGCCTTCCTTGCTGGCAGTATCCTGAAGCCTGTCCTCCAGTGCCCGCCGAAAGGCTGCCGCCGTTGCGTATCTCTTGGGCTCCATCAGGCGGCTACTTTCTGAAAAAACATTCGCAGGTGTTTACTACCAGCGAGATGTCTCCTAGCCTCCGTAATTTCACTTCTGCGAATGAGCCCTCGCCGTAGACCTTCACGGAGTGCCTGCCGAAGGGTCGCAGGTGGCACCTCTCCGCCTTCGAGCAGATCAAGAATCGTTCGCATAGGTTTTGTTACCCGAACTCCATTAGCTGCCCCGATGTCGCTCTGAGGAAGATCAGCGAAATGCAGGACGAGCACGCGGGGGATTTCACTATTTCGGCGGAAGTTTCTCGGTACCGTCATCTGCAGCTTCGCTGGCATTACGTCCGAAAGATCGTGAAGGCTCAGAGCAGTTTGATGGCTGTAGACTCCCTGGGCGGCCTCTCCCCGATTCCTGGACCAGAGCGACCAAAGCATCAGGTCAGGGCGCTCCCCTTGTGGAAAGCTGGCCAGTCGGTAGATTCCCCGATGCTCACGAATCCAGTTTCCCGCCTGAACGTGGTATGGGTGAGTATTCTCCGCGAACCCCGCAGCTTTCGCCTGCTTCGTCGTGAAAAAGCCTTGTTGGCCTTCCGCGATCTCGTAGAGCCGCCTGGCGGCTTCCTTGCGCTCTTTTCTCACGACACAATACTACAACTTATCTGAGGTATTGTGTAGTTTGATCTACAGCAGTGCTAGTGTCAGATTCGCGGTAGGCTTAGTGGTTTAGTACCTATTCTAGTGAGGTATTAAGAATGAAAGTCGTACGCCTCACGATTGAGCATTTTCGTGGCATTAACAAAGCAGTTTTTCAATTCGACGGTCACGCGCTCCTCATCGGCACGAACAATGTTGGAAAATCCACTGTGTGCGAAGCTCTAGATATGGTGCTGGGGCCTGACCGCCTTAACAAGTTCCCTCCTGTCGAGGAATTCGATTTCTACAATGCCGAGTATCTTGGCGATGACGGAGAAACCGCATACCAGCAAGGATCGAAGTCGTTCTGACGGATCTCACTCGTGAAATTGAATTAGCGTGCCCAACGCACACTGAGTTTTGGCATACGGGAGAGCGGCGCCTGTTGGGTGGGGGCGAAGCCGACCTAGCGAATTCGCCGGTTCTAGCGCTGCTCTCATTCATAGCTGACGCAAAGAAGGACAATGTGATTTTCGCGATGGAAGAGCCGGGAATCGCCTTGCCGCCCCACACACAGCGTCGAATCGCCAAATACTTGCTAACCGAAACAACCCAATGCTTCGTCACCACCCACTCGCCATATGTGATCGAGCAATTCAATCCCGATCCACGCAGTCGAAAAATTCTTCGTGTTGCCATCACCCGCGCCATTAAGCACGTCTTGATCCTTGATCCGTTCTTTCCGAAGTGCCCCATACTTTCACAGCACAAGCTCTGAACCAAGTCAAAACCGCATTCCTGTGGACACCACGCAATAGCAAATCAGACAGTCCCAAACGAACCGCCCGATCACTCCGCTACGTTTGCACACACGTCGATTTTTCCCGCCCCACCCTTATAAGCAACAGAAGCGGCTTTCACTAGCACGCGGTCGCGCCATGCAAACAACGACCTGTCACGCCCGTTGCCATCCGCTTCAGCCGCTAACAGCAAACCGCTTCGCTCTCTGTCCTTTCAGTGAGTCCGTTGCGATTTGGTTTCCCTCTCTGGTTGAGGGAACCAACTCCACCAAGCGTCACAAATTATCGCTCCTGCCACGTTTTGCCTTTTGCATCTCCGGCAAAGTCGACTCAATGCTTGCCTGCACCCTGCTGACGCGCTTCTGCCAGTTCGCGGTATACCTCTGCCGCGTTGTCCGCAAAAGTAGCCCCGAACTTTGGGAACTGCCGAAAGTCTGCGTACTTCTCCATATGCACGCCACGCCGCACTTCTTCGAGGGTTGCGCCCGATTTGTACATTTGCTGTACTTGGGCGTAAAGATCCGCAAGATAATCGCGGAACCGCAGAACCTGTGCTCGCGAACCAAGTCCGAAATGCCCCGGAACGAAGCGACTCGCAGGCAGCGATAACATGAAGTCCAAGACTTGAACCCAGTGCGCGACATTCCCATGATCGATATCGGGACAGCTCTTGGTGATATACAAATCCCCTGTCGCGACCACACCCTGCCGGGGGAAATAAGCAAACGCATCGCCTCCGGTGTGCGCTGCCCCAGCCGCGTAGATTTCCACGGAATCCTTGCCGGTGTATAAAGTGATCTTCCCCGTAAACG
>DATLSB010000025.1:0-27723 GCA_035534415.1 Candidatus Dormiibacterota bacterium | reverse complement strand
CGTGATCGGCCGCTCGGTCATGTCTCCGGCCGATTTGGAAGCGCACAACGCCAACTTGATCGGCGGTGATATTTCCGCGGGCGCTATGTCGCTCGACCGGCTCGTGCGCAGATCGACTTCGAGAAGCTATCGAACTCCCATTCCCAATGTTTTCTTCTGTTCCGCCTCAACCCCTCCGGGCCCAGGCGTTCACGGTCTGTGCGGCTACTTCGCCGCGAAATTCGCGGAAGAGAAAACGTTTCGAAAGCCATAGACGGGGTGCGTTTTCGGGTAGCGCCGGCGGCTCGCCGACGTTTTTGCCTTTGCACTTCCGCGTGTACCCTACCGCCGCGCCCGCGCGAACGGATTCCGGATCGTCACTCGCCCATCGATCGTCTGCCCGTTGCGAAGGTCCTCGGAATATAGGACGCCGCATTCCCCCTCAATCGCGGCGGCGATGACCAGCGAATCGTAGATGCTGTACTCGTATTTCTCCGCGATTCGGCGCGCGGCTTCATGGATGCTTACCGTCAGCGGAAGCGGGGAAGGGCAAAGCGCCTGAATCGCGTCGAGCGCCTCCGCGATCTCGCTCCAGGGCATCGACATTTTTCTCCGCGCCACGGCCACGAATTCGTTCAGGATTTGGACGCTCAGCACTCCGCCTTCAGAGAGAATCTCTTCGGCTGCGGAGCTGCGCGGATCGTCCTGCGCCAGCGCATAGATCAGCACGTTGGTATCGAAGAACGCCCTAGCGGACATTGCTCTCTTCGCGGTCAAAGACAAATCCAGGCGGCAAAGGACGCCGTAGCTTGCGCAACTTGCCCAGCGCCCGTTTGCGGCTCTCGTCCCGGCCCACGACGAACGCGCGCCTGTCCACCACTCGAATCTCGATCTGATCGCCCTCTTTCAGCTCCAGCGCCTCCACCACCGCCGCAGGCAACCGCACCGCCAAGCTGTTCCCCCATTTCGAAACTTGCATCGCCTCCCCTCCTTCTCATCCCCGCTGATATACATTATACAACGTATATCCAACTGTCGCTCGCGAGTGGCGAGGATGTGCCTTCCTAACGCAGCGCACCTCGACGCGAGAGTCTTCGCATTTGGGCGTAGGTTCAACCTTACCGCCAACACCTTAAGCACCATTTTAAGACTGTGATCTTGTCATACGAATTAATCGACCGTACAATTCGCACTTCCTCCTATTCGACACCGCGCTAAGGAGAGCTCAATGATCGAGGGCCTCATCATCGCTGTAATCGCGCTTCTTGTAATTTTGATCGCTCTAGTTGTCTTTGGACGGAGGACCAACACTAGTCCCGACCCGGTAATGGCGCGCCTTGACGCCTTGGAAAGCACGCAAGATCGTATTTCTCGTGATACGAAAGCGGAGCTTTCCTCGGCTCGGCGCGAATCCGCCGAGCAGCAACAGGCGCTGCGGGGCGAGGTGTCTGCGTCGCTGAAGAACGGCACGGATTCGCTGGTGCAGACGGTCGATAAAATTTCCCTTGTGCAGCAACAGCGTCTCGAGGAATTCTCAAACCGGCTGGCAGCCCTCAGGCAGGTGACGGACGCTAGCGGATCACAGTTTCGAGTAGAGATCACAACCGCGCTGGGCTTGGTTAAAAAGACGCTGGACGACCGGCTTTCCGAAACCGCTACTACAGCTCAGCAGCAATTTGAGTCCTTCGCGCGTCGGATAGCAGAATTCGGCCAGACAAACCAAGACGGCGCCGCGCAGACACGTGCCGAATTGTCAAAGACGCTAAAGGAATTCAACGACTCCCTCCAACAGCAGATGCACGATACGCGCGCGAGTCAAACGCAGCAATTCGAGTCATTTGCGCTGCAAATAACAGCACTAACAGACAAAAGTGAGAAAAGGTCTGACGAACTTCGTACAGCAGTCGAAACGAAGCTCAGCCAAATTCAGGCTGACAACGCCACCAAGTTGGATGCTATGAGGGCCACCGTGGATGAGAAGCTTCAAGGCACACTGGAGAAAAGGCTCGGCGAATCCTTCAAGCTCGTGAGCGACAGATTGGAATTGGTGCACAAAGGCCTGGGCGAGATGCAAACCCTAGCTAGCGGCGTCGGAGACCTCAAGAAGGTGCTCACCAACGTCAAGACTAGGGGGAACTGGGGCGAAATGCAGCTCGGCAACCTACTGCAAGAAATGCTGACCGCAGATCAATACGGTTGCAACGTGAAAACGAGACCCGGAAGTAGCGAAAACGTGGAATTCGCGATTAAGCTGCCCGGTCCTGACGAATCGAGCCCTGTGTGGCTGCCGATAGACGCCAAGTTTCCCAAAGAGGATTACGAACATCTTGTTGACGCCTCGGAGCGAGGCGATGCCGTGGAATGCGAGAGAGCCACAAAAAACCTTGAAGCCAGTATTCGCGCACAGGCGCGTCTGATACGCGACAAGTACATTGGGCCCCCGCATACGACCGACTTCGGCCTTCTGTACCTCCCAACGGAAGGGCTGTATGCCGAAATCCTCAGAAGGCCAGGACTCGTCGACTCACTGCAACGAGAACTGCGGGTGGTGGTCGTGGGCCCGACGACATTGGCGGCGGTCTTGAACAGCCTACAAATGGGCTTTCGCACGCTCGCCATTCAGAAGCGTTCCAGCGAAGTCTGGAAGGTTCTTGGAGCAGTAAAAACTGAATTTGGAAAATTCGGAAACGTTCTCGACAAGGTGAAAAAGAAGATCGACGAGACCGGCAACACGATTGAGGAGGCCGTCCACCGGAGCCGGCAGATCGAGCGCAAGCTTAGGAAGGTCGAGGTGTCAGCCGTGGGTACCGACTCTGGCCTCTTGGAAGCAGGAGAGGGAACCACACCAGACGGCGATGAGGAAGAAATGCCGGACTGACTGCGGGCGAGAGAAGCCCGCAACGACCGACAAAAACCGCTCGGTTTCCGGGTGCGGTGCGCCAAGCGCTGGCGCAATGCCCAAAAACCTTGGAGCGCGGCAATCCCCGTAAGGCCAGCCGAACCCGACCTGTACTTCCGACCAGTAGAGATTCTTGCGCGATATCTTGTACCGTCGATCTGTAGTCATGTGCGCAGACAAAAAAATCGGGCAAGCAACGGCCGAAGCAGCATGGTCAACGCACTTCCGCGCCCGCGCTCGCGAGGCGAGCGCAAGGACAAAACGCCGGCGAGCCGCCAGCGCTACAAGAAAACGCCTCCGAGTCGCCGCGAAGCTGAGGCTCGCATTTTGCATTTTAGGGGGCCGGAGGTTTACTTCCGGCATTCCGATGCGCGCAGTTGCGCACTGCATGTCGCGCTGGTTCACCCGCGAGAAATCTGCGCCTTCCACGAGTCACGATTTACGAGTCACAAATCACGGCTTAAGGGGCGGAACGGTCAATCGACCGCGCACACATGTAAGTCATAGAAAACAAAGAATCGGGCACATGCAAGGGCGGAACTTCCCGGTGCATTTTCTTTTCATGTTTTTCGGCGCGCTTTTTGCGAGTTGTCCGGCCATTTCGACCCGGGGTCCCCGAAACGCTCCGCGTTTTGGGGTGGTTACCCGGAACAGTCACTCGAGTAGAATCACACCTAAGTCACAGAAAACAAACGGTCGGGTATGCGTCTACCCGGAACGTCCCGGCGCACGATTCGGTTCGCAATTCTTTCGCTTTCGATTCGCTCGGGGCACCGGTCAGATCATCGCCGGCAACATCGCAGTTTCAGACTTGCTCGGTGGTTGGTGCGGGAATTTCGATAGGAGCGGGAACGACCGGCGCGGACGCTCGGCGCACGCGGAAGCCGCTGAAATAGGTCTGCGTCAGAGACATCACGCCGGTGTAGAGGTAGCCCCATACGAACAGAATGAAGAAGGGAATGGTGGCAAAGTTTTCGTTCTGAATGGCGTAGAGCACAGCGGCGGCGAAATAGAGGCCCAGAGCGATTTCGATGAACGGCATCACGCCGGGACTCTTGCGGTAGCTCTTCTTGGCCCACGCCCCCCCGCTCTGTTTGCCGCCTGCCTCGACGCGATATTTGGGCGTGCGCACGAATTCGGATTTCACTCCGAAGATCGCTTCCATCACCGCGAAGGCGTTTTTCACCGAAAGGCCGATGCCCACGGCCATCACCAGCGGCAAATACCAGAACGTACGCTTCCAGGTTTTGGGATAGAACGCGCGCTCCGCCGCGAGATAAAAGGACGAAACGGTGCAGCTCGAAGCCAGGAACAGCGGGAAATCGATCAGCATCACCTGAAACCAGCCCTGATAAAACCGCACGATCATGGCCGGCAGCAAAATCAGGGAAAGAAAAACCATCAATGGGTAGCTGATGTTGGCCGTCAGATGAAAGATTGCTTCGGCCTTGCGCGCGGGAGACTCCTTGGAACGCATCACCTGCGGCAAGACTTTCTTCGCCGTCTGCATCAAGCCCTTGGCCCAGCGCGCCTGCTGCGACTTGAAAGCGTTCATCTCCACCGGCAGCTCGGAGGGGCAGTCGATTTCCGGCAGATAAATGAAATGCCAGCCGCGCAACTGCGCGCGGTAGGAAAGGTCGGTGTCTTCGGTGAGCGTGTCGTGCTGCCAGCCGCCGGCATCATCAATCGCGGCGCGGCGCCAGATGCCCGCGGTGCCGTTGAAATTAAAGAAAAGGCCGCTGCGGTAGCGGGAAGAATGCTCGATGGCAAAATGGCCGTCGAGCAGGATGGCTTCTACTTCGGTGAGCACGGAATAGTTGCGGTTGATGTAGCTCCAGCGCGTCTGCGCCATGGCCAACTTGGGATCGACGAAATACGGCACGGTGCGGCGCAGGAAATCGGCCGGAGGAATGAAGTCCGCGTCGAAAATCGCGACCAGCTCCCCAGTAGCGACTTTCAGGCCTTCGTGCAGCGCGCCGGCTTTGTAGCCTTCGCGATTGGTGCGGTGAATGTAGCTGATCGGCACGCCTAGAGCGCGGTGCCGCTCCACGCAGTCGCGCGCCACTTCTTGCGTTTCGTCGGTCGAGTCGTCCAATACCTGGATATCGAGCAGCTCGCGCGGGTAGTCGAATTGCGAGACAGCTTCGATCAGTCGCTCGATCACATAGCGCTCGTTGTAAATCGGCAGCTGCACGGTGACTTTCGGCCATTCGGTTACTTCGGGAGGCGGCGGCGCGACGTTCGCGCGATTCTTGAAGTAGTTGTAGACCAGCGTGTAGCGATGGATTCCGTAAACGGCCAAAATCACCATCACCAGGAAATAGGGAACCATGATGGATGCGTCGAAAAGGTTCGCTTGGTAAAGCCCACGGAAGGTGGGATCGGTCAGTTGATGCCAATAGCGCGTGACAGGGCTCAGCTGGAGGAATGCCAGAGTGGCAATGCTGTGTAGCGAGGTCAACACATTCTTACTTTCGCGCCTGCTTTTAAGCCGTACTTCTTGGTAAACCCGCGAGTTGGGTGGGCCAAGCTGTAATTATAAGCGCAGAGGTGCAAGTGTCAATCATTGCTTGTGGATGCAACCGATTCGAGATTCGGACAGTGCGCCGGTTTGGAACGGCGAATCCGGAGAGCATCCTTTGCATCGTATAGCTGCTGCGCGTTTCACAAAGTAGACCCGGAAGGGTACACAAGTGTTTGGCGAACTAGCAGCCGGGAATTCGCGTCGTCGCTTCCTTGTCGGAGCAGGTGTGTTTGCTGGCGCTTGGTTGGCGACGGGCGTTTTTTCGCAGAATGACGGCTTCGCGGCCGAAGCCCGAGAGGGCGTTATTGGTGAGGAAGGCGGTGTGTCGATGGCCACGAGACAGATCACGGTTGAACGCCTTAGCGTCACTTCGACGAAGCCGTTTCAACAGGTGCTTGTAAACCTGGACGGCCGGATTGGCCATCCCGATGTGAGCGTGGTTCGGGCCGAAATCACCAAAGCGAAAAATTTTCAGGAAGTGGAGAGCATCGTGAACAGGGCGGTAGGTTCGTCCGGCTTCATGGAATTCTCCCGCTTTGACTTGGGCGAAATTGTGCGCAAAGAGCGAGGCGAGAAAGCGCCGCGAGTGGTTCGCCTGGTGGTTGGCAATCCATTGATTATGAAGCGAATGGTTGAGCACGTTCCGGACGCCGGCTCGTACGCGCCGGTAACGATCCTGATCGACGAGCGGAGCGATGGCGTGCACTTGTCCTACGACACGATGGCTAGTTATCTGGCGCCATACGGCAACTCGGAAGCGTTGAAGGTGGCGCGGGAACTGGACGCAAAGGTCGAGGCTCTGCTGAGCGCCGCTGCGAGTTAAAAAGGTACTCTCAAAAGAGATGGTGGGGCTGGGGAGAGTCGAACTCCCGACACGCAGTTTAGGAAACTGCTGCTCTATCCATCTGAGCTACAGCCCCACACGCTAGACGATTTTATAACTGAAATTCAGAATTGGGCGAACGTTTCGCGCGCCGAGCGACGCCCATCGTTTCGCTGGCGCCTCTGGCCTTGAACGGAACTACTGCCGCCAGAGCGGCGTCCTTAAACCAATACCAAACCACCACCAGGCTAATACCGGGAATCCGAAGCACCACCGAATTCTCCGAAAAATGGTAGAGGGTTACTTCAAGGTGCTATTCTATGGACCGTACTATCGAGCACAGGGACCACAGCTTATCGGCGCGTCGTGCGCGCCTAGAGCACCATCAGTGCGCCAGCCAGCCCAATTGTCTGGGGAACGTGGCCGGGGACTCAGAGCTGTCCCGGCGGCTGAATCCAGGCGCGCGGCGTGAGTTCTAGAGCCGCGGCTCCAGCGAACTCGCCGTGAGCGACGCCGTCCGCAGCCGATAGCCCGCCGCCTGACTGGTGGAATGAATTGTTTAGCACGGTAATCGAGCTGTGCAAATGCGCCAATTTGGGACATCGGCGCGTCCCGAGATGCTGCATGGCAGCCTCCGAGCCAGTTCGACTGCCAGCTGTTTATAACTTGAAACGCATGTCCAGTGAGGAATTGCCTTGCGACTCAGCCTGCGGCTAATTCTATTGCTGGTGGTCGGTGTCACGGTGGTCACATTTTTGGTGGCTCGCAGCCAGGTGCGCGCGGAAAAGCGCGGGCTGCGCGACGACCTCCAGCGACGATCTGAAATTCTTGCGGAAAGCTTGCAAGAATTGGTTGAGCCGGCGCTTGGCCAGCGCTCGCATAGCGAACTGCGCCGCATCGTGGAGCGCTTCGGCAATCGCGAACGCCTTGCGGGCGTGGCGATCTACGACATGGGCGGCAAGCTGATGGCTGAAAGTCCTGGCCTGACGGAAAGGCTCGACCCGCCGCCTCCTCCCCTTGCCACCATCAAGAGTGATCGGTCCGTGGGCCAGTTCGTAGATCTAGCTGGAATTCCCATGCACGTTTATTACATGCCGCTGTACAACGGAGGCGGAGTGGCGGGCGTGCTGGCAGTGTTCCACGACGCAACGTACATTTATCAGCAGAGCGACCGCATCTGGCGCGAGACGATGTGGCACGTGATTGCGGAAGTTCTGCTGATTGTATTTGTGACTGTGCTGATCATCCGTTCGACCATCGTGGTGCCGATTTCGAAAACGACTCAATGGGTACGGCAGCTGCGGGTTGGCAAGGGAAAAGTGCCGCCGCGGCCCAAGCATTCGGATGAAGGTTTTCTGGGGCCGCTTTCCGCCGAAGTAATAAATCTGGCGCGCAGTCTGGCAGAGGCGCGCGCTTCCGCGGAGGAAGAGGCGCGCCTGCGCGAATCGGGAGACGCGATCTGGACGGCGGAGCGGTTACGGTTGACGATCCGCAGCAAGACGGAACAGCGGTCGCTTTTTGTGGTCTCGAATCGCGAGCCTTATTCGCACGTTCACGGCACAAAGGGAATTGAGGTGCAGGTGCCCGCGAGCGGCCTGGTGACCGCGCTCGAACCGGTGCTGCGCGCGTGCGATGGCACCTGGATTGCGTCGGGCTCGGGTAGCGCCGATCGCGAGACTGTCGACAAGAACGGACGCATCCGCGTGCCTCCCGACACTCGCGAATACACGCTGCGGCGCGTGTGGCTGCCAAAAGAAATCGAGGATGGCTACTACTACGGTTTCGCCAATGAAGGGCTGTGGCCGCTTTGCCACATCGCCCATACGCGTCCGATATTCCGCGCCAGCGATTGGGAAGCTTACCAGGAGGCCAACCAGAAATTCACCGATGCAGCCCTGGAAGAAATGGCCGACTCGGCGCAGCCGCTGCTGTTGGTGCAGGACTACCATTTTGCGCTTTTGCCGCGGATGATCAAGAAAGTGCGGCCGGAAGTACGCGTCGCGATCTTCTGGCACATTCCGTGGCCGAATCCAGAGGCGTTTGGCATCTGCCCGTGGAGGCGGGAATTGCTCGACGGACTGCTGGGCGCGGACATTATTGGCTTTCACACCCAAGCGCACTGCAATAATTTCCTGGAGACCGCCGACCAAACTTTGCAATCGCGCATCGAATGGGAGCGATTCGCGGTGCGGCGTAACGATCATCTGACGCTGGTGCGGCCGTTTCCGATCAGCGTGGACGTGCGCGACCGTCTATATTCGAGCGACGGGGATTCGCCCTATCTCTTGCGCGCGAAGCTGCTGAAAGCTCTGGGAATTTCCGCGCAATTTCTGGGCATCGGCGTGGATCGCATCGACTACACCAAAGGTATTTTGGAGCGCTTCCGGGGCGTGGAGCATTTCATCGAATCGAATCCTGCTTATCGCGGGAAATTCACGTTCGTGCAGATCGGGGCGCCGAGCCGCACGCGCATCGAGCGCTACCAGCAGTTTATGCAGGACGTGGAAGCGGAAGCGGCGCGCATCAACGCGCGGTTTCAGACGGCCAATTGGCGTCCGATCGTGCTGCTGACGCGGCACCACAGCCATGAGGAAATCATGCCGTATTACCGCGCGGCGGATGTGTGCCTGGTTACGTCGCTGCACGACGGGATGAATTTAGTCGCCAAGGAGTTCGTGGCCGCGCGAGACGACGAAGAGGGCGCGCTGATCCTGAGTCAGTTCACCGGCGCGAGCCGCGAACTGCGCGATGCACTGATCGTCAATCCGTACGATACGGAGCAGGTAAGCGAGGCGATCCGGCTGGCGCTGGAAATGGATTCGCAGGATCGCCACGAACGCATGCATCGCATGCGGCGAATGATCCGCGAAAACAATATCTATCGCTGGGCGGGAACGCTGATCACCGAATTGTCGGAAATTCGTGTTGAGGAGCAGAACCTGGCAGCACGGCCGCACAGTTAAGACGCGGCGGGCTAAGTTGGATCGCATGAAGTGGCACCTGCGATCACCCTCTAATGGCCGTTTATACGTGCGCCGCGCCTGAAACAGCGGTGGCAAGCCACCGCACTCCACAGGGAAACCGTTCGAAAGTTGTCGTGTAGAATCGCGGGACAGGCTAGTGGGCGAGGGTGGCGGGGATGCTTTGGCGATGAAAGACAATCTCCGAGCTCTCCACCTGATTATTTTCCGGTACGATTTCAAAGCGAGCCACGTAGGTATTCGAGGCGGTGCGTCTCATCAGCCAGTGCTTTGGCTCTCCGTTGTACTTATTGACGAACAGAAATGATTTCGAGTCGTAGGTCATGAGATTCAGAACGGAAGGCTCGGATTTTTGCCAAGGGGTGAGAGAAGGCGTGAAATGACGCACTCTGAGCTCGACTCCTTGGGGCGTGGCCATAATGGTGTAAAGTTCGATGACCAGCGTCTTGTAATCGTCGGTAAGCTGAAAAACTCCCACCATCACACCAGATTGCGGCGGCAGCCAGATTTCTTGCGCGGTGCGCGGCCCCCAGTTTCCCTGCCAGCGACCCGCCAGCCACGCGAATGCGGCGAGCCTTTCATCCGCGTGTGACGGCGCAGCGGACAGCGAAGTTTTTGGCTTCGCTTTTGCTTTGGATGGCTTGGCTGGTTTCGAGGCTTGTGCCTGAGCGTGAGCCGGTTTAGACGGTGCTGCTTGAGCCTGCGCCTGTTGCGACGCAGTCGATTGTGTCGCAGGCGCTTGCGCTGCTCCGGCGCCTTCCGGCTCTTGTGCCAGCGCCTGGTTTGGGACCCACGCCAAAGAACATAGCACAGCGAGCGTCAGCATCATCCATGGCAAGGGGCGCGCTGCCATTGCGGTGCGCATCATGTAAGGTCTCTCCCGGCATCCGGCGGCAAAGCAAAATTAAGTGTACTAGAGGAGCCCGCAAATTCGTCTAAGAAGTGGCATCCCAAGGGTGAGTTCGGGCGTCGTAAATGTTTAGGCAAAGGAGCGGTGGCGGTTTGCTTTGACGGACCCCGCAGGCTATATGATAATGAAAGCATCTCAATTCAAAATGAAAACGAAACTGATCGCCGTGCTGTTCGCGCTTGTTGTGGGAGCGCCCGTGGTCCTGGCAGGTACATCGCAGGCGCAAGAGAAGAACGCCGACGCCGAAATTCAGCCCTTGGCCACGGAAACGGCCAGCGCCAACACGCAACAGTCGGACCTCTATTACGACATCATGATGGGCCACCTGAAAGAGCTGCAGTTCGAAGAGAACGGCAACGCGGACGCAGCGGACGAGTCCATCGATTTCTATAAGAAGGCGCTGCAGATTGCGCCTCACGCTGCCGTGATATTGGAGCGGCTTGCAGAGATTGACGCGAATTCTCAGCACACCGCCGACGCAATCACGGAAGCGCAGGCGGCCCTCCAAGCCGATCCGAGCAATGTGGATGCGCACCGGCTGCTCGCGCGCGTGTACGTGCGTTCACTTAGCGACCAGGGGGTGGGCGCATCGCAACAAGAATATTTGACCAAGGCGGTGCAGCAGTTCGAGGCGGTGCTGCAGCTCGATCCAAAAGATACGTACTCGGCATTGTGGTTGGCGCGGCTTTACGGCTTCGAAAACCAGCCGGAGCAAGCGGAAAAAGTTTTGCGTGGCGTTTTGCAGCGGGACTCGCAGAACGAACCGGCGCTCGAGCAGTTGAGCCAGCTCCTGATGGATGAGGGGCGCGCGCCGGAAGCCATCACGCTGCTGAAGAACGCGGTAAGCGACACAAGTTCTTCCGACCTGTATGGCGTGTTGGGCGATGCCTATGCGCACCAGCATGATTTCGCGAAGGCCGAGAACGCGTATCGCAAAGCGGTTGCGAACGACCCGACGGACGCGAGTCATCGTCATGGACTGGCGCAGGCGCTGATGTCGGAGGGGAAGTACGCGGAAGCGCTGGCACAATTCAAGAAGCTCACGGAACTCGAGCCGAATTCCGCTGATAATTATTTGCGCATGTCGGAGCTGCAGAGGCGTCTTGGGCAAATGGACGACGCGCAAAGCAGCCTGGATCACGCGAAGAAGCTGGCTCCGGGAAGCTTGGAAGTGATTTACAACCAGGCGCTGCTTTACGAAGACGATAACCACTTCGATCGGGCGGCGAAGATGTTTTCCGACGCCATCGCGTCGCTCAACGCGCAAGGCAATGCCCGGAATGCGGGCGCGCTCGCCATTCTTTACGAGCAGTTGGGACACGCCTACCGGGGCGAGCACAACTATTCAGCCGCCATTGATGCGTTCGAGGATATGAGCAAGCTGAGCCCAGACGCGGCGAAGCGTGCGCAGCTGCTGCTGATCGACACGTATCGCGCCGATCAGCAGATCGATCGGGCCATCGATCTGGCGCAAAAAGCGCGCGCGGAATCGCCCAAAGATCAAGACCTGACCATCACGCTGGCAATGCTTTACGGCGAAAAGTCCGACACGGCAACGGCGACACAGCTGCTGCGCGGCCTGTTGAATGGCAATGAGTCGGACCAGGGCATCTATCTGGACATCGCTGAGGTGCAGGAAAACGGCAAGAAATTCGGGGAAGCCGAACAATCCGCGCAAAAAGCGGAGCAGTTAGCCAAGGAATCGCCGGACAAGCAGGCCGCGTGGTTCATGCTCGGGGCCATCTACGACCGGCAGAAAAAATACTCGCAGGCCGAAACACAGTTTCGGAAAGTCCTGGACGTGAATCCGGACAACGCTCCGGTGCTCAATTACTACGGGTACATGCTGGCGGACCGTGGCGTGCGCATGGAGGAGGCGACCTCGCTGATTCAGCGCGCGTTGAAGGTGGACCCGAACAACGGCGCGTATCTGGACAGTTTGGGCTGGGCCTATTTCAAGCAAAACCGCCTGACGGAAGCCGAACAGTATTTGCGGCAAGCAATCGATCGTCAGGGAAATGACCCAACGATTTTGGAGCATCTCGGCGATGTCTATTTGAAGCTGGGCAACACGCAGCAAGCCGCACAGACGTTTGAGCAGGCGTTGGCGCAATGGCAAAAGGCGGCGCCCGCGGATTACCAGCCAGCCAAAGTAAACGAGCTCGACAGCCAGCTGAAAAAGCTGAAAAAGCGATTAGCGCAGAAATCGTCGCCGGAGACTGCCAAGCCGCAGTAAGCTCCGCGCATGAAAACTTCGGTTCGCCTGCCTGCATTCGCCAAAATAAACTTATGCCTGGATGTAATCGGGCGCCGTCCAGACGGTTACCACGAACTGCGCACGATCTTTCAGACCATTGGATTGCGCGACACGCTGGAACTTTCCCGCACACGCCAGCCCGGAATTAAATTGGAAGTTAGCGATACAGCGTTATCTGGCGGTCCCGACAATCTGGTGTATCGCGCGATCGAATTAATCGGCTGCGAGATAGACTTTCGCGGAGGCGTTCGCGCAAAACTGACGAAGCGCATTCCCATGGCGCGCGGGCTGGGTGGTGGTTCGAGCGACGCGGCGGCGGCGCTGATCGGGATGATGCGTTTGACCGGTCGCGAGCGGAACTTCCCGCTGCCAAAACTGATGGAGATCGCGTCGAAGCTGGGCGCGGACGTGCCGTTCTTTTTGTTTGGCGGGCGAGCGCTGGCGGTGAACCGTGGCGACGAGATTTATCCGCTAGAGGACGGGCCGCAGAGGACCGTGGCGGTAGTTTCGCCGAAAGAAATTGGCGTCAGCACCAAAGAAGCGTATCAATGGGTCTCTGCGGAATTGACAAAACGCGCTGATGCCCCTAATATTTGGAGGTTCTGTGCTCTGTGCTGGAGCGGGCAGGGGAAGGTCTCGAATGATTTCGAGGGGCCTGTCTTCCGCCGCCATGCGCGACTCGGAGAAATTCGGGACGCCTTGCTCCAGGTAGGAGCCGCAGAAGCCGCGCTGGCGGGTAGCGGGTCGGCGGTGTTCGGAATCTTCCGAAACCCAGCGCAGGCGCGCCGAGCCGCTCGGATGTTCCCGGAAGATTCGGTTTTCGTAGTCGAAACCTTGTCCAGGAAGATGTATGGCCGCGCCATGGGTTGGGTCCCTGCCTGACGCAGGCAGGTGCCGAGCCTGGTAGACGCGCGACCTTCTAGGGGATAACTTTGGGCGACGGCAAGTTCAAGGTGTTCTGCGGGAAGGCGAATCCCGCGCTAGCGGACGCGATTTGCCAATATTTGGGAGTGCCGCTTGGCAAGGCGGAGCACGGGCAGTTTTCAGACGGCGAGACGCGCTATCAGATTTTGGAAAATGTGCGCGGCGCGGATGTTTTTGTGGTGCAGCCGTGCTCGCATCCGGTGGATCACCACCTGATGCAGCTACTGCTGATGGTGGACGCGTTCAAGCGCGCTTCGGCTTGGCGCATCACGCCGGTGATTCCGTATTACCCGTATGCGCGCCAGGACCGCAAGGACCGGCCGCGCGTGGCGATTTCGGCCAAGCTGGTGGCGGATTTGCTGGCGACGGCGGGCGCGAGCCGCGTGCTTTCGCTTGACCTGCACGCGCCGCAGATCCAGGGATATTTCAATATCCCCGTGGATCACCTGTACGCGTCGCCGGTGCTAGTAGAGTATTTTCAGAAGAAGAAGCTCGGTCCCATCACGGTGGTTTCGCCGGACGCGGGCGGAGTGGAACGCGCGCGGCTTTTTGCCAAGCGCATCGATGCGCCGCTGGCGATCGTCGATAAACGGCGGATCGACGTGAACGTAAGCGAAGTGATGCACCTGATTGGAGACGTCTCCGGGCGTCCGGCGCTAGTGATTGACGACATTATCGATACCGCAGGTACGCTGGTGAAAACGGCTGAGGCGCTGCTCCAAAACGGAGCGACGAAGGTATTTGCGGCGGCGACGCACGCGGTGCTTTCGGGGCCGGCCGTGGAGCGCATCACCAAGTCGCAAATTGAGGAAGTGGTGGTGACGGATTCCGTGCCGTTGAATTGCCAGGCGCAGAACCTCAAGCAGCTAAAAGTGCTCAGCGTGGCGCCGCTGCTGGCGAGGGGAATTCAGTCCATCCACGAAGAGACTTCGATCAGCGAACTTTTCATGTGAGCAAGGTAGTCTTTTCGGGCGAGGTCAGCCGGTCTGGCGGTTACAGGATTCCGGCGGAAATTCGGAAGAATCGGAAGAAGAGGTCGAGAGGAAGACGATGGCGACGTTTACAGTAGAAGGAAAAATTCGCGAGGAGCGCGGCAAGGGTCCCGCGCGGCGGACGCGGCTTACTGGCATGGTCCCGGCGGTGTTGTATGGAGGCCGCGGCAGTTCCGTGGCGCTGGCGGTGAACGCCAAGCAGGTGGCGAAGATTTTGAGGTCCGAATCGGGCCACAACACGATTTTTACCGTCCAGGTAGCGGGCAGCGGCGATGAGAACGCGATGGTGAAGGACTGGCAGGTCGATCCGGTGACGAATAACCTGCTGCACGTGGACCTGATGCGGATCGCTATGGACGTGCGCATGCGGGTGCGCGTGCCGGTGCACGTGTTTGGCGAAGCGGAAGGCGTGAAGTTGCAAGGCGGCATTTTCGAAATGGTCACGCGCGAAGTGGAAATCGAGTGCTTGCCGGGCGATATTCCGGAAGAGTTTCGCGTGGACATTAGTGGACTGACGATCGGCAAGCAGCTGCGCGCCGCCGATCTGCCGATGGATCCGCAGAAAATTAAGCTGCTCACAGATCCCGCGCGCGTGCTGGCGCACGTCGTCATGCTGAAGAAGGAAGAAGAACCCACGGCGGAAGCAGCAGTGGCTGCGGAGACGGCACCAGCAGAGCCCGAAGTTATCAAGAAGGGTAAGAAGGAAGAAGAGGGCGCAGCCGAAGGGGCCGCAACGGAAACGCCAAAGGCGGCGGAAAAGAAATCGAAGTAAGCCCAGTTTGGTTTTGTGCGGCTTGTTAGGGCCATTGGTCCGAGTTCGCCTAGGCGCCCACCGGGACTGGCCGCAGTGACGCGCAGCATCGTAAGCAGACGGGAATATGCGATTGATCGTGGGGCTCGGGAATCCCGGCCCGGACTTTGAATGGACGCCGCACAACGTCGGATTTCTGGCGATTGACGCGATGGCCCAGCGGACTGGGATTCGGGTGACGCGTCCGGAAGCGAAATCGGTGATGGGGCGCGGGATGTTGGCGGGGCACGAAGTGATTCTAGCCAAGCCGCAGACGATGATGAATCTGAGCGGCGTGGCGGTCCGGATGCTGCTGGAGCGCTACGAATGCAATCCGGCGGAAACGATCGTGCTGCTGGACGAAACGGATTTGCCGTGGGGCATGCTGCGCATCCGGGAGCACGGCCGCAACAGCACGCACAACGGATTGCAGTCGATCATCAGCGCGATCGGCGGCGATGAGTTTATCCGCGTACGGATGGGCGTGCAGCCGAAGCAGATGTGGGGCGACCGCCGGGATTACGTGCTCTCGCAGATGGGACGCGAAGAGCGGCAGGTCGCGGAGGAAATGGCGGCTGCGGCGGCGGATGCCGTCGAATTGATTTTGACCGAGGGCGTGGAAAAAGCGATGTCGAAGTTCAATCGCAAAGCGCCGCTGGAAGAGAGTTCGGAGTAGGGGATTGCCCGCCGCGGGCGCGGCGGCCAGGAATCGAGAGGACACATGGAAGAACGCCAGTACGATTTGATTTTCATTTGCCGGCCGGATACGCCGGAACCGGAAGTCGACAAAGTAATCACCACCGTCGAGCACGCCGCCACGGAAAAGGGCGGCAAGATCGAGAGCACGGAGAAGTGGGGCCGCCGGCGCATGGCGTACGATGTGCAGCGGTTGCGCGAAGGCTATTACGTGTACATGGTGGTGAAGTCCGCTCACGGCGAGGTGATCAAGGAACTCGAACGGCGGCTGAAGGTGGCCGATGCCGTGATCAAGTATCTGACTGTGCGCGTCGACGAAGAATTGAAGCGGCAGGCAAAATTGCAGAAGCATCGCGAGAAGCGCGCCGCGCGGCGTCCGCGAAAAACAGCGCCCGCTACGGCTGGCGGAGAACATTCCGCCGCAACGGCATAACGAAGAGACTTTAGCAGGGGAGACAGCGAATGGCAGACGAACAAGCACCAAATCAGCAGCCGGCGGCACCGGCCCCATCGAGCCCGACGAGTCATGCTCCGTCAGGTGGAAGCGGCCATGCGGCACCGTCCGGATTTCATCCGCGGCATTCAGGACCAGGCGGCCCGCGACCGCAGGGCAGGCCAACCGGCCCGCGCCGTGGCAAGCGAAGCTTTGTACGTAAGAAGAAAGTTTGCCGGTTTTGCGTGGATAAGAGCGACTTTATCGACTACAAGAGGGCCGAAATTTTGGCGCCATTCCTTCAGGAGCGGGGGAAAATTCTACCGCGGCGAATGACAGGAACGTGCGCACGGCACCAGCGGTGGCTGACAGTAGCCATCAAGCGGGCGCAGAACATTGCGCTGCTTCCATTTTCCGCGGAACTGTAAGGCATTCGAACGCGCGGCCGGCAGTTTGAACGCCGCCGAAAATATCTGTCAGAGAAGGCCTGGCCGCGAGCGGCGGGCCAGACAAATTTCGAGGTCGAGAGATGCAGATCATTTTGCAGGAAGACGTGGAAAAGCTCGGAAATCGCGGGCAAGTGGTGGAAGTCGCCGAAGGCTACGCGCGCAATTTTTTGCTGCCGCGTAAGCTGGCGCTGGAAGCCAGCGCTGGAAACTTGAAGCGCCTGGAGAAGATGCGCGCCGTGTTCGCCAAGAAGGAAGCGGTGGAACAGGCGGACGCGCAGAAGTTGGCGGAAATGCTCGCGGGCGTCACGCTGGAATTCACGCGGCGCGCTGGCGAGAACGATCAACTGTTCGGCTCGGTGACCAACGCGGACGTTTCCGAGGGGCTCGCAACGCAGGGGTACACGGTCGACAGGCGCAAAGTGGTGCTGCCCGATCCAATCAAGACCGTCGGCGAGTTCGAAGTGCCGCTGAAGCTGCATCGCGAAGTGAGCGCCAACGTGAAAGTGGTGGTCAAAAAAGAAGAGTAGCGGTTTTCGCGACTGCTACGCGGCTTTATCCACACGCGTCCACAGGTTTCAAACACTTTTTAGTCAGAAAAGATGAGCCGGGCGCGATCGGACGATTGTGCTCCTGCCGGGTTCAGACTACATTTGCTTCCTCGCGTATAAAAGCACTCCCAATGGCTGATGATGTTGTTGGGTTTCGGGGCGAACTGCGCCCGAAAATCGCCGTTGACAGTGTGGCGAAATAAAGGCGAAGATAGGCGATCACCGAATGCCTGCCGAAACAAATATCGAGCGACCCCTGCCGCATTATTTGGTAGCTGAAAAGACGCTTTTGGGCGTGGTGCTGCTCAACAATGCCGCACTGGTTGGCGCGCTGGAAAAGGGACTGACTGCCGAGGACTTCTTCCTTCCCGAGCATCGCTACGTTTTCGAGGCGATGATGCGCCTCGACGAAGAGCGCAAGCCGATCGACGCCGTCACGCTTACCGAACTACTGCATCGTACGGGCAAGCTGGAAGCTTCCGGTGGCGCGGCCTATATTTCGCAGCTGGGGGATGGCGTCCCGCACGCAATGAACGTGGAGCACTACACCCAAATCATTCGCGAGAAGGCTGTGCTTCGCGGGCTGATCCACGCCGCGGAAGCGATTCAGGAGCGCGCCTTTGAAGGGCGCGAGAATGTCGACGAAATTCTGGACCAGGCGGAATCGTGGGTTTTCAAGCTGGCCGAGCAGCGGATACGCTCGGGGTTCATCGGCATCAAGCAGCTGGTTTCGGACAATTTCAGCCGCATCGAGCGTATTTTCACTGAGGGCCGGCGCGTCACCGGTCTGGCGACCAGTTATCTGCAGCTCGACAATCAAACGTCGGGGTTACAGGCGTCGGAGATGATTATTCTGGCGGCGCGGCCTTCGATGGGCAAAACGGCGCTGGCGCTAAATATCGCGGAAAACGTAGCCTTGCGGCAGCAGCAGCCGGTAGCGGTGTTCAGCCTGGAAATGTCCAAGGAGTCGCTGTTGCAACGCTTAATCGGCTCGCAGGCGCGCATCGATTCGCACCGGTTTCGCACCGGGCAGCTTGGCAAGGAAGATTGGCAGAAGATCGTAAGCGGCCTCGCGGTGCTGGGCGAAGCGCCCTTGTGGATCGACGATTCGGCCGCCAGCACGGTGCTGGAAATGAGCGCGAAGGCGCGGCGGTTGAAGAAAGACAAAGGGCTGTCGCTGGTGATCGTCGATTACCTGCAACTGATCACCGCGCATGGGCGCTTTGGAAACAGAACCGAGGAAGTGTCGTACATTTCGCGAGCGCTAAAAAGCATGGCCAAGGAGCTGCAAGTGCCTGTGCTGGTGTTGAGCCAGCTCACCCGCGCGCCAGCACGCGAAGACCGCGACCCGCAGCTTTCCGATCTGCGCGAATCGGGAGCCATCGAGCAGGATGCCGACGTGGTGCTTTTCATCAACCGTCCGCATTTCTATAAGCCGGACGCTCCGGAAGAAGACCGCGCCAAAACCGACCTGATCATCGCCAAGCAACGCAACGGCCCCACAGGCAAGCTCAGTTTCGTGTTCCTCAGCCGGTACACGCGCTTTGAAGAGGCGGCGCCGGACGCGTGGGATTCCTCTCCGGAAGAGTAATCTTCGCGAACGCAACTGCCGATTCTGTCCACGCCGGGCCACAGGTGTGTCTGGCGAAGCGCGGTTCGTGGGCTTTGATACAGACGATTCTGTCGCTAAACCGTTCATTTTCGCGCGCCGGCGGCAGCGCGTTTTGCGGCTCGCGGAATGCAACTGTGATGGCGAAGCGGATGTTTACCTAAACGCAGCGCGAGCAGTTTAGTGGTCGAATTTTCATCGCGCGCATTCCAGGAGTCTGGCATCCTAAACAAAATGGCGAAGACAATTCATCGAGGGGGAAGGCCGGTCTGGGCGGAAATTTCGCTCAAGGCGATTGCCAATAATCTGCGCGTCACGCGCCGGCACATTGGTCCGAAGCCGCTGATTTTGGCGGTGGTCAAATCGAACGGATACGGCTTGGGCGCCGTGCCGGTGGCGAAAGCGCTGCAGAAAGCCGGCGCGGACCGCTTCGGCGTGACCTGCGCAAATGAAGGCATCGAGCTCCGCGAGTCGGGTATTCGCAAACCGATTTTGGTGCTTACGGGATTTTGGCCGGGAGAAGAGAAGCGCTTCATCGACAACCGTCTAACACCGACCGTCACGCGGCTCGACGACGTCCGGCACCTGGAACGCGCGGCGAAGGCCTCGCGCGTGAAAGCGCCGCTGAAGTTCCATTTGAAAATCAATACCGGCATGAACCGGCTGGGTCTGTTGCCTTCCGAACTTGACGCATTCGCGTCGGACTTTGCCGATTGCCGGCATCTACAACTCGAAGGCACATTCACCCACTTTGCTTCAGCCGAAGATTTCAGCGCGCGGCAAACCGACGACCAGGAAGAGGTGTTCCGGCGCAGCCTGGCGCACATGCGCGAACTTGGGATTTCGCCGGGAATCGTTCACATGGCGAATAGCGGCGCGATCTGCGCACGGCCGAGCACTTGGGCTGATATGGTGCGCCCCGGCGCCATTCTCTACGGCTATTACCAGTCCTTCGACCCGCCACAGAAGGGTCACGAGGTGCGGCGCATGCTTCCGGTCGAGCCGAGCCTTTCGCTGCGCGCGCGGATCATCTCGCTGCGCGATTTGCCTCCGGGGCAGCCGGTAGGATATTCCGCGCGATTCGTCACCGAGAGGCCATCCCGCATTGCGGTGATCAACGCTGGCTACGCCGACGGCATATTGCGCCAGCGTACCAATCACGGATGCGTTTTGGTGCGCGGGCGGCGCGTACCGCTAGTCGGAACGATCTCAATGGATTTGACTACTCTTGACGTGACGGACCTGCCCGAGGCGCAGCTTGGGGACGTGGTCACGATCTACGGAAAAGATGGCAACGACGAGATTCGGGTCTCCGATGTGGCGCACGAGATTGGTACGGTTACTTCCGACCTCCTGTGCGCGCTAGGACGACGCGTTCCTCGCTACTATCTCTAAGGTTTCATTCTTCTCGTAACCACGCCCCGTCTCGGGTAATTACCTGACGTGATCCTCAGGTGTTGACTCTCGATCAATTCGGAGTGCTATACTGCGGCAGTTGTTTAGGTTTTGTTTATTTTAGTTGCCGCGGGCGGAGATGCAGCTCTGCGCGTTGGCCGCCTGTGATTAAAAGGGCCCTCATAACGTTCATAAGCTTTATACGATGACAAGGCGGTAGCCATGCCAAGAGTTTTCAATGCACCCGGTCATGTGTCCTCGGGTTCGGTTCCTGAAACAGCCCCAAGCAAACCAGTTGTTATCTCCCGCCGCAAACATGACGGAGTTGGCACGTTTTGGGACATGCTGGTTGTGCGTTTGATTTTTGCGGCGGTCTGCACGGCTGCGGGCTATCACTTCCGCCCGTTCAGCTTGCCGCGGCTGCACGGAGCCATTGGCGGATTCCTGTTCGCCTTCGGAATCATACTGTTCGAAATTCGCCTGCGAAAAGCCAGCTTGCGGCGGCTAATAGGGGCTGCGGCTGGCTCAATCCTGGGTATCTTAGGCGCATTTCTGATCTCGCTGATCTTCATGCACACGACCATGCCGGAGGCGACGCGCTCGTTCTTCAGCCTGTCGATATTCCTGGTGATGGCGTACATCGGACTGGTGCTGGGCGCGAACAAGGGCGACATGCTCAACTTGCAGGCTCTCGGCGGCTTGTTCGGTAGCGAGCGCAGCACGCGGCATTCGGCGAAGCTGCTGGATACCAGCGTGATAATTGACGGGCGGGTTGCAGATATCGCGGAGACGCTGTTTTTGGACGGCACCGTGGTGGTCCCGCAGTTCGTGCTGCGCGAGTTACAGTTGGTGGCCGATTCCGCTGATCCTCTGAAGCGGCAGCGCGGCAGGCGCGGTTTGGAAGTGCTGCAGCGCATCCAGAAAATGACGGCGCTCGACGTGCAAATCGCCGATGACGATTTTCCGCAGATCCCCGAAGTAGACCTGAAGCTGATCGAACTGGCCAAACGGTACGATGCCAAAATCGTGACCAATGACTTCAATTTGAACAAAGTGGCCACGCTGCAGGGCATCGAAGTAATGAACGTCAATCAACTGGCCAACGCTTTGAAGCCGGTGGTCCTGCCTGGCGAAGGCATGCGCGTATTCATTCTGCGCGAAGGCAAGGAGTACAACCAGGGGGTTGCGTATCTCGACGACGGTACCATGGTGGTGGTCGATGGGGCTCGCCGGATGATCAACAAAACGATCGACATCAGCGTGACTTCGGTCCACCAGACCACTGCCGGGAAAATGATCTTCGGCCGTTACGACGAGCGCGGCGAGCAGCCCCGACCCGTAGCAGCCGTGCCAGCGCCGCAGGAGGCGCATTCAAGCCGCAGCGGCGAAACCGGTGGAGGAGGCGAACGCCCACCGCGCCCTCTATATCCTGACTCGGGCCGCAGCTGAGCTGCTCTCCGAGAGTCCCGATTCTCTCGCGCACCAATCGCGTATGCGTTAGACTATCAGACCGCTAATGAGCAACATTGCTGCAATCATTCCAGCCGCCGGACTCGGCACGCGCATGGGCGCGGACATGCCCAAGCAGTTCCTTGAGTTGGATGGCGTGCCGCTGATTATTTTTACGCTGCGCCGCCTGGCGGCGTGCGCCGCGATCACGGAATTCTTCATTTCCACTCGAGTTGACGACGTGATGGCGCTCGAGGCGATGGTGGTGAAGGCCGCGCTTGGCAAGCCCGCGCGCGTAGTTCACGGAGGCGATACGCGGCAGGAGTCAGTGGGTAACGCGCTGGCGCAGGTGGATCCGTCGACTGAAATTGTGCTGGTGCACGACGCGGTGCGGCCGTTTGTCACCGTGGCGCAAATTGAGCGAGTGATTGCCGAGGCGCGCAGCCGCGGCGCAGCCATTCTCGGCATTCCCGCGATCGACACCGTCAAGGAAGTGAAGCGCGCGAGTTTGCCGGAAGACGTCGCGCTGATTTCGGCGACAATTCCACGCGAGCGAATCGTGCTGGCGCAGACGCCGCAGGTTTTTGGGTATCCGTTGCTTCGCGATGCGTTTAGAAAGGCGCAGGAAGACGGCGTGACGGCGTCGGATGAAGCGGCAATGGTCGAACGATTCGGGCACGACGTGTTCGTGGTGGTCGGTTCGGAGCGTAATTTAAAAATCACGCGGCCGGCTGATATGGAGCTGGCGGCGTTTTATCTAGAACAGGAGCGAAGGGAGCTAAAGAAATGAGTTTTGCGCCAGAGCAGCAGGGCGCGAGCAGCGCGGCGAAAATCTTCCGCATCGCGCTGTTTTGTATCATCGCGTTCGGCCTCGCCAGTGTTCTTTGGCGCTTGGCGGGCTCCTTGCAATTGCCAAAAAATTACGAGCTCGTTGCGGACTTGGCGATCGGCGTTGTTCTGATGATGACTCTTAATTTGGCGCGGGGCGTGTGGCGCAGCGCGGACAACTCGCCTTCGCCTATAGACCCGCCGAATGGGCCTCTCGGATGAATTGCTCGGGAATCGGATACGATTTGCACCGGCTCGAACCGGGCCGCAAACTGATGATCGGCGGAATTGAGATTCCGTTCGATAAGGGTTCGGTGGGGCATTCGGATGGCGACGTTCTGTGCCACGCGCTTTGTGATGCATTGCTCGGCGCAGGCGCGCTCGGCGACATCGGCACACACTTCCCGGATACTGATCCGAAGTGGAAAGGCGCGGCGAGCTTGCTGTTCCTGCGGCACGCGCGAAAGCTGCTGGCCGATCGTAAGATGCGCGTGGTGCATGTCGATGCCGTGGTGATCTGCGAGCGGCCCAAGCTGGGGCCGCATTTTCCCGCGATGCGCGCGGAGCTGGCGAAAGCCTTGGAATTGAGCACCAACCACATCAGCTTGAAAGCTAAAACCAACGAGGGCTGCGGCGAAATCGGGCGCGGCGAAGCGATTGCTTGCCACGCGATCGCCACGGTCAGCATTCACTGATCTCCTGCCACATTTTTCTATGAACTGGCTACTTCTATGAATTGGCTGACCGGATTTCACGCTATCGAGGAAGCGTTGAACGCGGCGCGTCCGCTGGACCGCATCGTGATTGCGCGCGGCCGTCATGGCGAGCGCGTGGAGGCGGTGGTGCGGCTGGCGAAAACGCGCGGGGTCCCGGTGCGGTTCGAGGACCGCCAGCAAGTCGACCGGCTCTCCGGAACGCGCGAGCACCAAGGGATTGCCGCTTTGGGCGCCGCGAAACCGACTTCGGATTTGGAGAGCTTGCTCGCCACGAAAACCGAGCGGGGGCTTCTGGTTGCGCTCGATGGAATCGAAGATCCGCACAATTTGGGAGCGATCGTGCGTACGTCGCTGGCTGCCGGAGCGCAAGGCGTGATCATCCCGGAGCGCCGCGCCGCGGGGCTGAGCGACACGGTTGAACGCGCGTCCGCCGGAGCTTTGGCTCACTTGCCTGTAGCGCGCGTGAAAAATCTGGTGCGCGCGATGGAGCAGATGAAGGAAGCTGGTTACTGGCTGGTGGGGCTCGACGAGCGCGCGGAGAAAAAGCACACCGACGTGGACCTGACAGGCAGCGTCGGCATTTTGCTCGGGCGCGAAGGCGAAGGGCTGCACGAACTCACGCGGAAGCGTTGCGATTTTCTGGTGTCGATTCCCACGGTTGGACCGGTGCGCTCGCTGAACGTGTCCGTGGCTGCGGGAGTGATGCTGTTTGAAGTAGTGCGGCAGCGGCGCGCGCGCGGTTTGGCGTAAGGCAAAAGCAGATCCCTCGCTTCGCTCGAGATAACCTCGCCTCATTCTTCAACTGCGTCATGGCAGCTGGCCCATATCGATGTGGCAATTCACGGGCAGGCGCATTTTTCCGTCGTGCTGGTATTTCTCGAAATAGGCTTTCAGGGCGGCCTGCATGGCCGGGAAGCCGGGGTGATCGGGCTTGGGCGTCACTGACAACGAAAGCGTGTGGCCTTCCAAACCCTCGTACGTCAATTCTTCCCAGCCGGGAAACTGAGCTTCTTGCAGCGTGCCGCCTTCGAAAAACCGCTTGACCGCCGCTTTGACGTTGTAGCGATCGTGAAGCCGCGAATAATCGATGCCGTGCTCGCGCAGGATCGCTTGATACTCTTGCTGGACGGGATCTTTGCCTCGGCGCGGTCCCAGCCCGGCGAGCACCACCCAGCCGCCGGGCCGCAAAATCCTTTCAAATTCAAGACGGCATTTGTCGTGATCGAACCAGTGAAACGCCCGGCCGACGGCGATTAGATCAATCGAGTGGCCGGCGAGTTGGGTGTGCTCGGCCGTGCCGTCGATGCAAGTTAGCTGCGGGAATTTGGCAGTTAGCTCCTCGCAGGCGCCGCGCATTTCGGCATTCGGTTCGACGGCAAATACGCGGTTGCCGTTTTCGAGGAAAAGTTCGGAAAGCATGCCCGTGCCGGCGCCGATATCGGCGACCACGGATTCCGGCGTGAGGCCGCACTTTTCGCGCAGCAAGGGAATGATTTCGCGCGGATACCGCGAGCGGTAGCGGCGATAGGCTTCTACCCGGCCCGTGAATCGGCCGGTGGGATTAACGGACAGTTCACTTGCGTCCATGTCGCGAATCTATTCGTCGTACTTCAAGAGTGAAAATACATCCACGCCGGGCAATTTCGAGCGCCCGTTGAGGAAATTTAATTCTACCGCAAAGGCGGCGCCTACTACCTCTCCGCCGAGCTTGCGAACCAGCGCGGTAGCCGCAGCAGCGGTGCCGCCAGTAGCAAGAAGATCGTCGCAGATCAGCACGTGCTGTCCGCGCGTGACCGAGTCTTCGTGAATTTCCAGCGTGTCCGTGCCGTATTCGAGTTGGTAGCTTTCGCTTGCGGTCTTCCAAGGCAGCTTTTTCGGCTTCCGTACTGGGACGAAACCGGCGTGCAGCCGGTAGGCCAGCGCGGGCGCGAAAATAAATCCGCGCGCTTCAATTCCAACGACTACATCCACTCGCTTGCCCTCGTAATGATTGCAGAGCTTATCGACGAGATCGTGAAAACCTTCGCGATCTTTCAGCAGCGTCGTGAGGTCGTAAAACAGGATGCCCGGTTTTGGATGGTCCGGAATTTCGCGGATGAGCTTTTTCAGGTTGTCCATTATTCCTCGTGTGGTGGTTCGTGTTCACTGAGCGCGAACGTCGTTCAATCTTTTTCCTATTCGCAGTGTCGCCGATGAACGGCCCGGCGAGTCACGCGTCATACTCGATCACAAATCGCCGCGCGTAAGCGTCCTGCACGCCGGCGTCTTCTTCGCTCACGCGGGATACGGACGCGCCGCGCGGGCCCTGTTTTAGTTCCTTACTGAAAGCTTTGAGCGCGTCCGGCGAGCCGGTCGCATATACTTCCACGCGCCCATCGGAAAGATTGCGCGCGTAGCCGGTAATTCCCAGGCGCGCGGCAGCGCGTTGCGCGAAGTAGCGGAAGCCGACACCTTGCACGATTCCGCTGATGAAAAAGCGCCTCGCTATGGTGCGATCATCCACGGCCGGTCCGCTCCGCAGCCCGCAAATTGGTAATTTTATCAGACGGCGGGTAATGCTCCGATCGGTATTTGGAACAACGTTGTTCGGCGTTGTGCGGCGGCTAACGTCCAGCGGCATAAGCACTGAGACGCACCGCAGCCGCGAATATGCGCGCATGGAGTATGTGACGCGATGTTCCGCCCTTCGGTGTAGACTGGCTTTTGCTTTCAATGACTTAGGTGGTGCGAAGGTCGATTGAGCGTTCCGCCCTTTGGAGTGGAAGTGAAACGCTGGGGAGCAAGCGCAGGCTGATGGTGACATTCTGCGTGAAAAGTGTGCGTAAAAACATGCGCCGCGACGTTCCGGGTAGAGCCATACCCGACCGTGTGTTTTCAATAACTTAGGTGCGTTTCTACTCGATTGACTGTTCCGGGTAGAAATGAAGGGCAGGAGTGAAGGAATGGCGAAGATGTCGCTGGTCAACGGAGCGGGGTGAGGAATTACCGTTGAGCCCTTCATGGCGTTTTCTTTGCCGCTCTGTCTCCCCTAGCTCGCTGTGCAGACACACGAGCCGTGTTTGCCGCCGATAGGTCTCTCGAAATCATCTTGGCCGCCCTCGGCTGCTTCGGAACGGGCAAGAAAAACAAGGAATGTTAGCACACTGGTAAACAGATTTCAATAGGAAAGATTTACGCGGCGAGAGTGCCAAAATGGCAGATGCCGCTTGGCGCGCGGTTCTGCTCTTTTTTCGATCGTTGCGTGCTACCCGGACTCCGCCGCACCGGTCGGTGCCTGTCAGGCAGCGAGTTTGCTCCCGGCGCGCTGTTCAGGGTCCGACGCAAACCCCTTCTGCTCGCAGAGTGTTCTGCCAATCGTCGTCGTCCACCTCTGCAGCGAGATCGAGCTGTTTGAACGACCAGCCTTTCGTTGCGCAGTAATAACGTAGACCGGCGAGAATGTCCGTAATTACGATCTCGTCGGTTGCTCGTGGGCTCGTGCCAGCCATGCGCCGCATCGTCCGGACAAGCGAGGCGGCATACCTTAGCCGGGTTCTTGCTTCATCTGCGATGTCGTCGGACGCTGGGATAATGCCGGCTCGGGCGGCAGCCACCGATCTCCGCCGCCTTGGTTCGGTTTGTCCGCTGCAAGGCATGATAGGTCTCCGTTCTTCCCATGCGCGGTGTGCCCATAGGGTCTCAGAGCTTTGTGACCCAAGAAAGCTGAACCGCCATTCTCTCCATTCGCTTGAATTGGAGCTTGGAGGACAGGGGATTCTGGAATACTTCGTGGTATGGCTTTTCGCGAAAATTCTTTACGACAAACAGAAAGAACCGACTCTTCAGGACACTGGCCACTTGGTGTTCTTTTGGGGTAAACGCCACGCTGCCGGTTTGGTCGCTCAAGCCCTTGACCTCGATGGCGAGAAAATTCTCGTCGCCAGCGACGCTTTCCAGCCGGAAGTCGTAGCCGCACCCGAGCTGTGTAGTATTTTGCAGGCCATATGCGGCGAACTCGGACAGGGTGGGGTGGATCGATTCGAAGTATTTCTCCGCGGCTAGGCCTGTGATTAGCCTCTGCGCGAAATTGGACTGGGGTTGGCGGTCGCCGTGGCGTCCGGGCCGGAACTGACTCCAGGTATTCTCGTCGATTCCGACAAACGATTTCACCAGCCCGGTGAAAGTTTCCAGGTCAAGCCGTTTGTACTGTTCCAGGATTTTCATGCAGTAAGCGCGGGTTTCCCGCTTGTGCCAGCCCTTCCTCCTGTTAGGGAAGATTGGGTCAAATTCGTCACGGTAGTTCTTTACGGAGGCGGGCTTCGATCCGATCGCGTATCCGATCGCATTGAAGGCCTCGGTGAAGCTCTCGAGCCCGAGCCGCCTCAATCCGGCCGAGTCGTATTTTGAGAGATAGAGCCCCGCTAGAATTAGCTTCTCCCGCTGGCTGATTCGCTGCGGATCGAGTTCCATTAGTCGAGGGCGGACGGCACGCGCGGTAACGACCAAGAGCAGCCATGCACGAGAATAGCCTTTCGCTCCGTG
>DATLSB010000024.1:0-5100 GCA_035534415.1 Candidatus Dormiibacterota bacterium | reverse complement strand
CGCCTGGGCGATGGCTACCAGGTCGAAGACTTGCCGTGGTATTCGCTCAGCTCGCCATCGGGAGAAATAATCTGGAGCCACGACGGGTGGCTGGCGCCGGCTGAGCTTGAGAAGCAAGTCCGAGCCGCGCTCGCAAAGAATGCAACCAGCGAGCGCACCGCCTCACTGACCCAATCGCGCACGGCCGCTGCACCCGTGGCGAAACCCGCGTCCGCGGACTGAGAGACAACTGATTGGCCGCTCAGTGTCGAGCCGTTTTCACGTTAGCTCCTGCTTGAACGAAGCCAAACCGCGCTGCTATTCTTAGGGCGCCATGAAAACTCACAGTCCAGCTCCAACTCGCTCATCCTTGCTCTTCTCCATAATCGCATTCACGTGCGGCGCGCTGCTGCTTATACCAACCGCGAGCCGCGCACAAAACGTCAACGAAGTGGCTCGATCCGGCCCCTATACGATCAATCTCAAAGTTCTGCCGGCGGAATCGTTCCACGGCATGCACGCCGAGATGATGCACGATGGAGGTGCCATGGCGATGGCAGCGAACGGCCCCGAACATCCCAACCACCATCTCGTCGTGTTCGTCAAAAAAGATGGCAAGGCGGTCGAAAACGCGAAAGTAACAATCGCCTACAGGCAAAGCGCGTGGAAGCAATGGAAACAGCTTCCGGTTGCGCGCATGCACGTGGCCGGCAAAGGACCCGGCACCACGCATTACGGCAACAACGTAAACCTCGGACCTGGGAAGTACGAAATTCGCGTGAAGGTAAATTCGGCGCGATTTGCGACCTTCCGCATCACTCTGAGCTAGGCGTTGGCGCGAGAGTGGTGATCTGCACTCCCGCTTTTCGCCGAACTCCTGAGAGCGATACCGGAAGAAGAATGCGGTCGCAGGATCAATCGCCGCTGGCGGGTTCTGGAGCAGAGGCTCGCGCCGTATCAGCCGCCAAATAGCGCGAGCCGATCCAGAACAACACTCCAGCGAAAAGCCCGAGCACGCTGGGGAAAATCATCGAATACCGGATCGACAGCGCTCCATATCGGTGGCTCAGCTCGGTGCTGATGAAGCCAATCACGGTCGATCCAGCGCCGAGTCCAAGCAAATTGCCCAGAAACAAGAACGTAGCGGATGCGAGAGCTCGCATGCGCACCATCGAAATCGTCTGATATACCGCATAGATCGGACCTGCGTACGCGAAAATGCACATCGTAGAAAGCGCCCAGCAGATCAGCGATCCGCGCAGTGACGGCAGAAACAAGAAAAGCAGCGACACCGGGCAAGAAGCGACCGAAGCGATTGCAGGCACGTTGAGCCGCCAGCGAATGTCGCGTTTTCCCAGCCGCTCCGCGAAGAACCCGCCGATCAGCACGCCCGCTACGCCGAAGATGGCAAACATTACCCCAGTCAGCACGCCGATCGTTGCGGTGCTCAAGTGGTGCACTCGTTCCAGGAATGCCGGCGCCCAAAGCTGAAAACCGTAGAGCGTCACTCCCATAAAAGTTCCGCCGATGGTGATGTAGACGAACGAGCGCTGGCTGAAAAGAAATCGCAGCGTCTCCATCACCGAAAACAAATTCGTATTCGCGCGCGGCCCTTCCATCGCTCCGCGCGCCGGCTCCTTCACCGTAAACCGAAACAGGATGGCTACGCCGATTCCCGGCAGTCCCGCCGCGATAAACGCCCAACGCCATCCATAATGCTGCGCTATGAATCCAGCGAGCACCGAGCCGACGAACATTCCGACCGAACTGCCGGCTGTAAGGATCGAAAGCGCGCGAGGAAGCGCTTCTTTAGGAAACATGTCCGACAGCATCGAATGCGATGGCGCGATACCGCAGGCTTCTCCGGCGCCAACACCCAGGCGCGCCAGCGCAAGCTGCCACGGGCCCACGGCCACTCCGCTAAGACAAGTCATCAAGCTCCAGACCGCCAGGCCGGCGGTGAGAATGAATCGGCGGCTGTAATGGTCCGCCCAGCGCGCGATCGGCAGCGCCAAAATCGAATAGAACAGCGCAAACCCGAGGCCGCCGACCAGGCCCATGACCGTATCCGAAACACGAAAATCTCTTTTGATGGAGTCGAGCAGCAAGCTGAAGATGCCGCGGTCGGCGTAATTCAACACGTAAATGGCGCAGAGGACACCGAGAGCGTAATTTGCGTCGTGCGACGACGCCGCGCTGCGCTCGCCGCTTTCGCTCGCGCCTGCGGTGATGCCGTTAACCGGAGTGGGTCCTGATTGCATGAAGCAGCTACAGCACCGCGTAATACGTGAAGATGGTGTGGTCGGGCCTGGAGTAACGCTTGGCGGTGCCGACAATCACCGTTCGCGTCAGCCAATCGTGAGGTCCCACCGGCGTGTCGAACACCGGCGTGCATCGAAAATAGAATTCGCGATCGCCGCCCCAGGTCGGATCGTTGCGGTCGATTGGCTTGCCGTCGGCGGGATAGAGATAGCCGCCATTATTGATATAGATCATCGCGCCGTCGGACGCTTCCAGCATGTAGTGCGCGTTCAAGCGGCCGTGTGCGGCATAATCGGCGCCGCTGTGCGGGACGACCCGCCCTTGCAGACGCGGCCCTTCAATCACGCCTGATATTGCTGGAACATACGCGCGGCGCCCTGTCGGCGTGTCAAACGAGACGCGCTCCTGAAAATCGATGCGGATCTGAAATACGTATTCGAGCTTGATCGGTACAATTTCGCCTAGTTGACTCACGGAACCTCCTGCGTTCGCGCCGCCGTTCAAATTAAAAGCGCGCCTATGCGCCCCAGCCCGGCGACGCTAATCGCCGCAAACGAAATTCGACGCGTCCTGCGGATCGCCCGAGCCTTTGTACTGCGCATGCTTCGGGTACGCGCACAGCGGACGGCTGCGCCCGGGAAAGTCCTTGCCCGTGGCAATCACCGAATCCGGCGGCGTCCCTTTTTCAACCCAATTGACTACCGCGCTGAGCATATCGAAATTGTCGAGCGTAGCCGGACCGCCTCCGCAATGGCTCATGCCGGGAACCAGATAGATTCGGCTCCAGTTCTCCACCTGATCGAGGCCGCCGTTGGCGCTGGCCATGTTTTTGTAGTAGCCGAGCGTATCGAGCGGTGAAAACCACGGATCGCTCAGCCCATGGTAGAAAAGCAGTTTCCCGCCCCGCCCCGAAAATGTGGAGAGGTTCGTCCAGTAGTATGTGTCGGCCAACCTTTTTTCCCCATCCGCGGCGATCGTCGCTTCCACTTTATCGGGATCATAAGTGGTAGCCAGGTCGGGACCGAAGGGGCTAGCGGGCGTGCCACTCGGCACGAGCCCCGACACCATCACTTGCGGTGGAGCAGCCGCGACTCCCGAGTCAAACGGAAACGCCGGATAGATCACGTTTCCCAGGGAATCCTTTAACGGGCTGAATGCTTTTTGCAGCGCGCCTACTTGCACCGCGGAAAGGCACGCATCCGTTTTCGCTCCGCTGCACTGCAAAACAGCTGGATTATAGTGGCAGGCCTGAAAATTGAAAATCATGCCGTCTTTCAGACCGTCTTTCGCGTCGCACTCGCCCAAAATCGAATCGATCAGCAGCTTTCGGTCGCTCGCCGAAAATAGCTTTCCAGTCTCCGGCTTGCCCGATGCGTCTTTCGGCGCCGCTGCATTGAACGCCACTGCCGCCCAAGCATCGCCCGCGTTGGAATTGTCCGTTCGCATGGCGGGATCGCCCGCCACCACGCCATTGAAGTAGGTCGGATAGCGCTCGGAAACCAGCATCGCTTCCCTGCCGCCCGTCGAACATCCCACGAAATACGAATGCGCGGCTGGCTCGCCGTAGTACTGCGCGATGATTTGCTTGGCCACAGGCGTAACTTTGCCGATGGCCTTGTAAGCGAAATCGAGCGCGGCTTGCTGATCCTTCATAAAAGACGCGTCGAACACCGCGCCTTCGTGGCCCGAATCGTTGGATACCACCGCAAAGCCTCGCGCCAGAGCCGGATCGTCGCCCGCAGCCGTGGCACCCAGCGGCATCCCGACGGACCCATCGAGTCCGCCACCGCCCTGGAACAGAAACCGCCCGTTCCATTTTTCCGGCAGCGCGATGGAAAACCGAATCGCATAGGATTTCCCATCGACGCCCGTGCGCGGATCGATTTCGCCGTCGGCGCGGCAATACGCGGGAATCGCCACGGGAATCGGCGGCTGAAATGGAGCTGCTCGAATCGTTCCTGCTGCCGCCGCGGGGACGACCATAGCTTTGGTGATCGTCATCGCCACGCCGGGAATACGCAAACTAGTAAGATTGGCGCAGGATTCCGCAGGCGTTTTAGAGGTTTGCGCTCTCGCTGCAGGCTGTCCCAACCCGGAGACAGCGGCGCACAAAAAGAATCCGGCGGCGCATCGAGCGATGTTTTTCAGACGTTTCACTTCGTTACCCCCCCCCGGATAGACTTAATCCGCGCAAACAAAACTCGCCGCGTCCTTAGGATCACCCGATCCCTTATACTGCGCATGCTTCGGATACGCGCACAGAGGCCGGCTCTCGCCCGGGAAATGACTCCCGGTCGCGACAATCGAATTGGGAGCTTCGCCCTGCTCCACCCATTTCACCACCGCGCCAAGCGCATCGAACTTGTCGAGAGCGGGTCCGCCGCCGCAATGGTTCATGCCTGGAACGAGAAAGACGCGGCTCCAGTTCTGCACCTGATCCTCGCCGCCATTGGCCTTGGCCATCTCGTTGTAATACTGCAGCGTATCGTACGGCGAAAACACCGGATCGCTTAGTCCATGAAAAAAGATGAGCTTGCCGCCATGCGCGGCGAAAGTGCTCAGGTTGGTAAATGTGGTATCCGTAAGCGCCTCCACGGGATCATCCGCGGCTTGGCGTTCGAGCGCGTCCACGTCCACGCTCATCGAGAGGTTCGGCCTCCCAAACATGCTCGGCCCGGAGTGTGGCAGCACCGAACCGAACGTGCCGGGCATGTAAATTGCGACTCCCGAATCGTAAGGACGCCCTACGTACGGATCGAGTCCATGCGAATCACGCGGCCCGGCAAAAACCTTCTGCAGCGCCGTCACCTGCGCCGACGAAAGGCACGAATCGGTTTTCGCTCCCGTGCACTGCAGGAC
>DATLSB010000023.1:0-18434 GCA_035534415.1 Candidatus Dormiibacterota bacterium | reverse complement strand
CTCTGGATATCGTGCAGGAGGCGCTTGCTTCCCTGACTGCCAAGCACCGAAGCGACGAGGTGCTTACCGCGATCCGTCAAATACCGGCGCGCGAGGCGGAATTTCGTCCGATGCCGAAGTGGGTGCGGCCGGAGCTTGCTGGGGCGTATCGCGCCAAGGGAATCGAACAGCTCTATTCGCATCAGGCGGCCGCGGCGGAACTGGCGCGCGATGGGAAAGATTTCGTTGTGGTGACGCCGACGGCGTCCGGCAAGACTCTCTGCTACAACCTGCCGGTGCTGAATGCGGTGCTGGAAAACCCGGACACGCGCGCGCTGTACCTCTTCCCTACCAAAGCGCTAGCACAGGATCAACTCGCGGAGCTGCACGATTTAGCCACACGGCTGGACGACCGCTTCGGCGTGTTCACGTATGACGGCGATACGCCGAGCGACGCGCGAAAAGCGATTCGCGAGCGCGGGCATGTGATCCTGACGAATCCGGACATGCTGCACAGCGGCATCCTGCCGCACCACACGAAATGGATGCGCCTGTTCGAGAATCTCCGCTATATCGTGCTCGACGAACTGCACACCTATCGCGGCGTGTTCGGCAGCCATCTCGGCAACGTGCTGCGGCGATTGAGGCGCATCGCGAATTTCTACGGCTCGAGTCCTCAATTTATTTGCTGCTCGGCGACGATTGCGAATCCCGGCGAGTTGGCCGGGCAACTTCTCGAGCGGCCGGTCGAGAGCGTGGAAGAAAACGGCGCGCCAGCGGCAGAAAAGCTGTTCGTCTTCTATAACCCGCCGATGATCAACCGCAACTTGGGAATCCGGCGCAGCTATTTGAACGAGACCACGCGGGTGGCGAAAGAGCTGCTGTCGCGCAACCTGCAGACCATCGTGTTCGCGAATAGCCGGCTGCATACCGAAGTGCTGTTGACATATTTGCAGCAGGCAAATCGACCGCAGCCCGGCGCGCCCGAGCCGATTCGGGGTTACCGCGGCGGATATTTACCGGGGGAGCGGCGCGACATCGAGCGCGGATTGCGCGAGGGGCGCGTCCGCGGCGTGGTGGCCACCAACGCGCTGGAATTGGGCATCGATATCGGCTCGCTGGACGCATGCGTGATGGCGGGTTATGCCGGGTCGATTGCGTCCACGTGGCAGCGAGCGGGGCGTGCGGGCCGCCGCAGCGGAACGTCTTGCGCGGTGCTGGTGGCGTCCTCCGCTCCGATCGATCAGTTTATCGTGCAGCATCCCGATTATTTTTTCGGGCGCTCGCCGGAACATGCGTTTATCCAGCCGGACAATCTGGAAATTCTGGTGAATCATCTGAAATGCGCGGCGTTCGAGCTGCCCATCGTGCCGGACGAGAAATTTGGCAGCGTGAACGTGCAGGAGCTCTGCGTGAGGCTGGCCGAAGCCGGATACCTGCACCGCAGCGGCGGCAATTGGCACTGGGTGCAGGAAGCATACCCGGCGGATACCGTGAGCCTGCGCTCGGTCACGTCCGACAATTTCATCATCATCGACACGAAGGGCGACGACGAGCATGGCGAGCCGGAAGTAATTGGCGAGGTGGATTTTTCGTCGGCGCTGACCACCGTGCATCCGAAAGCGATCTATTTGCACCAGGGACAGCAATATCACGTCGATCGATTGGATTTCGAGGAGCGCAAAGCGTACGTAAAGCCGGTGAACGTGGACTACTACACGGACGCGATCCGCTACACGCAGGTCCGCGTGCTGGAAATCGCGGAAGAAGAAAGTGCGGCGGGACCAGCGGCCAAGGCGCATGGAGATGTGCTGGTGCGATCGCAGGTGATCGGCTTCAAGAAAATCAAATTTTTCACTAATGAAAATATCGGCGACGGCAAGCTGGAGCTGCCGGAAAACGAGATGCACACGACGGCATTCTGGCTCACGTTGGAGCGGCCGCTGCTTGAGAGCCTGCCTTTCGCGCTTTCCGAGCGGCAAAGCGGGATTTATGGCCTGCTGCACGCGCTGGAGTCGATGGCTTCTCTGTTGCTGATGTGCGATCGGCGCGATCTGGGGACGGCCGTCGGCGAGCGGCCACCTAGTCCCGGCGTTGCAACGGAATGGCAGGAAGCGCCGCCGTCGATGGCTGAGTTGGACAAGGAGAAGGAATTTTTCGAGCCGAATCTTTATCTTTACGACGCGTACCCGGGCGGGATTGGCTTCAGCGAACCGCTTTGTCGCGTTTGCGATCTGCTGCTGCGGCGAACTCGGGAGATGATTGCGGCGTGTCCGTGCGATAGCGGCTGCCCTTCGTGTGTGGGCCCGGCTGGTGAAAAAAGCGAACGAACAAAAGAAGCAGCGCTGGCGATTGTGAACCGGCTTTGTTCTACAGCCGATGTGGCGAGCGCGGCATGAGCCAAGCGCGCGATCCATACTCGGGACTGGCAGCGCTGAAACCGGTGCCGCGTCGCGAATACGTGCCGGTCGGTGCGGGGGACAGCGAGCCGCTAGTCCGCGGAATAACGCCGGAAATTCCGGCGGGCGCCGAACGGCTGGCGCAAATTTTAGGCGCGGTGCCGCGGAGCAATCAATTTGGGGAACATCTTTGGTTGCGGCGCTGGTTTTCGGAACAGGTTGCCGCCGGCGACGACCTGGGCGCTCCGGACGGCCCGCTCGATCTTGCGGCGCTGCGTTTGATCGCGCCTGACGCTCCGAAAGAAGTTGCCGACCCACAACAGTGGCTGTTTCTCGATACGGAAACCACCGGCATGTCGGGCGGCTCGGGAATGTACGCGTTTCTGGTGGGCATCGCGTGGTGGGACGCGGGCGGCCTGGAAGTGGAGCAGCTTTTCATGCGCGAGCATAGCGAAGAGCATTCGCTGCTGCTGCAACTGGCGGAGCGCATGGCCGAGCGGCGCGTGCTGGTCACTTTTAACGGCAAATCGTTCGATTGGCCGCTGCTGGAAACGCGCTATCGCATGACGCGAACAATCACGACACCCGCACCGCGCGCGCATCTCGATTTTCTGCATCCGGCTCGCCATTTGTGGCGGCCGCGGCTCGGTTCGGTGCGCCTGCCGGAACTCGAACGCCACGTGCTTGGGTGGAATCGATGTGACGATCTTCCGTCCGAGATGATCCCGTCGATTTATTTCGATTATTTGCGCGGAGGTTCGCCCGATCCGCTGGTACCGATTTTTCAACACAATCAGATGGATTTGCGGGGACTGGCGGCGCTGGCCACACGAGTGCTGGGGCTGCTGGCCAATCCGGAGGAGCGCTGGAAGGATGCGCTGGAGCTTTATGGCGTATCGCGAATCTGCGAACGGCGCGGAGAAACGGTTCGCGCCCGCAGCTTGTACGCGTGTTCCATCAGCTCGAAGTTGCCGGAAGAGGCGGGCCGGAAGGCGCGGCGTTCGCTGGCGCTGCTGGCGAAGCGCGCGGGCGAATTCGATCAGGCGCAGACGCTTTGGCAACAGATGCTAGGCGATTCGCGCGAGGGACTGGAAGCGTACGAGCAATTGGCGATTCATCTGGAGCGCCGCGCGCGCGATCATGAGAAAGCTGCCGCGCTGGTTCGCGAAGCACTGGCGCTGCTGCGCAAAGCCAATCGGCTGGGAACGATTGAGCCGGTTGCGTATAGGCGGCACAAAGAGCGGTTTAAGCGGCGACTGGTGCGGCTGGAGCGCAGAACGCAGCGGACGCTGCTGGATTCTGCTGGCTTTTGTGACGATTCGGCAGCTGGAAACTGAACGCCGGTGCTTGTCCCGCGCCCACTGAAACGCTAGGTTCGGTGGTTACTCGCCGAGGGGGCGCTCGACGCCGATGTGGGTGCTCGGCTGGTTGAAAAGGCGGCCGCCATTCAGGCGAGAGACTTCGACGAGCCGCTGAAGCTCGGGAACGACGTAGGCGGCGCGGACGGAGGCGCGATAGAGTTCGCGCATTTTGCCGGAGTAATGGCGGCCGTGGCGTCGAACATGCCACTTGTAAGCGAGGCGGTTGGGCCGGCGCAGATCGCGAAGCAGAACCGCGCCGCGGGGTTTGGCCACACGCGCGATTTCCGCCAGCAGACGTTCCGGTTCGGCCATGTGATGCAAAACGGAATTGCACATCACCAGATCGAAAGTGGCATCGGGATACGGCAGAGCGTTGGCATCGGCGATCTGAAATTCGACGCGGCCGGCTAGCTCCGGTCCGGCAGCTGCCAGGTTCGCGGTTGCTTCCGCAATCATTTGCGGCGAACGGTCGACGCCCAGGAATTTCCAGCGAGTGAGATGGCGCGCGAGTTTAATGACGATTTGGCCCGGACCGGCGCCGATATCGAGGGCGCGGCCGCGTTCGCGGCGGTTCACGAGACGCAAGGCATGGTCGACGAACGTCTGGTCGAGCTTCTTTAGGTAGGTTTGCGCCGCCGCGGACGAGTAGGCTTCGACTTCGCCCGAATCGTCCATCACCTCCGGCTCCGGAATGCGGTGCGACTCAAACATCGAAATGGATTCGCTCCCCAAGATTATTGAACCACAAACGGCTGCGCCGTGGATGCTCGCGCGGTTTCTTCCCGACGACCGGGCGCTGGCACCGAGATCGACGCGCTTGACGCGCTCGATGCGGCGGCGGGCGCTGGCGTCCAGCCGATGGCGCGATCGATTTTGTCGAATGTGGCGCGCGAGGTGCTCTCCACATCGAGGCATTCGTCGGCAATGCAGCGCAGAAATACGCCGCCGCTGGCGGTCTGAAATTCCAGAAAATTTGGCTGGCTTTCGGTCTGCGTGCGGGCGGCGTACTTTTTTTCGAGCGCGTCGCTGAATTCGCCGAAGAGCTTCGCTGCGTCCAGGCTATTGTCCAACTTGAGCCGATACACGATCGGCGTTTCTCCGGTCTGCTTAACTTCGAAGACCGCGTAACGGTCGCCGGACCATGCCGGCGAAATCGCCTCGGCGCGTTTTTCGCCGATAAATTGCTTCAGCAGCTCTTGCAAGCCGAATTCGCCCATGACGTTTTGTTCCAGCAGCTTCCAATTTTTCGGCACCACGCGCTTCCATTTGGGCAGCCCGACGTCCGCCGGTTTTACGCCTTTCAGATACAGAGCGGGATGCATGATCTGCTGCGTGGATACCGGCGGATTTTCGAAGAGCAGATGCAAGTCCACCCATCCAGTGTGCGCCTTCAGAAACTCCTGCGTGAAAGTTGTGCCTTCAAGATACGGGAAGACCAAAGAATCGCGGATGTACGGTGGCGCCTTCGACAGCAGCGGATCCTGGCCCATGCTCATGAATGCGCCGGACCCGACCAATTCGGCCAAGTCGGGCAGATCGCGCACGCTCACGTGTGTGTCGCGGAGACTGTAATCGATCATGGCCACCATGGCGCTGCCTTCGCTGACCGAGTCGCGCGCCATTTCGGCGTCGTCGTTGGAGCGCGCCGCATTCATCCATCGCTCGACGTGGAATGATTGATCCTCGAGGGCGTGGGTCATTTCGTGGGCCATGACGCCGCGCTGATCGCCGATGGGAATCCAATCGGCGATGTAAAACTCCTTGGCCTTGGGATCGTACATTCCGGCGACTTGTTCGGTAAGCAGATCGATCATGAACGAGTCGAGCGCGAAGCCTTTGGGAATAAGGCCAAAGGCTTCGAGGGATTTCTCGTCCGCGTAATCCTGAGATTTGCTCTCGCCGTGTTTTTGTTCTTTCAGCAAGTACGCGCGGATTTGCGCACGCGAGCGGAGGCTTTTCTTCAAGGGACGCTTGACCGGCAAATCGACGATGAGGCTCATCTGCGCGAGGACCTGGTCGGCCGCGCCCAGAAATTGCTGATTTGTTTCGGTGACGGGCGGAGTTGCTGTGGCAGCCGGATACGACGTTGGAGTTGGCGGCGTAACATCCGCTATCGGACGCGACATCGGACGGGCGGATTGGCGCGTCGCCGGTTGCCGCGCCGTGGCTGCTGCCGCGAGAGCCAACGGGATGATGGCGGCGAGAAGTCTTGCCAGCCACTTTATGCGGAGAATATTTTGTCCCGCAGTGCGCAAGGGTTTTCGCAAATCCGATGGGCGGCGCTGCGGCCTCATTGTAGACCAAACGCCAGCAGCACGTTTCCCGGCATGCCGTAAACCGATCCGTATCCTGAATCGACGAACACCATTCCACCGGCGATTGCCGGTCCTCCACCGTCGATCGTGCCACCGCGCGCGGGGACGCCATTGACGGTCTTGAAGTCGCGCGCGGTATCGAAATCCCACAAAACTTTGCCATCGGAAGTGGAATAGGCGCGGAGATGTCCCGAATCGGCGCCCGAGAATACAACGCCGGGCATGCCCGAAACGGCGGCCGATTGCGCGGGACTGCATCGCGGTGCGCCGCAACCGTCCGACGGCGGAGGGGTGTTCCAGAGCTGATGACCATCGGTGAGTCGAAGAGCAAACATGCCGCCGCCCACTTTTGGATCGGGAATTAATCCTTGCGGGCCTGGCTTCATTGCGAAATCAGAAAGAGCTACGAACGCGGTTTTGGAGTTCGCCGCTGGGCCCCATTCAACGCCACCGAGCGGACCGCCGCGACCGATGCGCGTTTGCCAAAGAATTTTGCCTTTGTCGTCGGGATCGAGACCGAAGACGATTCCGGATTTCTGCGCGACCACCAGCACGCGGCGTCCGTTCGGCAGATTGCGCAAAACCGGCGATGAACCAAAGTCCGAATCTGGGCCCTGCTTCGCGGGACAGTTCACCGGATCGCTGCGATAGCAGCTTACGTTGTAGGTATCGTCCGCGGTGATTTGTCGCGACCAGGCGATTTTCCCGCTATGCAGGTCGATGGCCAGGATCGCGTCGCTCATGGGCGTGGCGGGATCGGAATAGTTGTTGCCCGCGCCGATGTAAAGCACTCCACGCTTAGTGTCGATCGTGGGCGTGGACCACAGACCGGCGCCGGAAGGGCCGAGAAGCTGCGTGCCGATTTTGTTTTTATGAGTCGGACGAGCAGGCTCGGAGATGGTGTACGTCTTCCAGAGGATTTTTCCGGTGCGCGCGTCGAGAGCGGCCATGAATCCTCGAAACGTGCAGCAGTGGTAGTGCGCGTCGGCGGCCATCCATTCTTCGCGCGAGGAAACGGGAACGTACAGCTTGCCGTTATACAGCACGGGCGATCCGGTGATGCGCGCGTAGGGATGCAGGCTGAGCCGCGTTTGCCAAAGCGGGCGGCCGGTTGTCGCGTTCAGCGAATAGACGTTGGCGCGAAGATCGCCGAAATAGGAGTGGCCGTGGGGACCGATGGTGATCGCGGTGCGTACGCCCGCACTGGCATGAAACGTCCAGTAGGTGCAGCCAGTGGAAGGATTCAGTGAATATACGCCGCCGAGCGGGCCTCCGACGAACACGCGTCCGCCAACCACAATTGGTTGCGCATAGGAAGTGAAGCCTCCGCGAATTCCGAACGCCCATTTCAATTTTAGGTGCGGCACTTCGCTGGCAGAAAGCCCTGCGGCGGCGGCAGACTGAAAGCGCGTTTCTTCCAGATTTGTTCCCCAGCCGTTCCACTCTGGCCCGGAAAAATTGGAGGGCTGCGCCGACGAGCATTCATTCGCGGGCGTGGCGGCTTTTGGCTCACTGCCGATTTTCTTGCCGGTAAGAAATTCGGCGACTTCGATTTTCTGCTTGCGGGTCAGATGCGCACCTTGAACGTGCATGGTTCCCGCGGAGAGCATGTAGACAATGTAGTCGGGCGACGCGGCGCTTAGCACGTAGTGATTCAAATATGGAGGGCCGCCAGCCTCGTGGCACACAGCACAATACCTGGCGTAAACCGCGCCGCCGGGCATGGACGCGGCGCGCGCTTCCGCTCCTCTGGCCGCGACGGGGTTGGTAGAAAACGAAAGAATATATGCGGCGATGTCAGCGATCTGCGTCTGGCTATAAGTGGTCTTAAACGCGGGCATGGGAGTGCCCAGTTTGCCGTTGGCAATGGCGGCTTCCAGCTGTTTCACGCTTAGACCGAGATTGCGCAAGTTGGGCGCCTGCGCTCCCAAAGCGCCTTCGCCGTGGCAGAACGAACAAGATTGCGCGTAGAGTTTTTCTCCGGCTTGGGCGCGGGGGCCAAGCTTTTGACCGGGAACGTTTGTGGAGGATTGGTGCGTGCGCGCCGAGGCCGAAAAGGCGAAGATGCAAAGCACGCAGCAGGCGACTAGAGCGATGCATCCTGCCGTGAATCGCAGCACGCTGGGAAATGCCGGTGGAGTTGGATCCACTTTCTTACGCTCTCCGCTTATAGCCAGTCCATCCGCACCGTCGAAGCGGCGCCCGGTAGTTGGCCGACAGCCAGAATGATGCGAAATCAAGCGAACCGCAAGCCATACTTTGCCATACTTTGCCGGGAAAAGAAGGACATTGCAATTCGACATCAGGTGCGTGCGGGGCTGGGTAACGCCGTGGAAAGGACGGATTTCACCGCGCTCAGGAATTCCTCGATCTTAAATGGTTTTCGGAGAGCTGGACAGCCGGTGATGCGCAAGAACGGAGATTCGCTTTCTTCGCCGGCATTTGAAACGGTGAAGAGCAGACGGGAGGCCATCTCCGGCCGTGTTTTCTCGATCCAGCGATACAGATCGGCGGCCGAGTCCTGACCCTGCAATCTGGAATCACACACGATTGCGTCCACCGGCTCTCGTAGCAAGATTTCAATGGCCTGCTGCGCGCTTCGCGCCAGGCGCACGGATGCACCCGCGGCGCCAAGAACTTCCTCCTCGAGCTGAAGCACGGTTTCCACGTCGTCCACTAACAGGATTTTGCCCGGGATCATGGCTTTGGTGGCGGCAGTGCGATCGGTGGGCGGCCGAGAACCGCCAACCAGCAACGGCAGAGTGACGACAAATGTGGCGCCGCGCGGCGGCGAATTGTGAGCTTCGATGTCGCCGCCATGTTCTTTCACGATTCCGTAACAGATGCTCAATCCAAGGCCGGTGCCCTTGCCGACCGGCTTAGTGGTATAGAAAGGATCGAAGATGCGGTGGGGATGCTGGACACCTGGTCCGTTATCGGTGAACTCCACGCGGAGGTTGCCCGAAGCGGCTTCCGTACGAATCCAGATATCGCCCGATTCGCCGGTCTCGTGAATGGCGTCCATGGCGTTGTTCAGAATGTTGAGGAACACCTGCTGCAGCTGATTGAAGTCCGCAGAGGTTACGGGCAGATGAGGGTCGAAATCGCGGTGCACGCGAATCTTGCTCAATCGCAGGTCGTACTCGCGAAGAATCAGCGTGTCTTCCAGAATCTGGTGCAGGCTGACTGGAGAGCGCTGGGGTTTCCTTTGCCGAGCAAAACTCAGCAGGCTTTGTACGATGTGCTGGGTGCGTTGGGCTTGGCGATGGAGCTTTTCCAGGTATTCGGAGCTGCGCGCAGGGGGAAGGCCATCGGTTTTAAGCAGCTGGCTATAGCCCAGAATGGCCGTCAGGGGATTATTCAGCTCATGGGCGACGCCGGAGATCAGCTGTCCGACGGCCGCCATTTTCTCGCTCTGCAGCAGCTGTTGCTGCGTGTGACGCAAGGATTCGTAGGCTTCGCGCGTCTTTTCCAACAGGAGCGATTTGTCGATGGCCGTGGCGATCTGGTTGGCTACCGCGGATATCAGATTCACTTCCGCCGCGGAGAACTCGCGCGCATCGCGGCAGCCGATCACCAGCACCCCCATAATGCGATCCTTGGCCCAAAGAACCACAACTTGCAAGGCCGCGAGGCTCTCGCTGCCGCGCAAGAGACGGAATTCTTCGGGAAGGATGGGAGCAGTGCCGGCGATCACGGTGGCGTGCACGCGGCGGAGCTGGTCCAGCAAAGGCGCGGAGAGATCGATGGCCGCAAACCGATGGACATTTTCGGCGCGGAATCCCACGGTTACCGGCCGCACGAGCTTGGATGAAGGTTCGTCCAGAAAATATACGGCGCCCACATCCAGAGCAAAGAGCTCGGTGATCTTCAAAAGCGCGGCACGCAGGCCCTCTTCGAGAGCGGGATTTTGGCCGAGCAGATCGGCAATGGCGTTCAACGCCAGCAATTCCTGGTTGCGCCGGCGGACGTCCGCCTCGGCGTGTTTCAGTTCGGTGATGTCCAGCAGGAAACCCTGGTAGGCGACGGTTGCGCCGGACTCGTCGCGAGTGGCGAAGCTGGATTCGTGCGCGGTGCGAATTTCGCCGTCGCGCCGGCGAAAGCGGAACTCGAAGTCGGCTATTTCTCCGTATTCGCGGAGCAAACGGTGGCGGCGCTCGCGATCGGCCGGATCGACGTAAAATTGCGAGGATACGTCCGCTGCAACCAACTCCTCGGGTGATTCGTATCCGAGAATGCGCATGAAGGCATTGTTGAAGTCGAGAAAACGGCCGTCGGGCGTGGAAATAAAGACGCCCTCCTGCACTTTTTCGAAGAGCGTGCGGAATTTGTTTTCAGCTTGCCGGCGCGTGGTTACATCGCGCAGAACGTGAATGGTTCCAAGGCGCTTGCCCTTGGAATCGTGAAGCGCCGAATCGGTGGCCAGAAAATATCCGCCGAAGGACGAGTCGAACTTTTCCGCCTCGCCGGCGGCGCTTTCGCAATACGGGCAGCGGTTCCACGGAGCATTTCCCTGACGCAAGACCTCGCGGATGGCGTGCCCCACGATCTCGTTGGGCGCGGCGTGCAAGCGGGCCGCCAGCGCGCGATTGGTGCGAATGATGCAGCCATCCGCATCGTGGACGAGAATTAAGTCGTCGATGGAATCGAACGTAGCCTCCCACTGCCGTTGGGAAGCTGAAACGCTTTCCACCAGAGCCAAATTCTGCACCGTCAGGCCCAGGAGGTTAGCCACGTTCATTACATAATGATCTTCTTCGCTCTCGTATTTTCGGGGAGAGCTCGAACCGATGGCGATCAGCCCGATCGGCGCGTCCTTTCCAGGAATGCGCATCAAGAGCATCGCCAGCAACTTTTCCGCCTGCATCCAGCGCTTGAGGGACGATTCCGAGGTGCCTGCGTAAGCGACCGTGGGGCGTTCGCTCTGCAATATAGCTTGTACCCACGGTTCGCCTGGGGAAATGCGCCCGTTGGAGGTTTTCTCGGGATCGGAGAAACCGACGGCTCCGCGGAGACTGAACTTGGTGCGCTGCGGGTCATCGAACATCAGCACCAGTCCCTGAGAGGCATGAAGGCTTTCGAGCACCTCGACCAGAATGCGCCGAAAAACTTCCTCGGCCCGGGGAGCCTGCATGGCTTCCGCGCTGATAACCGCCAGGCGGCGCAGGCGTTCATTCAAATCTTCCGCACGGGAGCGACTGGCCTCTAGAACCAACACAGCCATCGACACGCCCATGGCCAAGCCGAGCAATCCGTGAAACGAGATGCGCAACAGGCCAATGGTCTCGGTGGTCCATTCTGGGCGATCCAGCCCGTCTAGACCGCGCAGGATCAGTGCGGCCGCGAGCAGCATCCATCCAGCGCCTCGATGGCGGGACTGCGACCGCCAAAGAATCCATCCGGCCGCTAGGTAGAGGCCGGAGACGAATATCGCGCTCGCCCATTTATCCGCGGACGGCAGCGCCGTGACCCAGCCGAGGGCGACGATACCGCTTTCGCCGATTACCGCCCAGGGCCACAGAAAGCCGATCACGTTGGTCTTGCCCGAACATTCCAGCGCGGTGGCCAAAACCAGTCCGGCGACCAGGGGAGAAATCAGAATTGCCACTCCCGACTCGCCCGGCCCCCCGCGCGCCAGAGATACGAGTCGCACACATTCCAGAGCGGTATAAAGGGTCCAAGCGGCGAGCCAGAAGCGGAAGAAACGTGCGGTAAAACTTGGCAACAGCAGAGAGTAAAGCAGCAGTAGAAGGAAAGCGGCGGAGCATTCCATGAAAGCCACCGCCAAGAATCCCGGGTTGGACAGAAAAGTCATAAAAATCTATAACTTGCGACACTTGACCGCTTGAGTGACGGAGCCCAGCGATCTTTTCGTGGATATCAGGAAGCCATTACAGAACCTAGCACACGGTTTCACAATACGGCAACTAAGGCGCGTAGCGCGTGTGCCTTGCCTTATAATGGCCCTCGCGACGGCCACCAATGCCAAAAGAAAAAATCCTGGTTGTAGACGACGAAGAAGCGATTCGCGAAGTGGTATCGACGCTGCTGGAAGCGCAGGGCTACCAGTGCGTGCCGTGCGTCAACGGGCGGGCCGGCCTGGAGGCGTTTCGAAACGATCGATTCGACCTGGTGATGAGCGATATCGTGATGCCGGAGATGGACGGCATGAAGCTGCTTGCTGAATTGCGCCGCTCCGATCCGGATGTGCCGGTGATCATGGTCACCGCCATGCACGATATCTCGATCGCCCTGGAAGCGATCCGCGCCGGCGCTTACGACTACATACTTAAGCCATTCGAAAAGGAACAGCTGTACCTGAGTGTGCGCCGGGCGCTGGAGCATCGGCGGCTGGTGATCGAAAATCAGGCGTATCAGAACGATCTGGAACAGTTGGTCGCGGAACGGACGCAGCAATTATCCGTCGCTCTGCAGGATTTAGAGGAATCGTACGATTACACGCTCGAAGCTCTCGGCGGTGCCCTCGACGCGAAGGACGCTGAGACGGAAGGTCACTGCCAGCGAGTCACCGCGTTTACCATCACTATCGCCAAGGGCATGAACCTCGATAAAGCGCTGCTGCGGCAGATCGCGCGCGGGGCATTTTTGCACGACATCGGCAAGATGGGTATTCCGGATCATATTCTTCGCAAGCCCGGACCACTGACGCCTGAGGAACGCGAAATTATGCGGCGACACTGCGATATCGGCTATGCCGTGCTAGCGCGCATTCCATTTCTGCGCGAAGCTGCCGAAATCGTGCTGGCGCACCAGGAGTTTTACGACGGCACTGGCTACCCACGAGGACTACGCGGCGAGCAGATTCCCTTGGGCGCGCGTATTTTCGCGGTGGCGGACACGCTGGACGCCATGATTTCCGACCGTCCCTATCGCAAAGCCCTGCCGATTTCGGCCGCGCGCGAAGAGATCAAACGCTATTCCGGAACCCAGTTCGATCCGCGCGTGGTTCAGATTTTTCTTTCCCACTCCGATCAAGTCTGGCTCGATCTGCACAAGCGATCCGCTGAACCGTTCATGCTGACCGAGCTCGAGCGCGTTTGATCCCGTTGACATTTTCGTAACGAAACGGTCGCTAATCGATGCGAAGGAGCTTTCACGGCCCCTGGCGCCAAATTGTTACCAACTTCGGCGGTATGCGCCTATAATTCCCCATTGTCGTAAATCGAAAGGAGGTCGCGCATGAAGCGATTGGTCACCGCCCTGGCTGGCTGCCTCGCGTTCTTTCTGCTGGCGGCGCAGGTCCCTGCTGCTCCCGCACCGGCGGCGCAGCAGAAGGACGTGATCGCCACGACGAACCTGAAAGTTGGCGAAAAGGCGCCGGATTTCACACTGCCGAGCGACCAGCAAACCGCCGTCAAGCTCAGCGACTATTTGGGAAAGAAAAACGTGATTCTGGCGTTCTACGTTCTCGCGTTCACACCCGGTTGAACGGACGAATTAAAAGCCTATCAGTCTGATTTGGCTAAGATTCAGTCCAGCGGGTCGGTGGTGTTTGGAATCAGCACGGATAGTCCTCCGGCGAACGCAGCTTTCGCAAAGCAAATCGGCGTCACCTTTCCGCTGCTCAGCGATATGAACCGCACAGTCCTGAAGGAATACGGAATTTTGAAGCAATACCCGATGGGCGGCGACAATTACGAGTGGGCGCGACGCACGACTTTCGTCATCGATAAGGAAGGCAAGATTCAGCACATTCAGTTCGACGAAAGCGCGATTAACCCGAACACCGCTGTGGCGATCTGCACTGGCATGGGACCTTCGAAGTAAGGCGTACGTCGCAGGGGCACGGCACGCCGTGCCCCTCTTCGCCGCCTGCCAGCGATAGGGTTCTGCGACGCAGGTTTTGGCTTACAAAAGAATCGCTGCGCGCATTAGCGGCTTGCGTTTCTCCGGCTATAAATCAGTCCGAAAATTCCCGCGAATAATCCCACCGAAGGAATCAGCAGAAGCAAGATTCCATGTTGCAAGGCCACCACGCTGTGGCTGCCGGACCCGGCAGCGCTCTGGTATCAAAGGGCGCAGCCTTGCGCCGCCGCTTGCGGTGCAAGAGAAAAAACGGCCGTCAAGGCGCCCAACGTTAGTTTGCTCGCTATGCCTGCTGCTCGCGTCGATCCGCGCCCGCGGCGGACCGCGCGGATCGCGCGCTTGATTGCGGTCATGACCGGCCTCCGGAGATCAGGAAGAAAAACAAAAACATCCAAATCGCATCCATCGCGTGCCAGTACATCGAGGCAATTTCCACCGGGGTGCCTCGCGCCATGCGCCGCGCTGGGCGAAACGCCACGACTAACAGCGCGATAATGCCGCCCGCCAAGTGTACGCCGTGCGCCGCGGTGATCAGGTAAAAAAAGCTGCTGCTTGGATTGGTCGCGAGATAAAGGCCGGCCGCGACGAGCTGGCGCCATGCCAGCAATTGGCCGGCGAGGAAGCATACGCCGAGCGCCGAAGTGACGATCCACCATTGGCGGAAGCCAGTCTCGTCGCCAGCTCGCGCGCGCGATCGCGCGTGCAGCATGGTGGCGCTGCTGCCCAAAAGCACCAACGTGTTCAGCCACAATATTCTCGCCAGCCATCCGGAGACGATCAGTGGCCGCCAGTCGCCACTCGGCGATCCTCTGCGCACCACCGCGGCGCTGATCAGCGCCATGAAGAACATGGCGATGCCGCTCAGGGCGATCACCATCCCGGTCACGTAGGCGCGCTGGGGCGTGTGCGACGCGCCCGAGTTTCCGCCGCTTCCGTTTCCATTGCCGCCGAAGCCGCCGCCATTTCTGCCGGTAACGCTGGCGCCGATTCCGGCGCGCTCCGCGATTGCAGTGTCAGACATTCGGAGCTCCTTCGGCGGTGCCGGCCACCTCGCTCGGTGGAAGATGCTGCGGCGAAAAATCTTCGCGCGCGCCCGGAACGCTGTACTCGTATGGGCCGCGGAAAACGTGCGGGAAATGGCCGGCGAAATTGTCGATGGGTGGCGGCGAAGCGGTGGCCCATTCGAGCGTGGTACCGCGCCATGGATTTTCCGGAGCTTTTGCGCCACTGGCGAGGCTCTTGAAGAAATTGTAGAAGAAGATGAGCTGCGCGGCCGCAGTGGCAAACGCCGCGATGGTCATGAACATGTGCAGCGGCCGCAGCGCAACCAGATAATCCGCGCCAGTAAAATCGGAGTAGCGGCGGATTCCGCCGTAGAGTCCCACGAAATGCATGGGCATGAAGATGCAGTAGGCGCCCACGAAGGTAAGCCAAAAATGGAGTTTGCCGAGTGTGTCGTTCATCATCTTGCCGAACATTTTCGGGAACCAATAATACGTTGCGCTGAAAATCCCGAAAATCGCCGCAACAGCCATCACCAGATGGAAATGCGCGACCACGTAGTAGGTGGCGTGCAGCATGTTGTCGAGCGCCGGCTGCGCCAGAAAAATTCCTGAGAGCCCGCCGGTGACAAAAAAGGAAATGAAGCCGATGGAGAAAAGCATGGGCGTGTCGAAGTGGATTTTTCCGCCCCACATGGTGCCGAGCCAGTTGAACGTCTTCACCGCGGACGGCACGCCGATCGAAAGCGTCAGCGCCGAAAAAGCCAGGCTGGAATACGGATTCATGCCGCTGACGAACATGTGATGGCCCCACAGCAGAAATCCCAGGAATCCAATGGCGCAAAGCGTGCCAGCCATGGCGCGGTAGCCGAACACCGGCTTGCGCGAAAAATTGGAAATGATGTGCGACGTGATTCCCATGCCCGGCAAAATTGCGATGTAAACCTCGGGGTGGCCGAAGAACCAGAAGAGGTGCTCCCAGAGAAGCGGCCAGCCGCCGCTGCGTCCAACTTGCAGTTCGCCGTTTACGACCAGACCATACGGAATGAAGAAACTGGTGCCCGCGGAACGGTCCAGGACCAACATGATTAGCGCCGCCAGCAGCGCGCCAAACGCCAGCAGGCTCATCACCGCGGTCACGAACCAGGCCCAGACGGTGAGCGGCATGCGCATGAGATGCATTCCCGGAGCGCGCATTTCGATAGTGGTGGAAATGAAATTGATGGACGCGAGCAACGACGCGAAGCAGAAAATTCCGATGCTGACGATCCACATCGTCTGCCCCATGCCCTCGCCGGGGCCGGTGATGCTGCCGAGGCCGCTCAGCGGCGGATAGGCCGTCCAGCCGCTGATCGGCGCTCCGCCCCGCACTACGAACGCCGAAAGCATGCAGCCGAAGGCCACCAGCGTGAGCCAGAAGGACATCATGTTGAGCCGCGGAAAGGCCATATCCGGCGCGCCGATTTGAATGGGCAGAAAATAATTTCCGAAGGCGCCGAGCGGCGCGGTGGTGAGCACGAAGAAAACCATGATCGTGCCGTGCATGGTCATCAGCGCCAGATATTGCTCGGGACGCATGACCCCGCCGCTCACGAATGGCATGTGCGCGCGCGGCCACACCAAGTGGAAGCGCATCAGCAGCGACAGCACGACGCCTACGGTCACCGCGACCAAAGATAAAAAGTAATACTGCAGGCCGATGACTTTGTGATCGGTGCTGAAGATGTAGCGCCGAAAGAATCCGATGGGGGCCCGCGGCGGCGCGTGAACTGGCTGTGGAGAAGAACTCACGCGCGCTCTCCGATTTGCTTTCGTGTATTCATTGTTTCAGGGCCTGCGCGAGAAAGTTTTCATATTCGGCTTCGGAAACCACATTCAAGAAGCTGTGCATCTGATAGTGACCCATGCCGCAGAGCTGCGTGCACATGATGTTGTAGCGCCCGATGCGGTCGGGAGTGAAATGCAGAGGGACGACCATGCCCGGCACGGCGTCCTGCTGCAGCCGCAGTTCGCGCACGAAGAAATTGTGGATCACGTCCTGCGAACGGATCAGCAATTCCACGGGATGATTAACCGGCACGGTGAGGGTAGGCACCACGATATCGTCGCGTCCCGCGGGATCGTTCGGATCGATTCCCACGGGATTGCCGGTAGGAGCGCTGACCAGGGCGGGATCGAGGCGCCCGAATTTTCCGTCCGCGCCGGGATAGCGGAAGTAATAGACGAACTGCTCTTCAGTGACCTCGACCTTGATGGCTCCGGCAGCGGATGGCTGGAATCGGGTTTCAGACCACGCCTTCGTTCCCAGCGCGCCCAGCCCCAGAAATATGGCGGCTGTCGCCAGCATCCATGTGATTTCCAGTCCCGTATTGCCGCGAATGAAGCGCGCTGGCTTGCCGCGATCACGAAAACGAAACACAGCGAAGCCCAGGCCAAGCTGCGCCAGGATGAAGATCGCTCCGGTGGCGTAGAGCGTGAGCGCGTATTGATGATCGACCTGCAGTCCCACGGGAGTGATCGGCGGGGGCGGAGCGTAATATCCGGTGGCAAACAGATAGACGGTGATGCCGACGAAGACGATCAGGGAAATGAACAGCAGCAGCGCCGTGGCGTCCGAGCCGCGCATCCTGCTATTCGGGCGCGCAAGGCTCGCACGCCGGCTTGCGTCGCGAAGAAATGCCGGAAAGAATTGCATGTCAATTCAAACTGCAGATGATACAGGAGCGCCGCGCGCATTGAAAGCGCAGCGCAGATGAGGGTAGTGGGTTACTTTAGAATTCCTCTCAGCCAAAACATCCAGAGCGAGACAGCAATCCAAACACCGCCTGCGAGTCTTATGAAAAATGGTCTCGGGGCGAATCGAGACCCGTAAAGCCACCAATAAAACCTGATTACGCTGTTTGGAAACGAGAGCCACCAAAGACCGCATATTACAGAAAGGCCAAGCACGATGAAGTCGCTCACAGCCATAGGAGCTACCGAGTCTTACATGACAGCTTGAACCGTTCAAGCTGAAGAGAATTTCGAAGTAGCCCACTACCCAGATGAGATCGACTAAGACTTGTCGACCACGAAACCGTCGGTCCAATGATCTTCGTTCAGTTTGTACTCAGAAATCTGAAACCCGTTCGGAGCGGCACTGAAACGTGGCTTTCCTGACAGTCGATTGATAGCTGCCTTTGCGGCCGCCTCTGTGCTGTACGCACCGATGAGAACCTCGGACTCGTTGTCGGTGTCTTTTGCGTGGAGATACCAAAGCAGAAAAATCGAATTCATAGCAGCCGACCTCGCATAACGGAGATAGGAAGTCGCACGAGCAGCTGAAAGCCAAAGTGCAAACGGAGTATCAGAGCGGAAAAATTGGTGCGGGAGAGAGGATTTGAACCTCCACGGTATTGCTACCGCCAGCCCCTCAAGCTGGTGCGTCTGCCAGTTCCGCCACTCCCGCATGGCCCGGTCGATGGGGCGAGGAAATTGTAACAGAAGCCGTTATTTATGAGCAGGCGCGTTCTGCACCGGCGTTTTCGGCGCTGCCGGGGCCGGCTTGGACGC
>DATLSB010000022.1:0-3928 GCA_035534415.1 Candidatus Dormiibacterota bacterium | reverse complement strand
TCGTAACGGCTTTCGGCGCAAACGATGATCCTGCACCTTAATCACACGCGGCGTGATTCGGCCGCCGCATCCACCGCGGAGGTGGTTAGCTCCGTGCTCGCGCTCCTCGAGGAAAAGAAGTTGCAGCCGGCGCAGTACGCGCGCTTGCAGATTTATCTCGATTGGCTCCAATACAAGCAAAATTTTCGTGAGCCCGTGACGGTCACTTTGCCCGCGGGTAGCCGCGCAGGCGCCTTTCCCACGGAGATTCGCGTCGATTCGCGCCACGTGGCGCCGGGAACGTTTCGCGAATCGTTGCGCCGCGCCATCTGTTCGGCAAGCGCGGTGGAAAAAGGTTCGGCAGGGCGCCTGTACCTCGAAGACTTCCAGTCATTTCGCGAAAGCATCGCGTGGCAATTCAATCGGCTTTACTGGCAGCGTTTGAAAGATTGGGAAGCGGCCAGCGGAAAGCCTTACGAACAGGCTCTGCCGGGCGGAAAATCGGACGGCCACAATCCAGACGCCATCGCCGAATCCGTCGCGGAATTTTGGACCCTGCTGAAAGATTTGGAGACGCGCAACCAGCTGCCTCCGGAAGTGTTCTTGCTCGAGATTGGCGTGGGCATGGGCACGCGCGCGCGCATGTGGCTGGATAGCTTCTCGGCAATGGATCACGATCGCGGGACGAATTTTTATCCCCGGCTGCGATTTTTGCTGGGAGATTATTCCATGTCCACGCTGGAACGGTCGCGCTCCACGGTGAAAGAACATTTGGAGTTGTGCAGTTCGATCGCGCTCGACGCGCTCGACCCGATCAAAACGCTCTCTTTCCTGCGGCACAAGATTCTGTACGTCCACTCGACCAATACTTACGACAATCTTCCGGATGAAGAAGTCGTTTGGCGCGGCAATCGCATCTACTGGGTTTGGGCTCGCGCCTATCTGACCGGCGATGATGCTGCGCGGATTGCGGCGCTCTGCGATCTCCCGGTTTCCGACGTGACGAAAACGATTCATCGTCTGCTCGACGTCGGCCCGGATTGCCTGGCCGATCGCGCCAAGGGCATGCGCTTCTGGATGGAAGTGTGGAAGGCGCTCCGAACCGAAGAGCGCCTGATGGACACCATGGATTTGCCGGATGTCTCCTATCCGGCGGGCCTAAGCCCCACGCAGATGGAAGATATTTTGCAGGATGCGCCGGGCGATCTGCGTTTTCACCTGAGCACCGGCGCGCTGGAAAGTTTTCGCAATACGTTGCCGCTGCTTCATCCTAGAGGCTACCTGCAAGTGCAGGATATTTTCGTCACCGATTTGCACGAATACGCGATGGGTTTTCACGGGCCGGGAAAGTTGGACGGTTCCATCGTCAACTGGGTCAACGGCGCGCTGCTGCGGGAAGTGGCCGAACGCTCCGGCTACAATATTCACTTCGTGCCGTTCAAATACCGGCCGGAGTCCAAAACCTCGGTCCTCTACACGACGCAACGGGAGTAATGCGAATGAAGCTTCCAGTTCTACCCACCACGATGGTCGGCAGCTACTCCATGCCCGGATGGCTGGAGCGCCTGAAAACCGACTATTTCGCGCGCCGCATCAGCCGCAACGATCTCGACGACATTCACGACACGGTGGTGAAAGCGGCCATCAAAGACCAGGAGATTGCCGGGCTGGACATCGTCACCGACGGAGAGCTTCGCCGCGACAACATGATCGACTATTTCATCGAGCGGCTTCCCGGCGTCCACATCGACCGCTCGTCGAAAAAGTTTTATTACGATTTTTACGATAGCGAAGTGGTGGGGAAAATTCCCATGGCGCCGCTGGGCCTGGTGGACGATTTCAAATTCCTGCTCGCCAACACCGAGCGCGTGCCGAAAGTTTGCGTCACCGGTCCGCACTCGCTTACCAAGCGCATTCGCAATAAGCACTATCCTACGGAAGCGGCGCTTGCCATGGACATCGCCCGCGTAATGAACATGGAGCTCAAGGAGCTGGTGAAAGCGGGCGCCAAACTGATCCAGATCGACGAGCCCTATTATTCCGGCTTTCCCGAGGATCTCGACTGGGGCATTGCCGTGTTAAACGCGCTGGTCGATGGAGTGGACGCAAAAATCGCCGTGCATATCTGTTACGGCAATCGTTACGGCAAACCCTCCTGGGAGGGCAGCTACCGCTATCTTTTCCCACGCATTCTGGATGCGAAAATCAATCAGCTGAGCCTGGAATTTGCGCGCCGCGGCGGCGAAGACCTCGAGTTGTTCAAGGAATTTTCGGTGCCATTCGAATTGGGCGCCGGGGTCATCGACGTCAAAACACACGTAGCCGAAACGCCCGACATCGTGGCGCAGCGCATTCGCAAGGTTATCGAATTCGTGCCCGTCGAACGCGTGGTGATCCTTCCCGATTGCGGTCTGTTCCATGTGCCGCGCGACATCGCCTTCGCCAAGTTGCGCGCGATGGTTCAAGGCGCGCAAATCGTGCGCAGGGAAATTGGCGACTGATGGTTTTCCGCCACCGCTCGTTCCCCTGGCAGGTATCTTTATAGCCGCTAGGGTTTCCCCGAGACCCGTCGGACAGATTCCCTTCAAAAAAACTAGACATGGTTGGTAAACATTCGATAGGATGCCGCCGGGGGTTTCCATGCACGCCGGCGTACACCCATTGCGCTCACCTGCTCCTCCGCTGCAAATGGTTTCAACTGATAGCGTGCGCGCTCCCGAACGCCGGGATTTTTGGCAGAGCGGCGGCAGCTCCCTTTTCGGCCCGCTTCAGCTGGAGCAGCAGGGCCGGGAATCCTTCGATGCCAATCTCTCGTACACGCGCTTCGGCGACCTGATTTTCTGCCGTCTGGCGGCGCGGGTTTCTCACAGCGCGATTCGCACCAACTCGGTCGCTATTGGCGACCACCGGCCGTTTTTAAAAGCGGTGTTGCAAACGAAGGGTCGCAGCGTGATCGCGCAAGGCGGCCGCACCACTCCGCTCTTGCCTGGTGAGTGGACGGTCTACGACGCTGGCGAACCCTACAGCGTGACGCTCACCGCCGGTGGCGAATTCTCATTGATCCTGATGCCGAGAGAGAAGGTCGTCACGCGCGGCTTCGATTTGCGCAGCCTGGTACTCAGGCCGCTGTCCGCGCGCCGCGGATTCGGCAAGCTGATCTGGAATCTTGTGGACAACACCATCGACCAGATTCCCGAACTGCAGCAGCATTCCAGCGATGTGGCGGAAATCGTGGCGCAGATGTTCCGTATCGCGCTTTTTGACTCCTTTGAAGGCCGAGGGCTTCAAAACTCCAGCGAGGCCCTTCGCCAGCGCGTGAAATTGTATGTTTCGGCTCATCTCGGCGATCCGGAATTTTCCCTCGCCAGACTCGCCGAACTCACGCATTGCAGCAAGCGCTATCTCCATATGATTTTCCGTGCCGAAGGCGTGTCCATCTGCGGCTACATATTGAAGTCTAGGCTGGACCGCTGCCGGACCGAGCTTCTAAACCCTGCCAGCGCCCATCGCTCGATCACGGATATCGCTTATTCCTGGGGCTTCAACAATTCCAATCATTTCAGCCGCTGCTTCAAGCGCGAGTTCGGCGTGGCGCCGCGCGAATTGCGCAATGATCTGGGCGTATGGTCGCGCCTTGCGGCCAGCGAGGCAAAACCCTCCTGAATCTTCATCTTCCCCGCATCCCTGTGCGATTTCCTCATCACCAACGTCCGGTATAGAACTTCGCTCCAAGGCACGTCTTTCTTCTCTCCCGGGAGAGACGGGGATGGGCCTCTGGCTTAGCGTCACGGTGGGTGAATGTGGGGTGTGTGCCCGGTCCGGAAACGCGGGGCGGTTGGTTCGACGCGCAGCGGTAACCGTTTCGAACAGACCATCCGAGTTCCCGCGTAATTCCTTGACAAGCCGTGCCCTTCGGGTTACACATCTTGCAAATTGAGGGCTCTGTAGT
>DATLSB010000021.1:0-4236 GCA_035534415.1 Candidatus Dormiibacterota bacterium | reverse complement strand
AGCCACCATGGAAGGCTCGCGCGGCACGATCCGCATACACCCGCGTCCAAAGCTGACGGCGCGGAAGTTAGTCGTCCCCGGCGATCTTTCCGGCGGCGTTTTCCTCATGGCCGCCGCGCTGATTCTGCCGGAATCATCGCTGATGCTTCACAATGTGGGACTGAATCCCACTCGCAGCCGCGTGCTCGATTTTCTGATCTCCATCGGCGCGAAAATTCACGTTCCCAATTTAACGTCGCGCGATGGCGAACTCGTCGGTGATGTCTCGGTGACCAACGGGCTTCTCGAAGGCGGCGAAATCTCCGGCGCGCAGGTCGCCGAAATGATTGACGAGCTTCCCATGCTCGCCGCCCTCGGCCCATTCACCGAAAAGGGAATTGAGATTCACGATGCGCAGGAACTGCGCGTGAAAGAAAGCGACCGCATCGCCACCCTCGCCGCCGGTCTGCGCGCCATGGGCGCCACCGTCGACGAATTTCCCGACGGCCTCTTCGTCGCCGGACGCCAAGGGATCGCAGGACGGGAACGTCGAGAAGGCCGCGGCGGGCCGGATGGACGCGAAGGCCGCTCCTCGGAGAAATCCACCGGTGCGCCGAGCGCCGCAAACATGCCGAAAGACGCCGTAAACAAGCTGGGAGGCGCCGCAAAACCGTTGCGGGGCGCCACCGTCGATCCCCACGGCGACCACCGCATCGCCATGGCTCTCGCCACCGCGGCGCTCGGCGCCGAAGGCAAAACCACCATCCGCGATGCCGATTGCGTCTCCGTTTCCTTCCCAGAATTCTTCGCCACCATGGACCGCCTTCGCGGCCAGTCCTAGCCGCTCGCATTTCCGGTAAACTTACGGCTTGTATAACCGCTGCTGCCGCACGAAATTGCCTCGCCAAACGGTAGTAGTCATCACACTCGACGATGCTCGGAGTCGGCTAGCCGGTCATCCGCCGAGTCCAGCCGAGGTTGCGTGCCGTCGTCAAGGTGAAGGCCAAGAAAACCGTGCGAGCTCACTCCGATCGCGCGATGCTACTGATACTCGAAGTCGCTCGGCTAGCGGAACTCCCTTGGAGGGTATCGTGAGCTGGTACGTCCACATGTTCACGAGGCGCTGGAGAGGGCTGACAAGTTCGACCCGAACATTTTTGATCGGCTCCGTTTGCTGATCATGCTCCCACGACGCCTCAAAACGCAGGGATTCAATTACCTGCTCACCGAAGGCGGGCTTAGGCGCAGAAGTCACTCCAGCACCGCAATGGAATGTCGATAGGGCTAGCGCTATGGTTACACGATCGGGGTAATGGATAATACGAATCGATCCTTTTCTAAACCGCATACCGTTCGCTGTCTCCGACTCCACCATGTGTTTAAAGAAATCCCCGGAACTCAGCGATGCGGAGATAAAGGCGCAAACGTCCCCCTGTTTTAGCGTCGCGTTTCCGATTTTCACAACTGCAGGATATCTTACTACACGTGCGGCGTGACCGGCTGCGGACGCACCCCCCGGAATCAGAAGCGCAAAGATCAGGATAACTCCGCTGAGACCGGCCGTTACCTTCCCGCCACAACGCACGTGGCACGCATTATTGACACTGTTCATTGGCACGCCTGGGGATCGCTGGCTGGCCCGTACAATTTTCGCCGCTCTCCGCGAAACATCCGTCGCGGATAATACCATCTCGCCACGTTGCGCAGGGGCATGATTGGAGGGTGCCCCAGGCTCGGTTCGTGAGCGTGGGGCTTTTTCATCATGCCCAAGGGGCTCAAGCGAATCTACGGCCAAGGCCACCTGCACTTCATTACCTTCAGTTGTTACCGAAGGCTGCCGCTCCTCCGTTCCGCGCGAGCGCGCAACGTGTTCGTCCGCTCGCTGGACCGCGTCCGAAAGGAATACGGTTTTAAGCTGGTGGGCTACGTGGTGATGCCCGAGCACGCGCATCTGCTCATCTCCGAACCGCGCGCGGCACCCCCTCCACGGTTCTCAAGACGCTGAAGCAGCGCGCGTCGAGACTTCTCCGCTGCAAGCCGCGCCGCCGGGTTTAAGCGCGCAGCGGTCGTTCCAGTTCGCTTGGCTGGCAGATTCCTGCCTGCCGCAGTTTTGGCAAAAGCGCTTCTACGACTTCCATGTTTGGAGTCGCAAGCAGAAAGTCGAAAAGCTCGGCTACATGCAGGCCAATCCGCCGAAGCGCGGACTCGTCGATGATCCCAAACATTGGCCGTGGAGCAGCTACGCCTTCTATCAACAGCGCGGAGAAGTGCTGATCGGAATTGACGCCGTGGATTGAAATCAGCGGGCACCCGACCATCCCGCGTCACCACCGGAACAGCCCCACGCTCACACACCGAGCGTTGGGCACCCCCAACTTCAAGAATCTACACCTGGGCCACCGCTTCTTTTCGTATGGCGTGGGGAGTGAGAGGGTGGGCGCAGGAATTATGTCCGAATCTGCAAGGCCGGGCTCGCTCGCCATCATTCGGGAAGTCGGTCGGAGAATGGCTGAACGTACGGCATGGAACTGTTGAAATTGACGGGAATGAAATGGTCGCCCACAAGACGCTTACATCGAAACAGCAAGGCGACTAGCCGAATTTCTACAGCAATTTGGAGGGCGTTCCGAGCGTTAGACGCCGGGTGTGGAAAAGGGCTGGGCTATTTCACGTTGCTAATTAGGGGTGTTCTTAACTTCCTGCTGTACCGCCGCCCACTCCTCAGGGTGTTGCTGATACCAAGCCTTTTGGTCAGTGGGCAGTTTCTCCCACCATTGCTCGTAGCGGTCTTCCTTTTCCTGCTCGGTCGGAAGTACGGTTCTCAGCCTTTCGCGAATCGCCGCAGCCACCTAGAACCGGAACTCGATCCCAATATTGGCCTGCCCCTGCTGGGCGTGATTGCTGACGCGCGTCACGAAGCAGCCCAAGAACGGATCGCAGAAAGTTGTGTTTGAACTCGTCGTCCGCGAAGGGGACCAGCGCATTTCGGCGCGAAGGGCCACCTGCGGAGCCAATAGATACTTCACGCCGCCGCCGAGGTTGTAGGAGAAGCGATTGCTGAACGACAAAATTCCGTGCGAATCAAAATGCGTGAAGCCGACGCCGCCGACGACAAAGGGGCGAAGCTTTGAACGCGCCCAGATTTCGTAGAGCAGGCTTCCCTGATACATATCCAAGTGCGCGTTGTTGGTTAGCGGTACGATCGTATTCGAAGGTATGTCGTGGGCGCTCAGCGTGGTGGTTTGCCGGTTCCACATGAATTCGGCAAAAACGTGCGGCACGAGGCGCGCACCGGCATTGAATCCCCAATTGAGCGAACTGTCGATTGGCAGGTAGTCCACGTTCGGCGTGTTAATGGCGATGTTGCCGCCGAAACGAGCGCCCACGAACAGCGAAAACTCATACTTCGGCTCGAAGAGCTTATACCCTGAGGTGAACCCATGTCTCGGCGGGGGATTGCCTTGTGGCGGGTAGCCGCCGGGTGGATACCCTCCCTGTGCGCGCGCTGTACTTGGCACGATTGCCACGAATAGGCAACCCAACGAAATCAGGCTTGCGGCGAATTTGACGGCCCTGGACACGTGCGCTTTCATGATCATCGGATCCCCCGATCAGACCCTCCCCGCCTGGGCTACCTCCTACTGGGGGTCTGAATCACAACTATGAACCCGTTTGAGGCCATCTGGAACTGATCGCGGAAAGATTTATTTTGCCCGATGGGTGCGCGATGAGGCAATCTCGGGCTCAATCCCAACAGAGCAGGCCCCGAGGAGACCACGGGGTTTCGAACGGCCAACTCCCGAGAAACGCGGTAACCGGACAAATCAAAGCTTTGGTTGGTTCCATGCGGGGACGAGCGTGGAGTTTTAGTTCGAAACAAACAAAAGCGTATGGTCTGAAGCCGTTGAAAATAAACTGCCTTGAAAAGTGGCGCGCCCAAGGGGACGAGTTTAGAACTTTGCTGCACGAACTCATGGCATCCGTCGGTGGAAGTTCCGCTCTGTTGACGCTGTAGCGGGCAAGGATCGGCGCGCTCTTTGCGAAGCTCCGGGCCGCTGAACGCGCTCTGCCCGTCCGCAGAGGATTAGGCCTGGTCGCACCGAATGTGGGACATCCCCCCAAAGAACAGGGCCTAAAGACCGGCCACCCGTCGCGGTCGTTGGAGCCGAAATTCATTTGCCACTCCGATCACGGTACCTCAGGATACGCGATCTGTTTGCAACTCTCCGGGTGGATCACATACTTGGCAATGTACTG
>DATLSB010000020.1:0-18470 GCA_035534415.1 Candidatus Dormiibacterota bacterium | reverse complement strand
TTTTTCCCCGAGCTTGGGTGCGAAGTATCGTGCTGGGTGGAAAAGATGTCAAGCGGAAATCGCAACGTCACCACAAAATGTTAGGGCCATGGTGCCGAATACGACTACCCATAGTGGTACACTAGCCAGCGCACCACAATCCTTGGAAAGCCGCCAGGCGCGCCGCTCTGCCAACAACACGGAATTTTGGGGCTCCGCGCATCTTACTCCTGTGTCCTCTCAGACAACAACCGAGCAATTGACATCCGCGCCGCTGTGCCAAAAAATTGAGGTGCAGGACACGCGTATGAACTCACCAGCCATCGACATTCAAGGACTGACCAAGGATTATCCGGTTGGCTTTTGGCGCAAGCGCATACGCCGGTCGCTCGATAATCTTTCGCTGCAAGTTCAGGAAGGCGAAATCTTCGGCTTTCTGGGGCCTAACGGCGCCGGCAAGACCACCACGCTGAAGCTGCTGATGGGACTGATCTTTCCGACCGCCGGCACGGCGAACATACTGGGCCGCTCGATTGACGACGTGGCCATGCACCGCGAGATCGGCTACCTGCCCGAGCAGCCCTATTTCTACGATTATCTGACGGCGCGCGAGCTGCTGGATTACTACGCGCGCTTTTCGCGCTATTCCGCCGCGGATCGCCGCGCGCGCGTGACGCGCGTGCTCGAACGCGTGGGCCTTACCGGCTCCGCGGACGTGCAGCTTCGCAAATTCTCAAAAGGCATGTTGCAGCGCGCCGGAATCGCGCAGGCGATCATTCACGACCCGCGCGTGATCTTTCTCGACGAGCCTATGTCTGGTCTCGATCCCATCGGGCGCCGCGAAGTGCGCGACATCATTCTCGATCTCAAAATGCAGGGCCGCACGGTGTTTTTCTCGACGCACATTCTTTCGGACGCTGAAATGCTTTGCGACAGCGTTGCCGTCCTGCACCTCGGCAAGCTGCGCGGCGTTGGCGCGCCCGGTGCCATCGTTTCGATGGACGAGCAACGTATGGAAATCCTGTTTGAGCCCGGGCAGGGGCGTTCGCTTTCTCCGGAGCTCGCTCAGCGGGCAACTCCGGTAGGCGGGCGCTATCGTCTGGATGTTCCGGAGGCCGAGATGTATCGCGCGCTCGATGAGCTGCGCGCCTGCAACGCGCGGATATTGTCGGTCGCGCCGCTGCGTCCCACTCTGGAGGATTACTTTATGCGCTTAGTGGACCGCCAGCCGGAGCAGGCCGCTGCGACCGTGGAGGCCGGCACCCGATGAGCGCCATGCCTGGAGTGGTGGCCATCAACACGTTCCGCGAAGCGGTGCGCGACCGCGTTCTCTACAACCTGGTTTTCTTTGCCCTGCTGATGATCGGCGCCGCCATTCTTGTCGGACAGATCTCCATCGGCATCGAGCGGCTGGTGATCGTCAATCTCGGGCTTTCCGCCATTTCCATTTTCGGCTTGGTGATGGCGATCTTTATCGGCGTCGGCCTGGTGTACAAGGAAATTGAACGACGCACGCTTTACAGCTTGCTGGCAAAGCCCCTTCGCCGCTGGGAATTTCTGGTGGGCAAGTATGCCGGCCTGGTGCTCACGCTGGTAATCAACACGGCCTTTATGACCGTCGCACTGGCTGCGGCGCTGTTCTATGTGGGACGCCCGTTCGTTCGCTCCGACGGATCGATCTTGATCGCCATCTATTTCATCCTGCTCTCGCTAGCGCTGGTGACGGCCGTCGCTCTTTTCTTTTCGTGCTTCTCGAGCCCCATGCTTTCCACACTATTTACGCTCGGCATATACGTTACGGGCGTCTTTGCCAACGACATTCGAAATTTCGGCGCGCTGACGAACAATCCCATGCTGAAGACTCTCACCAGCGCGATTTATTACCTGGTCCCGAATTTTCACAATTTCAATTCCATCGCAGCAGCCGCTCATGGTGAGTCCATACCGTTTGCATTGGTATGGCAGAACACCCTCTACGCGCTTATGTATATCGTCCTGCTGCTGCTCGCGTCTTCGGCGATCTTTTCGCAGCGCAACCTCAAGTGAGCAGCGCGCACCAACGCCGCCCGATGTGGATCGCTCTTGCGGCGATTCCCGTACTGTTTGCGTCGCTGTTCCTACTGCAAGTGCGCATTGACGCGCGGACTCGCACCGAAGCTCAGGCCCAGCAAGAGCTGATGCTGCGCTCGCCAGCCGCCATCGACAAAATGAGCCTCGGCTACAACTCGCTGCTTGCGGACGTCTATTGGACGCGCGCGGTGCAGTATTACGGATCGCGCGTTGCCACTCCGCACGCAACCTTCGGTCTTTTATGGCCGCTGCTCGATATCACCACCACGCTCGATCCAAAGCTCCTGCCTGCTTACCATTTTGGAGCGATTTTTCTTTCGCAGACAGGCGTCGGTGGAGCAGGGCGCCCCGATCTCGCCGTGAAGCTGGTGAAGCGCGGGATCGCCGCCAATCCCAAACGCTGGGGACTCTACGCCGATCTGGGATTCCTCTACTACTGGCATTTCCAGGATTACAAAGACGCCGCCGCCGCATATCTCGCTGGATCGAAAATCGCGCACGGGCCGTCTTGGATGTCCATCATGGCGGCGCGAATGGACCAAAAGGGCGGATCGATCGAAACGTCGCGGATGATCTGGACGCAAATTTATGACTCGAACAAGAACCCCACAATCCGCAAGATGGCGCTCGATACCCTGAAGGGCCTGAAAGCGGAACAAGACGAAGCCGGGATCGACGACCTCGTCACGCAATACCGGCAGCGATTCGGGCGTCCGCCGTCGTCTACCGCTGAATTGCGCGACACTGGACTGTTGCGCGGCATTCCCGTGGATCCGGACCGTTATCCCTACGTTCTAGAGCCAGATGGAAAAGCAGCCCTCGATCCGCACAGCCCGGTTAAAATTCCAAGAGTGCCCAAGACTCCTCCGCCGTTGCCGAAGAACTAACCATCCCGTGGCTGGGCGCGTTTTCACCGGTACGCTCGCCGCTCGATGAAGCATCAGTTTCACGTTATGTTTCGCTGCAAAATCGGTAAAATGAATCCCGCAGCTCGACCAACCCTTCCAGCAAGGACATGATTCTTACCTGTATGCTTCGCCGTGCCCCTGTCTCACCAATTGTCGCAACGCTGCTTTTGATTGCCGCCGCCGCGCTGCCGCGAGCCGCTGCGCAACATGCAACCGCGCGTGCGTCGCAACTGGACCCAAGCGTCCCGGCTCCCAGTCAAGCCGAAATGCGCGAGCGCCGCGAGAAGCTGATTGCCAATCAGCACGCCGACGATGAAGCGCTCAATCTATATGGACGCATCGAGCACTGGGTTGAGCGCTCCGGCGGGAAGAATTCGCGAGTCCTCGACGATCGCACTTATCGCGTGGTGCCGACCGGCGGCGGAACCATGAAAATTCTCTTGAACGACCACGGCGCGGGCGTCAGCGCAGATGACTATCGCCGCCAGCTGAAGGCCTGGAAACAAGTGCTGGAGACGATGACGCAGCCGAACAGCGCCAAAGGACAAACGGCCCGCGCCAAGTATGAAAAACGCGAGCGGCAGCGTGCGCAGTTCGTTGACGCGGCAAAAAACGCTTTTCTGCCGAAATGGCTCGGACGCCAGACGATCGACGGTCACTCCTGCGGCGTTTTCGAGCTGCTCCCGAATCCCGAGTTTCACCCCAGCTCGATTTTTGAAGGCGCCCTCGCTCACGTCACTGCGAAAATCTGGCTCGACGCGCAAAGCGATCAGCTCGTCCGCGGCGAAGCCTGGGTCACTAGCGACATTTCATTCATTGCAGGGATTGCGGGGAAAGTCTATCGCGGCAGCAGGGTGGAGATGGATCAAGCCCAGATCACGCCCGGCGTCTGGTTGCCTATCCACTACGAGTACGATCTTACCGGGCGCAAATTCCTGTTTCCGTTCGGCGAGCACCAGACCATCGACGTGAAGGACTACCGCCGCATCGGCACGCCGCGAGAAGCCCTGGCGGAAGTAGAAACCGAACTTGCCAGCGGCAAGGGGCCGATTGCCGACCCGTAGCCGCGAGCAGTCTCCGCAGCGAGGCTGCCCGCGGCGCCAGCCAGTGTGAAACCGGCACGCACCATCTCAACTCGGGATCATACGCGAGGGTTACCTCGCGGCGGCAGCTAGATCCTTCTCGATCGGCGCGCCCACCAGGTTTCCCCACTCGGTCCACGAACCGTCGTAGTTTTTTACGTTCTCATAGCCGAGCAAATATCTCAGCACGAACCAAGTGTGCGAACTCCGCTCGCCAATGCGGCAGTACGCTATCACCTCGCCATTGCCGGTAACGCCCTTGCCTTGATACAGCTGCTTCAGCTCTTCCACCGACTTGAACGTGCCATCCTCCCGCGCCGCTTGCGACCAGGGAATGTTCGCGGCGCCGGGAATGTGTCCTGCACGCTGCGCTGTTTCGGTCATGCCCGGAGGCGCGATGATTTTCCCGCTGAACTCATCAGGCGATCGCACGTCCACCAGTTGGCCAGCAGCTTTCTTCTCCACCAGCAACGAAATTTCTTCCTTGTGTGCGCGGATCGATTCGTCGGGCCCGGGGGCTCGGTAGGTCGTCGGCGTAACCTTGGCGGCATCAGTGGTCAGCGGCCGCTTTTCCGCCTGCCATTTCTTCCGCCCGCCGTTCATTAGCCGGACATCCTTGTGGCCGTAATATTTCAGCTGCCATAGGGCATACGCGGCGAACCAGTTGTTGTTGTCGCCGTAGAGGATCACTGTCGTGTCGTTCGATACGCCGGACTGCCCCAGCAGCTTTTCGAGCGCCGCTTTGCCGATTAAATCTCGGCGGACGTTATCCTGTAATTGCGTTTGCCAGTTCCAGCCCACCGCACCAGCGATGTGGCCCTGGTCGTAAGCGGACGTGTCCACGTCCACTTCAATCAGCCGCACGCTCGAATCTTTGCCATGCTCCGCTACCCAATCCGTGGAAACCAGCACTTCCGGATGCGCATACTCGCTCATAGCTTCGTGCCCTCCCTCGATATTTCCGTTTGTTCCGCTGAACCCGCCTTAAAAGAAAAAGCCCACCTACCAGGGCGTCTGGCGGTGGGTTTTAGAATTGCCGAGCTAGATTTGCTTCCTAATTCGCTAGCTTGCCAGCGCCAGACACACGGATGTGCCTCGTACAACAACAGGCCCTCCGCGTATACCGGCAAGCTATCATCTCGTTTCGAGGATACACCCGAACTCGACCGCGCGACAACGCGATTAAGCCATGCAGCTGGACGGGATTTCGGCGGGCGTCCGTGCAGCAAAACGCGGCACTGACAGAGGCTTAAGGACATTCAGTGAAGTTCGCCTCAGAGCCGCGGCAGTTCAGATCGCTTGCAGCGCGCCGCCGGCCCCAGATTCCAGTTCGATGCGCAGCAGCCAATCGAAATGAAACTTTTCGTTGGCCAGCCATTTTTCCAGCGCTTCGCGATCTGGAGCCTCGAATTCCACCAGCATTTTGCCCTCTTGCATGTTCACCAGCACGCGACGCGCGGCTACGTCGGGTCCGGCATGCAGTTTTTTCGAAAGCTGTTCCGCTCCCTGCCGCGTTAGACAGGCCAGCGAGTGTTGCGAGATGTAACGAGCCATTCGAGCCCTCCAGTCGAGAAAATAGTCCACAATTCGACGCAAACGATTTGGATGCTGCGCTGCGATACGCAAAGCCTTTTCGCGGGATGCACAATCTGCGTGAACGCAATTGGTCCGCCGTCGCACCTGTACTTTCGGACAGTCGCATTTCAGCAACACAAGCTATATGCGATGCAGCGTATCTGGCGCCAAACGATAGAATTTTCTGTGAAGTATCGGGAGGTCGCAATGAAACGCCGCTTTTTTCTGGTGCCAATGATCACCATCTTGATTATCGCCACTTGTTCGCTGGCTCACGTGGCGGTGGGAACGCTCGCCGGCGTGGTCGTGGACGCGCACGGCAAACCGGTGCCGCACGCCACCGTGACCATGCAGGGATCATTCGGCGACCAGCCCAACGCCACCCATGCCGATTCGCACGGGCACTTCGCATTCGCCCGCTATCGTACCGGGCAGTACGATCTGCAAGCATACGCCGACGGCTCGTTCTCTCCGTGGCTGAGGCGCATCACGATTCGTTCCCGCCACACGACCGACGTCACGCTGCGTATGCCGCCTAAAGCCGATGTAGTGGTGAATGTCCCGCGATAAGCGACCTGCCGAATTCCACCGGTACTAGCGTTTTGGTACTTAATTAAATGTGACATTTGCGCCATTGGTTGGTCGGCGGCGCTGCCGCATCATGGCTTCGCGGGCTGGAAGCTGCGTTGCGGGGACGACGGTTCCTAAAGGAACCGGGGCACGCTTCCCAGCCCGCCCACAAAAAACTTCAGCATTCGCACTTATTACTTCCGCGCAGAAAACGGGCTACGCAACCGCGGCTGGGCTCGGGCCACGCGGCGATCCGCTTAGCGCGTATTCTATTTAGTAGGTCTATTTAAATGTAGCGGTAACGTTGTTGGCGATGATCAGCGTGACGGTGCAGCTATCGGTGTCCGCCGGACAAGTGGTAGTCGTCACGCTCCCGCCCCAGCCGGTGAACGTGTAGCCGGACGCGGGCGTGGCCGTGAGCGTCACGGACGTTCCGTAGAGGTAGTTCGCCGAGCATTCACCCGTCTGCGTCCCCAAAGTGAGGACGCAGTTCAGGCTCGAGAGGCTATCGGTTACCTTACCCGATCCGCTTCCGGACAGCGACACCGTCAAATTCACCGATGGGGCCGCGCCGGCGATGAAGGCGTCCGGAATTCCGTTTGTGTCGTTCGGCACCAAATTCCCAGCCGACGATAAGAATCCGACCACATGTCCGTCACCGCTGAGCGACGGCACGATACTGTCGCCGTTTGCTGGCGAGGCTTGTGCACCTTGCGGCTGGCTGGCCAGAAACGTATAGGTCACGCAATCCGGCTCTGTCGATGTGATGGTCGTGGAAGCCACAACACCGAGGCAGGTGTTGCGCGTGAAGATATTTTCCACGCCATTCTGAACGTTGGGGCCTAAGTTCGTCGCCTTCGTGGCAAAGGCAATAAATTGGCCCGTGCCGCACGAAACCGTCACTGAAGTGGACGTGATGCACCCGTTGACGCTGGGATACTCCGAAATCGCATTCCCCGGCGTCACGCCATCTGGCGTAGAAACAAGGTTCAGAGAAACCGTGCACTGCGGCGGCGTGGTTACCACCACTCCCGCGCACGTATCGCTCACGTACACCTGTTGCGTGGGCCCGATGCCTGGGATCAAATTCCGCGCCGAAGACGCGAACGCCACGAAGCGTCCGTCCTGCGAAACGGAAGATTCGCTGCTCGCTCCATCCGCCGGCGTCACTTGATCCGGAGAAGAGATCAGCTTAGTGGACGGATTGCATGTGCCGCCCACCGCGCCAAGCGTCGTGGTGCACGTGGCGCGCTCGAAGACCTCGGGCGTGCCGTTGAACGGCGAATTTCCGCCGCCAGCGGGGCGCAGCAAATTCGTCGCCTGCGAGGTAAACGAGACATACAGTCCGTCATTGGCGATTGCGGGATCGGAACTCGCGCCATTTCCGGCGACGGGAGGTACCGAGCCATCTTGCGTCGAAACCAAATACGTCGTCGGCACACAAGATCCCGATCCCGGAGGCACCACATTGCAGGTATTCCGCACGTAGATCTGCGGCGTTACTCCATCCACCGTAACCCCGGAAACCAAGTTGGTCGCCAGCGAAACGAAGGCCACGTACTCGCCATCCGGGCTGATCACCGGATCGTAGCTATTCCCATTCCCCGGCGTCACGCCATCAGGCGTCACGGAAACCAGTGCCGCAGTTCCCGTGGACCCAGTGGCGCCGCATGAACTCGACGTCCCCGACGTGGTCGTGCCCGAAAGACAGGTCGGCTGCCAATACACCTGCTCGATGGTTCCATCCACAGAAGCGTAGCTCACCATGTTGGTGGCCGTCGAGGTGTAGGCTACATGATCGCCCGCGCTATCGAGCGACGGTTGCTCGGCTGGCCCGTTGGGCAACGCTCCACTAACGCCCAAGTTGACGAGCAGCGTGCTCGGCGCGCAGCCGCTCGAACCACCGGCTGCAGCCGTGGCGCTCAAGCAGGTATTGCGTACGAATATCGCGCTCGCGGCGTTGGCCTGATTGAACAGCAGATTGGTGGAATCGGAAGCGAACGCAACATACTGACCGGTGGTGTTTACTGAAGGACCTGAGTTGCTCAACGACAGACTTCCGCCGCTCGCGCACGCCGCGGCTGTCCCGCAGATCCCGTTATTCGCTTGCGTGCCGTCATATCCCCAATCCACCAGATCCGGCAGTCCCGCGATGTCCGTGGGATTGATCGGAAGCGGAAGCACATTCGAGACGCCGCCGCCCGGCGCCGGATTCTCAACCTGCACCAGCGTGAGTCCACCTTGGGTCAGATCCCCGGCCGTAAGAGTGGCACTCAGCTGAGTGGCGCTCGAATATGCTGTAGTACGCGGCGCGCCATTGATCAAAATCGTCGAATTGGAAACAAAATTTGCCCCTGTAAGCACGAGCGAGGCGCTCACGCTTCCCGCCGCCACGGAAGCGGGACTCAGCGATGTCAGACCCGGCACCGGATCGTTCACATTTAGCCCAAAGGCATTGGACGCCCCGCCGTCGGGCGGAGGATTGTAAACGGTAATTTGCACCGTGCCCGCGGTGGCCAGATCGCCGGCCGGAACGGAGACCTGCAGCTCCGTCGAATTGGCGAACCCGGTTCCGAGCGCGATGCCGTTGATCATCACCGTCGATTGTGGAACGAAATCTTTGCCAAGGATCGTGACCGTCACAGCCGCGCTTCCCGCCGCCACCGAAGTGGGCGAAAGCCCGGTAATTTCCGGCACGGCGCTGGGATTCGGATTGATATTAAACGTGAGCGCGGCCGTGACACCGCCGCCCGGCTGCGGAGTGGAGACGCTCACGTAAGCGATTCCCGGGCTTTGGATATATGCGGCCGGCACTTGCGCGATCAGCTGGCCAGTAGCGCCGTCGTAGGTGCTCAGCAGCGTTGCGGAACCCGCGCTGGAACTCCAGCTCACGCTCGAAGAAGGTGTGAATCCCTTCCCCGTGACCGTCAAATTGAAAGCTGGCTCGCCCGCTTGAATGTTGGTAGGGCTAACCGATAGCAGTGTGGGCGTGGGGAAATTTATCTGCTGCTGGCATCCCGCCGCACATACCGCCAGCGCAACAAGAGCCAGTCCGCAGAACAAACGAGATTGTACCCGCAAATATCTCACCCTTAGTCCCAAGCTGAGAGATCGCCCCACAGACAATCGTAGAGACTACTAAAGATGTCCTCGCCGAGCAATCAGGATGCCTGAGGAAAATCACTTTGCGGAGGCCGCCATCCTGCCGTGCGACTGGCACCGGTTTCCTGGAGCGGTCGCAGTTCCAGTTGTCTGCCGTTAGCTTCCTAGTCACCGAGCTTGAACTGGCCAGTTGAGTCCTAGTACTTCTAGTGCTAGTTTGAAGCCGGGGTCAAGCAAGTAGGTGGGGTATCGATAGAGCTCCGGCCGATCCGTGGCCGGCTGGACTTCGATTCTTCCGCGATCTTCTGCAAAGGCGATAGGCCTGACAACACCAAGAGGAGAGAAACGCATGAAAAACTATACGGGAGGCGTGTGTCTAGCGGCGCTCGCAATTGCGATTGCCGCGGCTCCATCGCACGCGAATACCCAGTCCAACCTTCCCAAACGCGCAGCCGCCATATCGCATTATGACCTAGCGAAGGAAGTTACCTTGCAAGGCACGGTTCAGAGCGTCGACGCAAAACCGAGCGTCTCGATGATGTTTGGCGGGCACCTCACGGTTGCCACGGCGCAAGGAACCATCGAGGCCCAAGTAGGTCGCTTTTTGCTTCGCGGGCCCGGCGCTGAATCGTTCGTGCCCGGCCAGCAGGTAAAGCTGGTCGGCCTCATGACCACCGTCAACCACCGTCAAGTCCTGATGATTCGCCTAATCGTCACCGGTGGCCGCACGATTACGGTCCGCAACCAAAATGGATTCGCGATTTCTGCCGCTGAAAGAATGCGCCAAGAACGCATTCCCGGCGTCGGAGGTGCGCGATGAAGCGCAGCTATCTCCTGATTTTGGCCGCAATTGCCACAGTCTCTGTGTGCGCGTGCAGCAGCCCAAAACCCTTCGCGGTCAGCAACCTGAAGGGAACCTACACACTCTACGCCAACGGGTCCGACTCCAACTTCAATCCGACCAGTGTGGTCGCCTCGCTCACCCTCGACGGAAAAGGGAACGTGACCGGCGGCGAGCAGGATTTTGACGACGCAGGGGCCACGTCGCCCGTCGCGGAAAACGACTCGATAAGCGGCGGCGGTATCACCATTGGTACTGATGGCCGGGGAACCCTCACGCTCGATGTGGCGGCCACGTCACCCAGCGTTCTAACTACCGAGACCTTCAGCGTCGTGCAAGTGAACACGAAACATTTGCTCGTAACCGAGTTCGATTCGAGCCTCTCTTCGAGCGGATCGATGGACCTGCAAACTTCACCGGCTTCCACCCCTGTCGGCGGTAATTCCTTTGCTGTCGTCGACGACTGGAACGCGATCGCCTTCGGAGGAGTTATCACTTCCGCAAACGGAGCCGTTACAGGAGAAGGCGACGACGATCAAACCGGCTCTCCAAACTACGATTTTCCCATCCAGGGCGCGGTCGTCTCGATGCCGGATAGCTATGGCCGCGGGACAATTTCGATGTATGACCAGACCTACAATGGAAATCTTCAATTCGCCTACTATGTCGTCGGTCCCGAGGCTTTCCGTCTGATCGAAACTGACGGGCCGTCGTCGCAAGGCAATACCGGGTACTTCATGGCCGGTTCGATGTTCGGTCAGGGATCTGCGGCGGGCGCTTTTTCGCCGAGTTCTTTGAACGGAAGCTTCGCGTTCACTCAATCGGGGCCCGAGGCGTACTTTTACGAATTCGGGATTGCCGGCGAGTTCACGACAGATGGATCGGCGGCTTTCTCCAGCGGAGTTGTTGATGAGAACGATGCCGATGTTGCGCCCATCCTGGCGGCTGACATATCCGGAACAAGCTACATCATCTCAGCTGACGGTTATGGGTTTGCAACGCTGCCCAGCTACGGCGGCGTTCTCCAAAACTTCGGCCTGTATATGGTCGATCCGACAATTAACATCGCCGATCCCAATAGCACTAAGGGAGGCGGCGGAGCTCTGATGACCGACCTGGACAATAACAGTCTTGGCATCGGCTTTGCCGTGCCGCAGACCGCTGGGGCGACGTTCTCCGGAAACTACGCGTTCAACCAAGACGGCGCCTACGTCGTCCCAAGTGGAAACACCACAGTTGGTGGGCTGTTCGATATGGCCGGAAGAATCGTCTCGAAATCGTCGAACCTTACCGGAACAGCTGATTACAACGACGTCGACAATTCGGGACTGAACCCCGATGTAGCAGTCACCGGATCGTTCACCGCAGACAATGCGAATCCCGGCCGATCGACGGCCCAGATTAGCGTGAACGGCTCGACGCCTGCCAACAACGTCAGCCTGTATCAGGCCAATGACAACCTGATCCTCCAGGTGGACACGGACTGGGATACCACCAACCACATCGGCACCGTTGCCACCGGCGTCATCCAGAAACAACAGTAACGTCAATCACCGTCAACCGGTATTGGCGCGGCCGCGCAATCGGCCGCGCCAAATCCGCTCGAGCCTTACTTCCGGCGTGACGCGTTGCAGGACTCACTCGGCGTGACTTATGACGGCCCGGCAAAAAGTCTGACCGCGCCGTTCGCCACTTTCTCTAACTCGAAATTGGTTCCAGGACTCCCGTTTTGCGCAGGGCCGCAAGAATGCCGCGCGCGAAGTGTGCGATTTACTTCTGCCCGAAACGGTAAACTACCCCAGCCGAAAAGCGCAGCGAACCTCCGCCCGACTTTGTGGCCGTAAAACTCGCGCCCCCAAAATCAGCCTCGATCAAGCGAATCGACCAGTGATGCCAGCGGTTCCAGTCCAGCCCGCCGCCCACTTCCCAGGCTTTCACCGCCGTCGACGTGGTGTTCACACCAAACCCAGCAAATGGGCCGGTGGTGATCTTCTCCAGCCCTAAGCCGTAAAGGGCATGCCCGAAAAAAGTGACCTTGCGGTGGCCGAAGGGGTAGAACGTTGGTCCAAGCATGAATGTGTATACCTTCGAATCGCCAACGATCACGCCTTGGTTTTTGAACGTGCCTGTGAATTCCGCTTCCGCGCCAAGCCAATGGAAGATGTTTCGGTCCACAGAAGCATACGCTCCGCTGAAGTAGGGCTTGGTCTGATCCGGCTGATAATTTGACCGCTCCGTGTAGCCCGCGGAAATCTCATATTTCGGCGTTTCCGGCGGCACTTTCTTCAACGGCGCTTGCGGCACCGGCGGCGAGACAGACTGATCCTGCGCCGCGGCAGAGGCGTCCTGCGCCATCGCTGGAGCCATGCACAGCAACAATAGTGCCCCGAGCGCCACAATCCTTCGCATCTACACGGTCCTCCTAATTTTGCGTCACGCGCCGTAGCTTTGAAGCAGGGAGACTCGCCGCGGGTTGGTTGCCTTCGGACAGGCAGGTTCCGAAACGCAGCCGGAATTCGCCGGAAAGGAATATCGCAGAAGGAAAGCTGCGAGGGAAGAGAAAAGCCGCGAATTCGCCTACGCACCCGAAGTCGGAATCGCTGCGATCAAGGAATGAGTTTTGGAGTCCTGTGCCATTTCGCGCTCGATCAGTTCGCAAAGCGCTCCCAGCCGGGAAACCGTTTCGTGCGAGCGCAGCCGCCGTACGCGAACGCCGGCGATCAGGCGCGCCAGAAACGCGAACTCTCGCGCGCGCTGGTCGCCCTCCAGCAAAGTATTCGCATAGGTGTTGCCCACCAGCGACATCAACGCATCGCGTTTCTCCACATCTTCTACGAAGGGTGCGGCGGGATCGGCACTTCTCTCGCCCAGCAGGAGAATCGAGTCCAGCAACGCTGGTTTCGGCGCAAATTGCAGTTCGCCGGCTGCCGCTGCCAGAGGAAGCATCCGCTTCGAAAAATTTTGCGAGAACGGCTCTAACCGGCCATCATCGCCGTAGAGCGCCAGCGCGGAATCCTGCCACAGCGATAGGTACGGATAGGCGGGCATGGCGCGAAAAACGCCATCGCGCTCGACGATCGCCACAATATCGTCCGCAAGCGCGGCGTGTCCGCGGAGTGCCAAGGCCGCGGCTACAGTCGATTTGCCGGCGCCCGGTGGACCCACAAACGCGACCGCTCGACCATCAATCTCCACGGCGCTCGCGTGCAAACAGGTGATTCCCCGCAGACGCAGCATATACCCGAATACCGGACCAAGCAGGTACGTCGCAGTATCCGCGAGCGTCAGTTCCTCCGGCCATTGCGCCCACACTTTGTCGCCGTGCGCGCTGAGCCAGAAGCGTGTGCCGTCGAAATACTCCATTCGAAGCTGCGCGGCGCCTTCGTTTTTCCAGATGTGCAGCGCTGGCTCACCCGATTCGAGTTTATGGGGGCTGGTGTAAACCAACTCTTCACTGTGCGGCGAAGTGGGCTGCTGAATGGGAGGGCAGGTGCCGAGATAAATGGATACGTCCGGGTCGTCGAAACCAGCAGTCGCGCCATCCAGTCCAGGCAGGGAAAGATTTGATCGCACTCGAAGGCCGAAAATCAGGTAGGCACAGTCCAATTCGCTCCGACCTCGAGCTTTACACCGTCGTCTTAAATTTTCCCGTAATGGCGCTTCCGCCATCGTTCTGGCCGTGAGCGCCGACTTGGTTGGTGAGGTCACGCACGGTGCCGTAGACCGTCAGCACCGGCGGCGTATACGGCTTCTTTGGAGCCGGTATTCCGGCCTTATCCATTACTGACCTCCGCCATTAAGTTATAGCGAATGCGTCGAGAATACCGCAACCATAAGTTCAAACACAATGGACGTATCGCCGTTTCCATATCAGCGGCCGATGCGGCAGCCGTCGGCGCGCGATACGCCCGCTTCGGCACGAAGCGCTCCATCTCGTCGCTCCACGCCGCTCGAGCGACGCACGCGGCTGCTTCCTGCCGCAGCATGACACCTCTGGCCGAATCCCCGGCAAACGGGGTTTTCGGTCGCAGACGTATTCTTTCCGGCAAATGGCCCGCCATCGCTTCGCGCAAGATCGTCTTATGAAAAGCCCAGGGAAAAGACGGCACTGCCAGTAAGTAGGTAATGATGCGCAAATCGAGGAAAGGGTAACGCATCTCGACTGGGGATCGAGTCACGCCAGCCTCGTGCAACTCAAAAAGCGACCTCCATTGAGGCAGGAACATTGACGTATACGCCCTCGGTTTCACCGGATGCATCACCGGTGGACGCGGCACTACCCCTCTGCGCCAGCGATCGCGGGCATTCACACGGCTGGCGAATTCGGGAGCCATCCAACTCGGGAACCGCGGCACTCCCGTATTGCCCCCCACCGCCGTTTTGAATCGCTGGCGAATTCCGCGCCATGGAAACTGCCTCACGCGCCAGAACCGCGGCACATCCGCGTAGAGGCGGCCCCACTCCTGGTGCTTAACCATGCTCCGCACGTACGGCAGCATCTGGAACCACATCAGGTTGTCTGGACCTTCGCCATTGAACGCCACGCGGCACTCGCTGGAAATGGCTGCGAATTGATCGAGGTGCCCAGCCATCAATGGGATGTCCACAGGTTCAGGCCAGCGAATCGCCGGATCATCCCAGCGCTCAAACGGGCGCAAGCTCTCCCCAGCCACGCATCGAATCGGAATCCCCAGGAATTTGGCCACTTCGCGCGCGCAGGCGCCGTCTTGATCTCGCGGCGATTCGTCATGCGTAGCGGTGTACGCGCGCAGCTTCCCGCTTTCTCCGCGCTCGGGAGAAAGCGCCCGCGCCGTGGCAGCCAGCGACGAAGAATCCAGCCCTCCGCTTAGCAGCACTCCCACTCGCCCGCCACGCATCCGGTCGGCGACCGCGTTGCGCAGGTGTATCTGGAAATTCTCGACGTATTCATCCGCGTGCCTGTGGCGAATTCGCCCGTCCACTGGCACCGACCAGTAACGCCCGATGCGCAGGCCCTCAGACGAGACGCGCAGAAAATGCGCCGCCGGCAGCCGGCGGACGGCGCTAAATGTAGTCGTGGCCGGATCGCAATTCAGCCCAAATAGCAGAAAGTCTGCAATCGCCGCTTCGTTGAGTTCGTCCGGAACGTCTGGATGCATCCGCACGCAGTCGAGAGTATTGCTGAACAGGAAAAAATTGCGGTGCTCCGCAAAGTAGAAGGGCTTGATTCCCAGGTGATCGCGCGCGCAAAACAGCGATCGCCGCCGCGCGTCCCAAATCCCAAACGTAAAATCCCCGCGCAGCCGCTCCAGACAGCTTTCGCCCCACGCGGCGTAGGCGTGCAGAATCAGTTCGGAATCTGGGGCGTTTCGCGGCGGTTTGCGTCCCGCACCCGCCAACTGTGCCAGCAGCTCCGCGCGAGCATCCAGCCGCGCATCCGCCGCGATCCAAAACTGTCCGTCGACTCCCACCGGCTGCCGCTCGTGGGCCGCTTCCTCGGTGGTTCGCAACATTGCATGGCCGAAGCCGACCGGACCGCCGCTCCAGACGTCCTGCCCATCCGGCCCGCGAAAGCCCAGATAGCGCGTGAGCGCGCGAAGCAGCATCCGGTTTACCGGAGCGCCATCCGTCCGCAGGACTCCAATCACACCGCTCATCGAGGTTGCGTCTCCATCGTCGTCATACGATTCTGGAATCGTGCAAAATCCCTACGATCGCTGGCCGGATCGTCCAGGACAACTTCGCCCAGCTCGATCCAAGCGTGCGCTTCGAATAGGCCGTTTTCTTTTCGCCCGCCGATGCGCAGGTCTGCTGCGATGCCGCGTCGCCGAAGCAGCCACCACAGCGTCAGCGACCGGTCCAGGCAGTTCGTCGCAATAGGCAGATGCCGAGCCGCCGCCGCTTGCCAGCGCGCGAAGGCGCGTGCGAATTCGATTTCCGGCTGTCCGACGGGCGCGCTTCCGTTCGGGATACCAGGTGTCAGCCACTCAATCGCCGCTTTCCAGCGTCGAAATCCGGCGACCCGCAAACTCGCGCGGGTGGCGACCAATCCGCAAGCTGACTCCAGCACCATTCCGCGTGCGTAGCTGCTCATTCGCCAAAACCGGCGCCAGGTTTGCATCGCAGTTTTCAACCCGCTACCTCGAGGAAAGTCGCGCCATCTCTGGCTGGCGCCGCTGCGGCTGGGTTCGAACTCCTGAAGGGGCCCGTTTGAACTCGCACTGCGGTTATTTTCGGCAACCGTCAACGGGCCGCCCGTATCGTTTCTTCACCGCACGTCAATGAGCCCCTGTTCGCGCATCTGTCGCAGCAAATCCAGCAGGTCCCGTTCGCACTCCTCAGCTTGCACTTCATACTCTTCGAGCAAAGCGTCGCGAATTTCGCCGACGCTTTTCGCTTGCTGCACTAAATCCCACACGCGCGCTCCCACGGGATCGAGTCCGTAATACACGGTGTTTTTCATGTTAAGGATTGCTGCTTCATCGCCGAGCGAGCAGGACACATGATCGCGCGTGGCGCCCACGATCGAAGATACCGAGAGAGGTCGGTCCATTGAAGCCGCCAGCTTCCTTCAGTCGAACCAGGTAGGGCATCGCCGCTCCGGCTCAGGATCCGTGCGGCGCCGGTCCGCGAAACTTCACTCACCGAAGCTTTCGCGATCGAGCAGCTATTGTACTGATCCCGAACGCGCGCGGCAACTGGCCTCTTCCCCTTCCCTAACGAATCGCCGCCATTCGCGATTCTTTCGCCGCGCGGCTTCTCGGTTCGCGCCACGAATTCCCAGCGCCCGTTACGTTTCGCGGCCCAAGGACCGCGAACTGAGGGCCGTGACCTGAGGGCTGCGCTCTGATACGCTTCCTCCGCGGCGTTCGGGACGTCGCTGACGGGCTCATGCCAATAACCCGCTTGCGCGGTACTTCCAAATGAGCTGGGCGCGCCGCATTTTGGTGAGCGCCTCGGAGAGCGATTGGCTGCGCGATCACGCGCCGCGTCTGCGCTTCGTTCAGCGCGCTTCGCAGCGCTTCTTGCCCGGCGAGCAGCTTGACGACGCTCTGGCGGCCGCGCGACGCCTGGCCGATAGCGGCGTATCGTCGCTGATCACTCATCTCGGCGAAAATGTTCGCGACCGCTCGGAAGCCGAAGCCGTGACGCGCGATTATCTCGGCGTTCTCGAACGCATCCGCTCCGCGGCGCTTCCGTCGGAAATTTCCGTGAAGCTCACGCAACTTGGCCTCGACGTTGACCGCGAATTCTGCTTCGCGAATCTGATGCAGCTGGTGGAAGCCGCCGCGAAAATTACCAGCGACGGAGCTTCGGGCCACAGCTCCGTGTGGATCGATATGGAGCAGAGCTCCTACGTCGATGCGACTCTCGAACTCCACCGGCGCGCCCGCGAGTTGCATCGCAACGTCGGCGTCTGCGTGCAGGCTTATCTTCGCCGCACGGCGCAAGACGTGGCCTCGCTCGTCGCCCTCGGCGCGACTGTCCGCCTGGTAAAAGGCGCTTACAGCGAGCCGCCGGAAGTCGCGTTTGAGAAAAAATCGGAAGTCGACAAAAATTTCTTCCGCCTGGCGCAAACGCTCCTGGCGCCTGAAGCGCGCAGCGCCGGCGTTCGTGCCGTGATGGGAACGCACGACCGCATCCTGATCGCGCGGATCACCGGTTGGGCCGCGGCGCAGGGCATCGCCAAAAATCAGGTCGAGTTCGCCATGCTCTACGGCATTCAGCGAGCCGAACAGCTTCGCCTTGCGAGCGAAGGCTTTCGCAGCTGCGTGCTCATCTCGTACGGCTCTTACTGGTTCCCGTGGTACATGCGCCGCCTCGCCGAGCGCCCCGCCAACGTCCTCTTCATCGCCCGCAATCTTTTCGCGAAATAAATTCTGCCTCGCCGGAAACCACGCGACGGGGCGTACAATTTAGTGTGATCCATTTTTCAAGTACGGATCGCGTTTTCGTTCTCACCGGCGCAGGCGTCAGCGCCGAAAGCGGCATTCCCACGTTTCGCGGCGCCGGAGGGCTTTGGCGCAACTACCGCATCGAAGAAGTCGCGTCCCCTTACGCTTGGCAGCGCGATCCGCGGCTCGTTTGGGAATTCTACTCGATGCGCCGCCGCGTGGCCGGCGCCGCGCGTCCCAATCCCGGGCACGACGCTCTCGCCAAACTCGAAGAATCCTTGCAGGACCGCCTGTTCCTCTGCACCCAAAATGTGGACGATCTGCACGAGCAGGCGGGCTCCCGCCGCGTGGTTCACATGCACGGCGAGCTTTTCAAAAGCCGCTGCGATCGCTGCGACAGAGTCCCGTTCGATGATTGCGAAACCTACGAACCGCCCCGCCCCATTCCGCGCTGCCATTGCGGCGGACA
>DATLSB010000019.1:0-2905 GCA_035534415.1 Candidatus Dormiibacterota bacterium | reverse complement strand
TCATTTTGCGGCTGGACCGCGCCGCGACCGCCGGAGCCCGTCTTCATCCCTCGCCGCATTACCACCCGATTCCGTTCGGCGTTTCCGCGTACGCTTTTCCGATTGGCGCTGCATACGCCTTGCTGATTCTGACCAATTTGATTTACAACTCGCTGGGAGCCGATGCCGGCGGAGTGCAGCTGTACTACGTTGCTCCAGTCCGTTTTCGCGACGTGCTGCTGGGGAAAAATCTGATTTACGCGGCGGTGATGGTTTTGCAAACGGTGCTGATTTTCGTGGCCGCGACTTTCATGTTCGGTCCAACGCCGCTCGGCATCGTGCTCGCCACACTCGCCGCTCTGCTCTTCGCGGCGGCCGTGAATTTCGCGGTGGGCGACTGCCTTTCGCTGCTATCGCCAAAGAAAATCGATCTGGCGGTCTTTGGCAGACAGCGTTCCTCGGGCACCACGGCCTTCGCGGGACTCGGTGTGCAGATTGTTGTCTTTGGCTTGGTGGCTGGCTCGTTCGCCATCGCACACTTCTACGCCGGGCTGTGGCTTGCTGTGGTGTTGAACCTGGCCTTCGCCGCCGCGGCTCTCGCCGGTTATGCGGTGCTGCTCGGCCGCATCGACAATCTTGCGCGCTCCCGCCGCGAAGCGATTATCTCCGAACTTCTCCGCGCCTAAGGCTTCGGAGTCGGTCGATCCTCACGCAATCGCGCTCTTCAGGAACGCGTCGATGCGCACGTTCGCCGGCGCCGCCAGCGGCATCGGAAACATATTGAACGCATGCGGCGCGCCGGGATAAATCGCCAGTTCCCCTTGATTCCCCGCCGCGATCCATCGCGAATACAAAAAGAGCGAATCGTCCAGCAGCGGATCGAGCGTACCGACGCTGAAAATTGCCGGCGGCATTTTTTCAAGCCGCGCCCACAGCGGCGAAACATCCGGATCGCGCGGGTCAACGCTCTTAGGCAAATACGCCTCGGTGAATTTTCGGATGCTCTGCTTCCCAACCAGCAATCCGCGATCGGGCGAAAGCGCCTGGCTCGGCGTCATCGACGTATCGTAGTTTCCGTACGCAAGATTCGCCGCACGAAATCCGGTGTAGCCGTGCCGGTCGCGCATGCGCAGCAGCGTCGCTGCGGCAAGCGTCGCGCCTGCGGACTCGCCGCCGATCGTCAGCGCCTCGCTGCCGAATTCCGATTTGCCGTTTTTCGCCAACCACGCCGCCACGGATTCGCAATCGTCCCACGCCGCCGGGTACGGATTTTCCGGCGCCAGCCTGTACTCCACGCTGGCCGCCACCATGCCTGTGTTCTGCACCACACGCTCGAGCATCGGATCGGCGGACTCGGACGAGCCGAAGACGAATCCGCCGCCATGAATGTGCATGTAAATTCCCGTGGCGCTCTGCGGCGCGATCACGCGCACCGGAATCTTGTGCCCGCCCTTGCCTTCGATTTGAATCGTTCGCGCGCGTTCCGATTTCGGCGCTGGGGGAACCGGGCCGCGTCCGCTGGCGACCGCCGCGCGATATGCCGCCGCGCCAATATCCCACCAGTTCGGGCCATTGGCTGTGGCTTGACGAAGCGCTTCGTTGGCCGCCAAAGTTTCCGCCGAAATTGCCTTGGGATCGAATAATTTGGGGTCGAGAGGATTGCCCGTCATCTTTTCGCTCATTGCCGTCGCTGGTTCGCTCATGCTCATCTCCTTCGCCGTTTTTCTTTGTTGCCTGCCGCGCAGCTTACACCCAGGCGGCTAACCCGTCCAATGCCCGCAACGGTCCGCCCGACTTTTACCGCGCATTTTGTGCAAGTATGTTCCCCAGACGCCTCCCGCGCAAAGTACATGAAATCATGCTAGCTTGATGGCCACCGTTTCACGGAGCGCCAACGCATGAAAATCCGCCGACTGGAGGATCGCCGAACAGCACTCGTGCTGACGCTCGCTTCACTTTTCTCGGTCCTCGCGCTGCTGATTTTCGCCTCGCCAACGGCTTTCGCGCAGCGATCGAGCCTGCGACCGAAACATTTCGGGTTGGATAGTGAACTCCAGACGCTTGTCGAAACGCCGTCCGTTTCCGGCTACGAAGGCACTCTCTCCAAACAAATCAGCGACGAAATCGCGCCCCATCACATCGACGTCAACAACAGCTCCTCTCAACCCATTCGGCAAAGTCCGACAGCGTACCATCCCGTGATCGACAATCTCGGCGACGTGATCGTCACCATCGGCAGCGGCTCGCCGCATCGCCTGCTGGTTGCGCCCGTCGACGAGCCCGGCTTCGTCGTCAGCGACATCACGCCCGATGGATACCTTCGCGTGCAGCGCCTTCCGCAATCGGGTCTGCCGCCGATTTTTAGCGCGCTCTATATAGCGCAGCCGGTGCAAATACAAACCGCCAGCGGCAAATGGATCAACGGCGTCGTCACCGGCACGTCCATTCACTTGCACACGAGCGACGATCCGGAGTCGTATCTCTCCAATCTCAACAACATGTACGTCGATATCGGCGCGACATCCGCCGCGGATGCCCGCGCCGCGGGAGTCGATGTGCTTAGCCCGGTCGTGATCGATCGTCAGATGATCGACATGAATGATTCCGGACTGGCCGGCGCATCCGTCGGGGATAAATTCGGCGCGGCTGTGCTCGTCACGCTCCTGCGCGAAATCAATCCTGCGAAAGTAAACGGCACTCTGACCGTCGCGTTCGTTGCCCAACAGCGCACCGGCGCACGCGGCTTGCAGCGCGTTCTGCGCACCGAGCATTTTGACGAGATGATTTACGTGGGCCGGCTTACGCCGGGCGGCGCGATTCCTGGCATGAAAGAAGTTCATCGCGCGCCGCGCCAGGCGCCCGGCAGCGGAGTTCTTGTCGGCCTCTCGCAAACCAACGGCACGCTTTCGGGCTTTCCCGCCGAACT
>DATLSB010000018.1:0-9782 GCA_035534415.1 Candidatus Dormiibacterota bacterium | reverse complement strand
GCGGGTTCGAGGTGGGCTTCGCCGGCGTAGATGCGTTTGATGATTTCCTCGATGGGCTCGTCTTCGATGAGCAGGTCGCGGACCTCGACGGTGGAGAGGATTTGGCGGATCAGGTCGGAAGTGGCGACGCGATGGCGATTGAAGCGGATGCTGAACGTTAGGTCATCGACGCGCTCGACCTCCAGGCCATCGCGATTGAAGCCGGCAACGTCGGCGGCTTGCGCGAGATCTTTCAGCACAAATTTAATCTGCTTAATTTGCAGCAACTGTTCCTTGAGACGATCGAGCTGGCCATCGTAGAGCACGCGACCGTGGTCGATGATCATGATGCGGCGGCAGAGTTCTTCGATGTCGTCGAGATCGTGGGTGGTGAGCAAAATCGTGGTACGGAACTCGCGATTGATGGCGTGGAGGAAGCGGCGGATGCGGTCTTTGGCGACCACGTCAAGGCCGATGGTGGGCTCGTCGAGAAACAGCAGCGGCGGATTGTGGAGCAGCGCGGCGGCCAGATCGCAGCGCATGCGTTCGCCGAGAGAAAGTTTGCGAACCGGCGTGTAGAGATAATCGCTGATGTTGAGAACTTCGTTGAAGCGCTCCATGCGCTGATCGAAATCGCGCTGCGAGACTCCGTAGATGCGGCGCAGCAGCTTGAACGATTCGATCACGGCAATATCCCACCAAAGTTGAGTGCGCTGGCCGAAGACGACGCCGATGGTTTTCACGTACTCGCGGCGCTGGCGGTGCGGGACGAAGCCGTTGATGCGAATTTCTCCGCTGGTGGGAACCAGAATCCCGGTGAGCATTTTGATGGTGGTGGATTTTCCCGCGCCGTTGGGACCGATATAGCCGACCGATTCGCCCTGTTCGATCGAAAAGCTGACGCGATCGACGGCGGCGACCGTCTTATATTCCCGGACAAACAGATTTTGTATCGAGCCCAGCAGCCCCTCGCGGCGGCGGAAGCTGCGGAAGTGTTTGCAGAGATCGTGGACGTGAATCAGCGGCTGAGAATCCATGGAGTCACGAGCGCGATTCTAACATTGGCGCGGAAAGCACGCTTGGGAGGAATCGGGCTTGTGGCGAGCGCGCGGTTATCCGGCCAATTTCTTGGGAACTGGAAACTTTTTGCAGCGCCGGCACCAGCGTCCTTTGCCGAAGACGCCCCACATCAGGAGATAGAGTCCACAGGCTGCCAGGAGGATCGCGAGCGGCCAAACGTACGCGCGCAACATAATCGGAACGGCGAGGACCATGAGCGCAACGCCGGTCAAGACCAGTTTGAGCCGTCTTTTTTGTGTGAGTTCGTCCCCGCAGGCGGGGCAAAGGTCGGTAACTAGCATCGATTTCAATGGTAACGCCAGACGGGGAGCTGCGGCGCTTCATAACAGGCGAAACGAGCGCGCGAGCACCGTTGGGTGCCTGGCCGATTCACTCGCCGAGGATTTTAACGACCACTTGGCGGGGGCGGATGCCGTCGAGCTCGACGAAGAAGGCGGCTTCGCGAGGCCCGAGGTCCACGCGGCCATCGGAGAAAGGGATCACGACTCGCTGGCCTAACAGCGCGCCCTGAATGTGAGCCGCGGGATTTTGCTCGGCTGATCTGAGGGCGAGGTCGTCGTCCTCTGAGGAAGCCAAGTGGTCGAGAGCGCGGTCGAGCTGGTTGAGAATGCCGGGATCGTCTTGCAGCAGGACGACGGCGCAATCGGAATGCAGCGACGAGACGACGGCGATCCCGTCGCGGAAGGTGCTTTTCTCGACAGCGGCTTTAATGCGGGAGCTGACGTTGATGGCCTCGCGTTTTTTGGCGGACTGCAACGGGATGGATTCGCTGTAAATCTTCATGGTGATCGTCGAGGATGCCCTAAGCTGCGTGGCCCTTTCTCACCAAGTCTTTGACCTTGGCAACGATATCGCTGATGCGCACCGGACGATACAGCACAGCTGCGACCGGCGGCAGAGCGATGCGTTCAACCCTGGATGCAATCAGGACGGCCGGTACGCGTTCGATGAGGCTGGCGATGCGCGGGTCGTCGGCGAGTCCGGCGACCGCCTCGACAACAACGGCCGACGGCAATTGGCCGCTGGCGAGGGCCTTTCCCGCGTCATCAGCGGATTCCATCCCCAGAGCGTCAATGCCGGCCTCGCGGAGTTCCGCGCGGACGCAGGAGCGTAATGCCCAATCGCGGGCGATGACGAATACGACTGGCATCCTGGCGCGAAATTATAGCATCCACGCGACATGCGCCCCGGGCGGGTGAACGCCTGACGAAACTGGCGGGTGATTGGGGGCGAAAGGCTGCAATCGGTCTGTTACAATTTTCAGATCAGTTTAAATTCGAGGGGCAGGCGGCGTCGGGCGCGCAGCCGATAAATGGAACAAAGCAAAATCATTAGAAACATACTGTTGGGCGTGGCCGCGGTTGTGATCGCGATCATCGTGGCAGCAGTAATTCTTGGCGGGCGCGGCCCACAGGTGCCAGTTGCGCCGGTGACGCGGCTAAACCTGAGCGCGAGCATCACCAGCAACGGGAAAGTGGAGCCAATTGCGCCATTTACAGCGCGCGCGGGGTTCCCGACGTTCGTGCAACGCGTGAACGCCAAAGAGGGCGAGATCGTTCACAGGGGCGAGTTGATCTTGGTGCTGGAATCGTCGGATATGCGGGCGCAACTGGCACAGGCGCGCGCGAACCTGCTGACCGCCGAGACGGACTTGCAGAATGCGAAAGCGGGCGGCGCCCCCGATCAGGTGGCGCAACTCAAAGCCAATCTGCAGTCGACGCGGATGCAGGTGAAGAATCTGAAGAACTCGGTGAAGCAATTGAAGGATTTGGTGGCAAAACAGGCGGCTACGAAGGACGAGCTGATCCAGACGCAGGAGAACTTGACGAAAGCGGAAGGCACCCTGCAGACGCTCGAAGCAAAAAAGAAGGACTTAACGCAGCGGGCGGCGCAATCCGTCCAGGGCGCGGAATACCGGGTCAGCCAAGCGCAGAGCCTGGCGCAATCGCTGGAATCGAAAGTGGCGTCCGCGACGATCACTTCGCCGCTGGATGGAACGCTGTATTCGCTTCCGGTGAAAACAGGAGACTTCGTCCAGACCGGGCAAGTGCTGGCGGAAATGGCCGATTTGAAGAAGATTCGAGTGAGAGCCTTCGTCGACGAGCCGGATTTGGGTTCTCTGGCAATTGGGCAAAATGTGGAAGTCACGTGGGACGGCAAGCCCGGCAAAATTTGGACGGGTAAAACGGAGCAGCTCCCCAAGCAGGTGGTGGCGCAAGGTATGCGCAATGTGGGGGACGTGCTGTGCTCAATTAACAACAGCGAGCGGGATTTGCTGCCGAATACCAACGTGGATGTCAGAATATTGGTGCGCGAGCAGAACGACGTGCTGGCGGTGCCTCGCGCGGCGGTAAACGAAGAGGGAACGCAGCACTATGTTTTTGTGGTTGAGGGCGACCGAGTGCTGCGGCGGAACATCACAGTGGGTATCGCGAGCAGTTCCATGTATCAGGTGGTTGCGGGACTGGCGAGCGGGGATATTGTCGCCGAGCCGGTGGAGCAGACGCTCCGCACGGGGATGAAAATTCGGCCTTTGGAGGCGCAGTGAAAAGGAAGTTCAGCCGGAGCGCGCAATGGATGGTAGCGGCAGGCGTGCTATGGGTGTTGTGTTTGGCGCCAGCGTCGCGAGCGGGCCGGCGAGAGCGGGCCGGAAATGGCAACGGAGCGGATGTCTCCGGCTTGTTGCAGACCGCCCAGCAGCAATTTGACCAAGGACAGTACAGCGCGGCGATCAGCACGCTGCAATCGGCGCAGTCGCAGAATCCGGGGAGCGCGTCGACCTATTTTTGGATGGGGCGGACGTTCTTCGAAATTCGAGATTTCGATGGAGCGATCGAGCAGTTTGAAAAGGCGTTGAGTCTAGAGGGGAACAGTTCCCAATACCATCAATGGCTTGGCCGCGCGTATGGGGGCAAAGCGGACAAAGAAAAGAGCTTTTTCGTGGCCCGCAACGCGAAGGGGCAGTTTGAGGCGGCCGTGAAGCTGGACCCTTCAAATGTGGCCGCCCGGCGAGATTTGGCGGACTACGACATGAACGCTCCGTGGATTGTGGGAGGAAGCAAGGACGAGGCTCTGACGCAGGTGAATGCGATTGCCGCAATCAATCCGGTGCAGGGCCATCTGGCGCGCGCGGAATACGACATGCTGGTGCTGAAAAATCCGGCTAAGGCGGAAAACGAATACCAACAGGTTTTGGCGGAAAAGCCGCAGAAAGTGGAGCCGTATCTAGAGGCGGCGGGTTTTTTCGGACGTCAAAACGAGCTGCCGCAAATGCAGCAGGCCATCGAGGCGCTGGCGCAGGCACGTCCCAACGATCCGCGGTTGACGCTCTATCGCGGCATCTACGGCGTGCTTTCCAACAGCAACCTGGATAGCGCGGAAGAAGATGTGAAATCCTACCTGGCGAGCACGCCGGAGCGAAGCGATTGGCCATCGCATTCGTCGGCGCGAGACTGGTTGGGCAGGCTTTACGAAGAGAAGGGCAATGGAGCGATGGCTGCGGAGCAGTACCGCGCCGCGCTGCAACTCGATCCGCAAAACCAAGACGCGCACCAACGCTTGCAACGGCTCGAAAAAGCCGTGCAGTAATTGTTGGAGGCGCCAGCACGAACGGAATTGATTCGGGAACCGGGTCCTCCGGCACCCGCGGTTTGCATGAAAAACGTTCAAAGTTCATCGGCTTTCTGGGGTGAAACCTGGGGGCTAACCTGGCAAGCGTTGCGCGTCCACAAGGTGCGTGCGGCGCTGGCGATGCTGGGAGTGATTATCGGCAGCGCCTGCATCGTATTGGTGGTCACGGTGGCGCTCACGGGGCGGAAATACGTATTGAACCAGATCGAGGGCATCGGGGCCAATCTGGTGTACGCGTATGCGATCGCGCCAAATGGTCCGGAATCACTGCCGCGGGGCGACCTGATCACTCCCGCGGACCTGCAAGCGATCAAGGAAGGCATACCGAACTATCTGGTGAACGCGGCGGGCGCCAACAGCGTATCGATGACGGCTAGCGCCAACGGCCAGCAGCGCGCGGTGGCCTTCGTGGGCGTCACACCTGGATTTCGCCAGATTCGCCACCTCATGATTCTGCGCGGCAGCTATTTCGTGAACGACGATTTCACGTCCACCAACAAAATCTGCTTGCTGACCAAGGCACTGGCGGCGCGACTTTTTGCGCACCAGAACCCGGTAGGGCAGACCATGCAAGTGGGCGAGATGACGTTGACGGTGATCGGAGTGTTCGAGGAGCGCGCCGCGACGCTAGGCGCGTCCGAAATCATGCCGGAGACGGTTCTGGTGCCGTTTTCGCTGCTTCAGTACTACACGGGGACGGATTTCTATCAGGACGTATATGTGCAAGCGAGCACTGCCGACACCGTTCCGCAAGTAACGGATCAGGTCCGGTCGATCTTGCAGATGCGGCACCGCGCGGGGGCGCAGTATTCGGTTAACAATTTAGCGGGAGTTCTGGAGACGGCGCGCGCCATTGCGCGGGCTCTGACGTGGGTGTTGGTAGTGATCGCGCTGATCGCGCTGACCATCAGCGGCATCGGCATCATGAATATCATGCTGGTGACGGTGACGGAACGAACCCGCGAGATCGGCATTCTGAAGGCGATCGGGGCCACGCGCGAAGCCATTTTGTACCAGTTTCTGTTGGAAGCGTTCACGATCAGCGGAGCGGGTGCTCTGGGGGGCATCGGGATCGCGGTTTCCCTCCGGGAATTGGTGAACTTCTTTATCGGTGTTTTTCCGGATGTCGGAAACATCACGCTGCCGATATCGTGGGTATCAGTGGTACTGGCCTTCGTAGTATCCTGTGCCACGGGGTTGATTTTCGGATATTTGCCAGCGAATCGGGCGGCTAGATTGCAGCCTATTGAGTCCCTCCGGCATGAATAAAATCAGCAAGCGGGAAAGACGGAGTTGCGGATGGGTCGCGGCGGCGGGAGTCGCGCTGCTGCTATGCGCTGTTCCGGCGCGCGCACAGGGTTCTGCGAATCTGACTTTGCAACAAGCCATTCGGCTTGCATTGCAGAACAGCCCGGACGTGAGACTTGCAAAGGCGCAGTACCAAGTGGCGCTGGGGCAAGCGAGAGTGGACCGCGCCTCTTTTTTACCGAATTTGTACACGGGAACGGGTTTGGCGTACACGTACGGATTTCCGTCGCTTCCGGGCGGTCAGGCGCCTGCTGTCTTCGAACTGGATTATCAGCAGACGATTTTCGACCCGCTCCTGCGGGGCCAGCAACGCGCCGCGGAGGATCGCGCGCAGAGCGAGAAGATTGAGATGGACCGCGTGCACGATGAAATTGTGGTGCGCACGGCCACCGACTATCTGAATCTTGCCGACGTGCAGCATTCGCTAGACTTGATGCAGACCGAGAAAACCAGCGCAGAGCGGATCCTCGACATCGTTCGCGAACGCCAGCAGGCGAATCTGGCGCTGCCCATTGATGTGACACGGGCCGAACTGACCGTGGCGCAGATTAACGAGCGGACTGTGAAATTACAAGATCAGGAATATTCGCTGGATCAAACGCTGCGGCAAGTGACCGGGATTCCCGCGGACCAACCGATTCGCGCGAGCACAGAGGAGCCGGCATTCGCGGCCAGCACCGACACATCCGGCGAAACCGGCGAGACGGGCACTTTTTCCCCAGCCACGGGACCAGCTGAGAGCCAAATGATCGATCGAGCGGTGCAGAACGACCGCTCGGTGAAAGAGGCGGAAAATGAAGTGGACGCCCGACAGGAAGAGTTGCACGGCGCGCGCTGGAGCTATTTCCCGACTGTGGCGGTGGTCGGACAGTATTCGATCTTAAGCAAATTCAATAATTACAACGAGTTTTATAAGGCGTTTGAGCGCAACAACGTCAACGTCGGCATCCAAGTGACGATCCCGATTTTTGCGGCGAAAACTTCCGCGACGGTCGCGCTAGCGAAAAGCCAGCTGAGTCAGGCGGACGCGGCGCTCACGCAGCGGCGTCAGCAGGTGAGCCAGCAAGTTCAGAAGCAGGTAAACGACGTTCGCGAGTTGGATGCCAGCCGGGAAGTGGCTCGGCTGAGTCTACAGTTGGCGCAGCAGAATCTTGATATCGAGCAGGCAAGGTTCAACGACAGCCGAGCGACTCTGCAGGAAGTAGAGCAGGCGCGACTGGACGAGAGCGAGAAATGGGTGGCGTTTCTGGACGCCGATTTCGCCCGCGAGCATGCGCAGCTGGTGCTGTTGCAAGCAACCGGGGAGCTGGCAAAGGTTTTTCAATAGGAAGCATCTAAAAGGCTGTCTCGGTCATTCTGAGGAAGTGAAGTAGAATGAGAGTAGGGAAAGCAGCGTTCGCTCAATATCTGAGGGGGGTACATGCCGTCCGCAATGAAAACGCTCTTTTTGAACCCGCCGAGCTTTGAAAAGTTCGACGGCGGTGCGGGATCCCGCTGGCCCGCCACGCGCGAGATTGAATCTTATTGGTACCCGGTATGGCTGGCATATCCGGCCGGAATGCTGGAAGGAAGCAGGTTATTGGACGCTCCTCCGCGCCACATGCCGCCCTCGGAAGTGATTCAGATCGCGAAAGACTACGAATTTTTAGTGCTGTTCACGTCCACGGTTGGATTTTACAGCGATCTCCGGATCATCCGCTCGATTAAGGAGCTGAATCCCGGCATAAAGATCGCGTTCGTTGGGCCGCAGGTGCAGATCAAGCCGACGGAAAGCCTGATGGCCAGCGAAGATATCGACTTCGTGGTGCGCGGCGAGTTCGACTACGCGGTGGTGGAATACGCACAGGGAATGCCGCTCTCGCAGATTCAAAGCGTCAGCTACATGCAAGGCGGCAAAGTGGTTCATAACCCGTCGCGCGCGCCGCTGCAAACAGCGGAGCTGGACGCGCTGCCGTTCGCGACGGACGTCTACCAGAACAACTTGAAGATCGAAGATTACAATGTGCCGTTTTTGCTGCACCCTTACGTTTCGTTTTATACGAGCCGAGGATGTCCGGCGCTGTGTTCGTTCTGCTTGTGGCCGCAGACGCTTTCCGGGCATGCGTGGCGCACGCGATCGGTGGAGAACGTGGCGCGGGAATTCCGGCAAGCGCACAAGATGTATCCGAATGCGAAGGAATTCTTCTTCGACGACGATACGTTCAACATTCGCAAGGACCGCGTGCAGGCGTTGTGCAAGGAATTCGAGCCGGTTGGTTTTCAGTGGTCCTGCACGTCGCGCGTCCATGGCGATTACGAGACGCTGTCGGCGATGGCTAACGCCGGTTGCCGCTTGCTGATCGTGGGGTTCGAATCCGGCGACGCGCAGATCCTGAAGAATATCAAGAAGGGCCAGACGCTGGAGATGGGCCGCACGTTCGTGAAGAATGCCAAGAAGGTGGGCATACACGTTCACGGCGATTTCATCATCGGGCTGCCTGGCGAGACGAAAGAAACGATCGAGAAGACGATCGACTTCGCCAAGGAGTTGGATTGCGAGACGATCCAGGTTTCCCTGGCGCATGCCTATCCCGGCACGGAGCTCTACGATCGCGGCACGCGCGAAGGATTTTTGGCTGGCGAAGCAATCACCGATGAAGGCGGTCACCAACTGCCGCACCTGGAATATCCGGGTCTGTCAAAGGAATACATGGTGGACGCAGTGAACCGCTTCTACGACAGCTACTATTTCCGTCCGCGGGTGGCGTGGAGGATCGTACGCGAAGCGTTGTGGGACGGCCACGAGCGAAAGCGCTTGTACCACGAGGCGGTGGACTTCCTGAAGCTGCGCGCCGACCGCAAGAAAGTGGCGGGAAAGACCGGCGGGGTGGCCAAGAAGGCACTAGTTTCGGTGCCGCCCATGCCGGCGCGAACGGAAGTGAGTGGATCACAAGAAGCATGAGAGCGGAGCAGGGCGGCCTGAGGTTTAAGACGTACATCCTGATTTGCGCCATGCTCATCTTTGGGCCTCTCGGCGACGTGTTGCTCGGCAAGGGAATGAAGCGGGTGCAGCCGTTGGAAGGGTGGGAGCCGGCGAGAGTGCTGCAGTTTTTTGTCCGAGCGTTCACGACGTCGGCAGTTTGGCTGGGAATCGGGTCGCTGACGCTTTTTTTTGTGGCCTATCTGTTAGTGCTTTCCTGGGCCGACTACACTTACGTGCAACCCGCATCCGCATTGTCGTACGGCTTGGTTGCAGTGCTGGCTTTCGCTATACTGAATGAAAGGATTTCGCTCGTGCGCTGGGGCGGCGTTTTGTTGATTTGCCTCGGCGTCTTCGCTGTGGGCCAAACCGCACCGCGTACCACCGAGCCGCAGTAAATGTCCAACCTGGTTTGCGAACCGGAAGAAACTGTGTCTGACGAGGCCATCCGCGCGTTCGAACACCCGAGACGAACGGTGCATTTGCGCGTCAAGACATACATTTTGATCATGCTGATGGTCCTGCTGAGTCCGGTCAGCAACATTCTGCTGAAAAAGGGAATGGATCAAGTGGGGCCGATGGTCAGCTGGACGCCATCGAGAGTGGTGGCTTTCTTCGTGCATGCCTTTTCAACCGGCGCGATCTGGCTGGCGATTTGCTGCTTGATGGGATTCTTTGTTTCGTACTTGCTGGTGCTGACGTGGGCGGATTATACGTTCGTGCAGCCGTCCGCGGCGCTTTCGAATGGGCTGACGGCGGTATTGGCTTTTTTCATTTTGCACGAATATATTAGCCCAATCCGTTGGGTGGGCATTCTATTGATCTG
>DATLSB010000017.1:0-4117 GCA_035534415.1 Candidatus Dormiibacterota bacterium | reverse complement strand
ACGCCGCCAAACGATCAGTTTTGCTCGATCTGTGAGTCGCCGAGTTCCGGCAATTCCGTTTCCAACATGGCGTTGTCAGTCTCTTCGGGCTGTTGCGGAGAGTTCTTCTCGAGTTTGCGTTGCGCGCGGCGCTCGGCCTTCATGCGCTGCTTTTCCATGCGCTTCATTTCTTTTTGGCGTTTCTGAAAGGTGGTTGGCACAGGGCCTCCTCATATTTTTTTTACCAGCGCGGCTCGCGGGGCTGGCGCACAGCTTCGCCGTAGTCTTCCGTTGAAAACGAGCCTCGCCGCCCGCCTCCGCCGCCCGGACGTCCGCCACCACTGGGACGGCCGGGACCACCGCCGGTGCGTTGCGGGGGTCCGCCGGCTGTTTTCGGACGCGCCTCGTTGACCTTAATGTTGCGGCCGCCTAGCGCTTTTCCATCCAAAGCCGCAATGGCACTTTTCGCTTCGTCGTCATTGGCCATTTCGACGAACGCAAATCCGCGCGCCCGTCCTGTCTCGCGGTCCATGGCCATGTGCACGCGCGTGATTTGACCGAACGGAGCGAACAGATCCCGCAGTTCAATCTCCGTGGTCTGAAAACTTAGATTGCCAACAAATAGATTCTTCACTTTTGCCTCGGTGCCGAGAACCGCTTTCCACTGCCGAACTAGGGGTTCCCGACAATCTCGTACGCGCGCCAATGATGCGGCCGCGCCAGCGCGAATTAACGACGCGCTTTAAAATTCCTCGGTGGGCTTGCGGTAAAACGACGGCCGGTTCGCTGTTCGCGGCGCATGGCTGCTGCGATAGTCCTCCAGATCCGCATCCGTTATCAGGTAGTGCGTGCTGGGGGGATGGTTCGCATAAGTCGCCAGCTCGTGCCGGAGCTTCGCAGAGCAAACATCAGGCGCGTCTTGAAAGCGCACGCGCCGCTCGTTAAATGCTTGATTCGATATCGTCAAAGTGAATTCGCGGGGATCGGTGGAAGGCTCGCGCACGGTGAACGTATATTCGCGCCCTACCGCCTTGGCCTCGAACCGGACGAATTGCACTAGTGTCTCGTGGCTCACTTGGTACTCGGTATTGTTATCACAGTAGCGATGGCCGCAACGGCGACTGCCTTCTTGCTCTTTCGCGCGCGACGTCTCTTCGGCGGAGTTCCTTCGGCCGGTTCTACAACCATGATGCTGGTCACAAATTTCTTCATGCCGTGCAGGTCGAAATCGATCGAGGTGCGCTCGGAGTTCGACTCGGTGATGACTCCCAGACCGTACTGGAAGTGCTTGATGTAGGTACCTTCCGCGAGTGCTTTCATAAACCTCCGGGGTGTGGGTATTACGAATGGAGCGAGCCCGCCAGGCGGCGAGCTCGCTCTTGGGGCTATAGGCTGGTTACGTTAGACGCCTGCAGTCCTTTGGGACCGCGGGTTACTTCGAACTCAACCGCTTGGCCTTCGTTCAGCGATTTATAACCGTCTCCCTGAATTGCGGAGAAGTGGACGAAAACGTCCTCGCCGGACTGGCGCTGGATGAATCCAAAGCCCTTGCTGGCGTTAAACCACTTCACTGTTCCTTGTTCTCTCAACTAAGTTTCTCATTTCTGCTTGAGCTATTTGGTGCTTTCCCACCGCCCTTAGCCCAACAAAAAAGGGGCTGGCAAGTGTGGACTTGCAGCCCCTCCATCAAATCTAAAGGTTTTACAAGAGCAACAAACGCAATTCAGTATCCCACGATTTTGCTCAATTGTCCATCTGAATGTTCCGCAGGTACTCCCGTATGGGAGCACCGAGCCGAACGCCATGCGCGTAGCGGGGGTTGGCAAGTCACTGGAATAGAACAGGTTAATTCGTTCGATCTGCTTCGAGCGACTGGCTGGCCGGCTTCGGTACGTAGTCGCGATAGTTGGGAAAAACCATCACGTGGAAGCAGGGCTGCTCGAATTCCTCCACGGCATACACGTAGCCTCGCTGTTCCAGATCGATCAGCTCACGCCGCAGCCACCGTTTCTCCCCCGCGCCCATGCCATGTTTGGAAATATCGAGCGTAGCTCCGGTGAGATGCGACGAACGGTCGATACCCGTGGCTTCCGCGGCATTGAAATTCCTGCGCTCCAGGCGCCGCTGCAATTCCACCGTGCGGATCATGCTGGTGACTCGGAGCGGCTGGTGGAAACTCGCGTAATACTCGCGACTGATCTGATCGAGGAACCGCTTGGCCCACGGTCTGAGATAGCAGTACGACGGCGGAATATCGTGCAGGTAGTAATATCGGGTCTCGGGCGGCACGGAGGCCAGCAAACCTTCCTCGGAATATCGCACGATCATGGCGCGATTTTGCATCCGCGAGAGGTGGTACTCATTCGCGCGCTCGTTCTGTATCGATTGCGACGAACGCTTGGCAGCCAGCACCGATCGCGCCCGTCCCTCCATCGCAACCGGGCCGGCGATCAATGAAACTGCCACTACGCTGGTAATGATCCAAGTGCGCATTGAATGTGGCAGAGTAAAGCGAGCGCCCTGGAACTTTCAACGAAAATGTGCGGTTACTTCGAAAATATCGCGAAGAAAATTTCGTAAACAACAACAGCCGCCGCCGCGGGGAGATTTCTCTTTCAGCAACTCACACGCGAAATGATTTCTGCGTACAAGGCGGGATCGACGTTGCCTCCGCTGATCACGCAGCAGACGGTCCGATTTCGAAACCTCTCCGGCTCGGACAACAGCGCTCCGACGCTCAGCGCCCCGGTCGGCTCGGCTTTGAGATTTGCCAACTCAAACAGCAGCCGCGTTCCCTCTTCGATTTCACGCTCGCCAACTTCGATGATGCCCTGCAACCCGCCGCGAAGGATTCCCCAATTGAGCCGCCCTAACTTCAGCGTGCGCGCCCCATCCGCAATGGTGTCGGGCTCCGTTTCGTTGGCCACCACGAATCCCGCCCGAAGCGAACGAGCAGCGTCGTTCCCGAGTGAAGGTTCCGCGCCAATAATGGCGATGCCTTTGCCGGATTCGCAAATTCCCTTCACGAAGCCCGCCGCCAACCCTCCTCCTCCAATGGGCACTAGCACCGAATCGAAAGTGTAGTTCAACGTTGCCAGCTCACGCCCGAGGCTGGCGTTCCCCTCGATCACCAGTGGATCGTCGTACGCGCTCGCCACGTAGGCTTCGGGATGTTGCGCGGCGATTTCCGCCAGCCGCTCCGCGCGGCTCTTCACGCGCACATCGACCAGTTCGACCGCGCCGCCGTACTCGCGCACCGCATCGATCTTGACCTTGACTGACGTCGCGGGCATTACGATGATCGACGCCTTTCCCAGCATCGAGCAAGCGCAGGCCAGGGCCTGTCCGAAATTCCCGGACGAAGCGGCAATAATGAGTTTCTCGGGAACGTGTGAAGCCAGATGAAAGGCGGCGCGAAACTTAAAGCTGCCCGTGGTCTGAAAAGTTTCGCTAGCCAGAATAACCTTCGCGCCCAGTTTGGCCGATAATCGCGGGGCCTCGATGATCGTCGCGGGACGGACCATGCATCGCCTAACGCGAACTCGATCGTTGATGCTTTCGCACGCCGGCCTTCTTGGATTTTGGCGCGCGGCTGCTCGCTGCTTTTTCAGCCGCCCGATCGCCGGTTGCCGCCTTTTTTACTGGCGGATCGCCGGTCGCCGCTTTCTCCACGTCGCCGCCTTCATCGCGGGCGATCTCCGCGAGCAGCCGATTCGTCAATGCGGAGCGTGGCTCATCCCCCGCGATGTCCCGCTCCAACGCGAATTGATCGCGATGCTTGATCAGCAGCCATGACGAGCGCCCGCTACTCGAACCGAATCCCCGCGTGCGTACCAGCACCCACGACCCTATCAGCTTTTCGCCGTGCAGACTAAATTTCAGATCGCCCTTTTTTAGCGCCGCATCCACGTCAGGGCTTTCCGGTTCCCACGTTCCCTTGTCCCACACCATCACCGTGCCGCCGCCGTATTCGCCTTCCGGAATCACACCCTCGAAATTCGCGTAGTCGATCGGGTGATCCTCCACCTGCATCGCCAGCCGCTTCACCGACGGGTCGACCGACGGTCCTTTCGGCACAGCCCAGGAGAGAAGCGTGCCACTCCACTCGAGGCGAAAGTCGTAGTGCAGTTGCGTCGCG
>DATLSB010000016.1:0-8819 GCA_035534415.1 Candidatus Dormiibacterota bacterium | reverse complement strand
AGAGAAATTATTTTTGAAACTGGGCATGAGACTTTTGCCAGGCAATTGTTCGAGCGAGCGCAGATCGGGTTTCCAGAGAGCGTGAAATTTTCCGGTCACATCTTTCAGCACGATCACGAAAGAGTTTTCACCGACGCGCATGCCGTCAATCACGTGGCCGTCTTTTTCGACGGCGCGAAACATGAGGTATTCGGTCCACTTGGCGGTGTAGAAACCCGTGCCGTTTTGCGGCAAATTCGCGCCGGGATCGATTAGGCGCTCTTTCAGGCTGGCGGGGCCGCGCATCGCGCCGATGCGGCTGAGTTCAGGACCGACACTACCGCCTTGGCCATCAATCATATGACAAGATGAACAACCACTCGATTGGTAAATAGATTCGCCAGCCTTGGGATCGCCGATCACCGTGCCAGCGGTGGCGTTGGCAGTGAGGCTGCGTAGAAAGGCAACGATATCGGCCGCATCTTTGGGCGTCAGACTGAAGAAACTGGGCATGGCTGTGCCGCGGATTCCGTGCTGGATGATGTTTACAACGGCCGCGTTGCCGAGGCTCTGTGGCACGCCGTGAAGGTCAGGACCGTCTTCGCCGCTCGCGTCGATTCCATGGCAAGTGGAGCAATTTTCTTCAAAGAGGCTTTTGCCTTTAACGGGATCGCCAGCGATATGCATTGGTTTCGTCTGCGCACCTTCCGCAGGCGGCGACTGAGCATCGAGAGGAGATACGCGAACCGTGAATAGCGCAAGCCCGCACGCGGCAAGCAAGAGCGCGGCGCGCCGATAGCATTTCGAATTGCTCACACTGCACCCCCACCCACTTGTTGAAGCTCGTGACGCGTTCGCGCGGAGGCGGTTTTCCTGTTTCCCCTAGCGCCGCCGCGCCGAATCGCGCGATAGCCAAAGCATGCTTATCTAATTACGCCCACTGATCGATCGAGACGCTGCGAATGTAGTTCATGTTGCCGACCTGGAAGAACGTGTTGGTCTGGCCGCCCATAACGACGAGATTGATGTCGTCGGCTTTCGGCCAGCACGGCATTTGCGCGTCGTCGGGCAATTTCCACCAGGTTGCGTACGGCTGTTCGCCCTTGAGGGCGCGCGGATACAGCCACACGTAGGCCAGGAACGACTCGCGATAATCTTTCGCCGAGACAGTGGTGTTCTTCCACAGCCAATCGGTGAGCTTTTCTTTCGTGTCGTAGCCCTGCTCTTTCAGCGATTTGGCCGTGAGCGGATCGAGAATCACCAGCGCGTTGAACATGCGGGTGAGCGTCGGGAACATGCTGCTAATTTGTTCATCGAACTTCGGCATGATGGCGCCCGCGCCCTTCGCGCCGTCGCCAAAGCGCAGGTCCCAGCCGTCGAAGAGGCTGACCACGTTTTCCTCGGGCTTGAAGCCTTTCTGCACGTGGAACGGCGTCCAGGGGCTGTTCTTTTCATCTTCGACCACAACGGCGTTGTTGTAGTTCAGCTGATTGCCCTGGCCGCCGTAGTAATTTTGTCCAGGCACGGCGCCCTGGCCGAGGTTCTTGCCCATCAGCGTCCAGACGCGGCCGATGGTGGCGTTGGGCTGCGCGAACGGACCCAGCCCACCGATGCCGTAATTCATGTTGAGCTTGTCGCGAATGGGACCATTGATGACCATCGAGTATCCAAAGGAAGTTGTGCTACCGCCCAAAGCGAGAAAACCCGTCGATGCGATAGCAAGTACGATTGGGAAATACGAAGGATCACATCCAGCCATGACGGCGTTCACGGCAACTTGCCGCACCGTGTATTTGTAGGTGTCGGTTACACCGCGGCCGATGCGCCCGACGATTTCATCGGGATGGTGGCTTGTGCCTTTGAGCATCGCGTCCACAGCTTTTTCGGTGGGAACGATGATCGGCAAGAAGTCGGTCATGCCGTTGTTCATGAAGTAGGCTTGCAGGTTTTCTAGAGTGTCAGGGCCGACCGTGGACGGACCAGCCGAAACGGGGAACAAGCCTGACTTCTTATCTTCGGGTGAAAGCGGCGTGGTGAGATAGCCGACAATCTCTTTCATCAGCGGTTTGCCCGTGACGGGATCAGGACCATCCACGAGCGCGTGAAGTTGGGGAATCGTCTTGCCCCACACCGGATGCGGTGTGAAGGCGATGCGCAGGGTCGGCATGCCGCGCTGCGCGGCGACGGAATGCGCCAGATCCACGTACGCTTGAGTGACCATTGCAACAGCCGGGACGCCCATTCTTTCCATCGTTACGCAGTGACTCACGGTCGCTGGGGTGCAGCCTGCTCAATGCCCAATGGCCATGATCACGGCGTTGCCGTTCGTCTTGATTTCCTGCCAAAGTTTGGGGTCGGGCTCGGGGTAGGTGCCCGCTTTTCTGCGGTAGACGGTCTTGACGCTGGGCATATTGCGCTGGAACCAGTCCGCGACTTGCTTGAGGAGCAGGTCCGCGCCGAAGAAGCCCGTATCAACCAAATAGACGGTTTTACCGTCAAGCGAAGTGAGGTTCGGCGCCATGGGGAAGCGCTGCACCGGAGGCGGAGTGCCTTTGGGCGAAAGCGCCACGAATTTCTGGTCGCTGCCCGGGTTGGGGGAATCCGATTGAGGTTTCGCCGGCGCGGCATCCGCGCTTGCGCCCGCCAGCAGCGCGGGTGAAATTCCCATCAGCGATAACAACTGTCGCCTGTTCATAATTACGAGCCTCCCATCACCATTCCAATTCTTCGGAAAACAAGAGCCAGATGTTTATGTTACAGCGTATCTGTAGCAGCTGACTCCATTTACATGGACGTACGGGACCTAATTTGCGTTTAATTATTTTTGCCGCCCGACAACGTACAACCAGCCGCGCGAAAACGCCAGCGTTTTCGGAGACGCGGTACCTTGGTTGAAACCATCACATGTACCGCGCCGCGAATTTAAGAAATGCGGGCCAATTGGGGATATCAGTGTGGCCGTATTGATGCTGACGAAATGCTAGATCGCCGGAAAGCAAGGCCGTGCCGATGGGCGGCATCGTTTCCGTGCCTAAATCGCGCTTACCGAGCAGACGGTAGACCGGGCCAGCGTCCACTTCGGCCATGAATTGACCTTTGTCATCAAGCCAGTTGCCTTCGACGGCAGGCGATCCTTCGCTGATAAATACGGGCCGGGGCGCACACATGGCGATGAGTTCGTGGGCATCGACTGGTAGATCGCCTGCGTTCAGCGTGCCGGCGTACTTCACGAAATCGCCGGCGAACCAGTGATATTCGCTGGTGGCGGCGAGATCGGCGATAGATTCACCAAAATTCCGGCGGAAGAGTTTTGCGCCGCCCGCGCCGGACGAGCCAACCAGCACGATCGCGAAGCGCCGATCGTAGGCCATGGTAACGAGAGCAGCCTTGCCGTAGCGCGAAAGGCCTTCAATGCCCACGTGCTTGGCATCTACCTGGTTGGGAATGGTTTCAAAATAATCGAGCAAGCGACTGGCGCCCCAGGCCCAGGCGCGCAATGCGCCCCAATCATCGAGTCCGCGCGGCTGGCCGTGGTTGCAAAGGCCGATGATACCTTTGGTGAGACCAGCGCCGTTATCGTCCTGATAGCTGGTGGGAATCAGGACCGCGTAGCCCCAACCTCGTTGGAGCACCTGCTGTTGCCACGAAGGACCTGGTGGAAGCGGAGGAAATTTCTGACCGCGGGCCTTCAGCATGGCCATGATGCGGCGCATCACCGCGGGATCAAATCCGAAATCGATCATCACCGGCACGGGGCCATGGGCTTTGGCCGGAAGAGTGAGGCTGGCTTGGATATCCACCGTGATCAGCGGGTACGAGGAGTTATCCACGTGTCCGATCAACTCATGCGTGATCGCCGGGATTCCACCGACGGTTTCCTGTTTAGTGCTGGTCACCTGCCAGTGAACGTCCGGCGTATGTGCGGGGACCCGGCCATACACCTGGCTATCGAAAGCTTCCACAATCTGCGGGCGGCGTTCTGTCCACCACATTTTCGCGGAGGTGACCGGGCTGCCGTCGCTGAGGATCAGCGGATCGGGATAGCCCGGAAAAACGCCGGCTTTCGCTTCGTCATAGTTGGCGTGATTAGGCTTGCTCTGATCGGCGGTGGGAGCACGGCGCAGCGCGGTGATGTGAAGAAGATCCATGATGCGCTGGTGGTCCTGCTCGGAGGTCATTTCGACCGGCTGCGGGTAATCCGTGCGGGCGCGTTTGCGCGGTTTCGAATTCATCCGTGGCGATGCGCCCATCGTCGAGAGCAATACCGCCGAAATCACTGCAAACATCCGAACGCGTGATGTAATTCGCACGAAAGGCCCCCGAGGCGCGTCGTTGGCGCTGAAATGCCGCAGAGAAAATAGCGCGTTCGGTGCAAACGAACAAGGGCGAGAGCCGTGACACCGTACTATGCGAAGTTGGTACTAACGAAAGGCAGTTCGCGATGGGGCACCAAGAGCGCTGCGGGGGCGCGAATTGGCCAACGAATTGCGCAACGTCAGGGCAATAGAAGCGAAGGAGTAAACAGTATTTTCCGTGCATCGAAAGTCTTTTCATTCATACTATGCGCGGCGCGAATTGTTCCACAGGGACTCCATGCGAAATTTTCCGGCTGCAAGGCCACTCGCGAAGAAGCGACAACACGATCCAGAACGGAGGGAGTTTCCGCGATACGCGCTCGGCGCTCCAGCGGAAGTTCGCGACCCAGCAGCGAAAACGCGGGCCGCCGGACACGTGACGATGATCAGCAAAAAGGGCTGTTTTTTGAAAGCGGAGAAACAATTTCAGCCGAGTTCGGTGCTGCAGCTGCATATCCAGAAGGGCGACACGGCGTTTGAAACGTGGGCGAAGGTGATTCCCAATTCACCACATACGGACGAAGGTATGGCGCTGGTGTTTATGGGCACCGCGCCGGAACAACAGCAACTGCTGCATCGATGGATTGACGAGCTCGCGGCCAATCCCCATCCGAGCGTGATTCCTTGCTAGCGCGCTGAGTTTCGGATCCGGCAGAAAAACAGAGCATCGTCAAGCGGTGGTGCTGAACAGCACAATGACGAACAATCTTCCTTGGCACTCATCGCGCAACGCCCCTCAGAATGACACCTCCGGCCTGCACCGCGCGACTTTTCCACTTCGCAGAGCCTTTCGGGCTGCGCGCATCGCGGCGCAGTGTCACGCGATCGTGGAGAGACAGCGCACGCTAATTATTTCTCTCGCCGTCACGGCTCGCTCGGAGTTTTTCTGCCTTCCGGATGGCGAAGCTTCCAGACAATCTGACGGAAAATTCCGAGCCACATAACGGCGTCTTGCCGCGGCAGGTGCAGGCGGCGCACCAGGCGGCGAACGCGCTGGTCGGCGTCTGCCACGCGGCGGCGATCGAGGAATCCGCTTTCGCGCAAAGCCTCGGCAAGCAATTCGGTGATGCGTTCGATCTCCGCTCCGGCGGCCAGCGACGCTTTTTCCGGCCCGGCGGCTGCTTTGGTTTCGCGAATGAACTCGTACAGACAGACGGCCACCGCTTGTCCGAGATTCATGGAGATGTTTTCTTCTTCCGTGGGAATGCGCATCAACCAGTGGCAGTGACTCAGGTCGTCATTCGATAACCCAAATTTTTCCGAGCCGAAAAGTAGCGCTACACGATCGGTGCGCAGGCGACGGCAAATCCGCTTCGCACCTTCTTCCGAGCGGCGCACGGTATGGTGCAAATGGCGATGGCGCACGGCGGTGGTGCCCACGACGAGCGTGGCGTCAGCGACGGCAGAGGCGACGTCCGAGTGCTCCTGCGCGCTGGCAAGTAGCGCCGACGCGCCAACGGCGGAGCGCGCCTCGCGAAAAGCTGCGTCGTACGGATGCACCACGCGCAGATCGTGGAAGCCGAAATTGCTCATGGCGCGCGCCGCTGCTCCGATATTGAGCGGATTGCGCGTGGACACCAAAACCACGCTGAGGCGGTCGCGTTCGGCGGCGGCGAACAAGAGACGACATTCTAATGCAGCGGGCATCGCGGCGATTAGCGAAGAGTGGAGCGGACATGCGCGACGGCTGCGGAGATTGCATTCCACGGCTCGTTTTGCGCTTTCCCGCAAGTACTACTGCGAGCCAATCGATAGTCCCAAACTACAACTCTGCAAAGTACCAAAGCGATTGAGAGCAGTGGCCCATCGCCGCGCGTGACGCGGATCACTATTCTCAACTCGTTCGAGAGCGCACCGCAGGCCTCCGCAGAGGCCAGAAAAACTGAGGAACACCACACAGTGAGAATCCAAGAGATCCGAAGCAAGGTGCTGATAACGCTAGCCTTAGCAGGGGCGCTTTTGTTGTCGCCAAAGCTGGCGCTGGCGGGCGGAGCGGCGGAACCAGTTGCAGCGGCAGAACCCAGCGCGTTGCCAGCGGCTCCGGTGCCAGCGGCGGATGTGGAGGGAGCGCAGTCTCTGGAAACGATGCGGCTGGAGCAACAGAAGCTCGGGAAATCCGGGAAAATGAAGCTGGTGAACGAAACGCCTTCGCGCCGCAAATGGCTAGCGCTTGGCATGGCAGTGCATGGCGCGGCGGCATTCGATGCGTACACCACGCGGCAGGCGATTGGGCGCGGCGCGGTGGAAGCTGATCCGATGATGCGCCCGTTTGCGAGTTCTCCGAGCATCTACGCTGCTATCCAAATCGCTCCGCTGGCACTGGATTATGCCGCGCGCCGCATGCAGCGCAGCGAGAACCCGGTGATCCGCAAAATGTGGTGGCTGCCGCAATCGGGCGGCGCTGCGATGTACCTTTTCTCCGGCACGCACAATCTGGGAGTTGCTGGCCGTCCGTAACACCGGAATCAGAAGGCGCTTTACTTCCCTCTAGTTCAGCAGGCAAGTGAGGCCGTGGACGCTGCAATCAACGCAGCGTCCGCGGCGATTTGCGAACCCCGTTCTGTTCACTCTTCCAGCCACGTGCTAGAATCCCGTCTGACGCGTCAGTAGGCCCGTAGCTCAGTTGGCTAGAGCGCCACCTTGACACGGTGGAGGTCTGCGGTTCGAGCCCGCACGGGCCTACCATTCTTTTCAACAACTTCCGCTGGTTTCAACTCTACCAGGGTCTGTTTTGTGACGTGTTTTGTGACATTGGCCCCGTCCGAAGTCTTCGTTTGCGGGCGATTGGACAGAGCTTGGATCGCCGTTCGCTTTGCCTCCAGCTGGATGTGCGAGTAGCGTCGGAGCATTCGGGCGCTAACGTGTCCGGCGATGTCCATGATCACGCGATCAGGAACACCGGCCTCGCCCAGCGCTGAAATCGCAGTATGGCGCAGATCGTGAAATCGAAGCCCCTTCAGCCCCGCCTTTTTAACTAGTGTCCGCCAAGCCGTCCGCCAGCTTCCAACCGGCCGCGTAGGATCAAACTCCCAATCGATCCTTTCGAGGCGATTTCGGCCATGAAACTGGAACTTTGGGCGCAGGGCGCCGAAGACAAAATGCGATTGCTCAACCTACCCAAAGCTTTCAGCCCGACGCCGGAGTTTCCAAAGCGCCTCGAAAGATTCCCCATTGAGCGGGACCATCCGAACACCGGCGTCAGTCTTACTCCGCGGAATTTCCAGCGTCCGATTAATGAAATCAACGTTCCGCCAGTGCAAGGCGCAGAGCTCGCACTTTCGAGCAGTTGTGTTGACGGCAAGTACGGCTGCGCAGTACGCAGTCTCCCATTCGGGTTTCTGAGCGGCGACACGCAGCAGGCGAATCTGCTCCTCATGCGCCAATGCGCGGCCAATCGTTTGCGGCTCCCGCAGGGGCTTGATGCTATCGCCGATCAAGTGCCACAACCCGGCTTTCTTGAGAATGCGGCGGAGGCACCCAACCTCCATGTTGATGTAGGCTGGCCCGACACCGGCTTTGCTGCGCCACTCACGGTAAACCAAAACATCCTTCGCTTTGATAGTCAATAGCCGGCGGATTCCGAAATATTCCTTGAGCGCGACGGTTAGCTCGTTCTCTTTTGTGAGGCTGGACGCTGCGAGCTCCATTTTTCGACTGGCTAGATATTCGTCGGCAGCCTTGGTGAATGGCAATCGGCCGGCGCTGCGCTGTTGTGGAGCAATGTCGCCGCGCTCGGCCTTTTGAATCTCTCGCTCTTCGGCGCGTGCGGCCATCTCGGTATACTCGTCGGCAGCAAGAATTCTCCTGCCCTTTGTGTCCTTCAACGGCAGCCGGTATCGGACCCCGTTCACGCTAAAGTCAGCCCAATACCATTTATCGCGCTTCCAGAGTGACATCCTTCCGTTCCTTCCTTCTGGGTCGGCCACCCTTTTTGCCATTTGCACGGGCGATTTCACGTATGCGCTCGATTCCTAGGCGTTTTACACGCACGTCGTAGCTCCGCTTCCCCAGCCAGCTCGTGAATTTTCTAACGTCGTCCTGCGTCATACAAATATCCTAAACTATTTAGGTTATTTTTTCAAGGGAGGGTTGCGCTAGCCTTGCATGCGGGTTAGCGTTGTCCCGTCTAAGTCACGACACATTGATATTGGATAAGAGAGAGATAATGCCCGGCCAGAAGCAGACGACCTCCGCGCAGCTGCCTTTACGTACTCCAAGCCTTTCCGAAGTAGAGAAGCAACCACTTGGGAAAGCAGCCATTGAAAAATTGAGCGCTGCGGGGAGTGACCCGACGAGTTTGGAGATTTCAGTGGGCTTCGTTGTGCTAACCCGCATGATCCCAGTGATGCGGATTCCAGACCTCAAGGGATTTTCCCGGAAATCTCTGTCTCGAATTCCCCAGGAACTACGCTCGACGGCTACCATTCTTGAAAGAATTCGTGATAATCCGTTTTACAACGCTGCTCTGGAGAAATCCGTGCCCGG
>DATLSB010000015.1:0-4330 GCA_035534415.1 Candidatus Dormiibacterota bacterium | reverse complement strand
CTTCCTTGAGGGTGGACTTCGCATCTGCCGCAGGATTAGACCGATTCACCCACGCGGACGGGAGACTTGGCGCCATCTTTAGAAGCTTTGGCAGATTTGCGACCGGATCATAAAAATAGAGAGGTCCAATACGACGCAGATGCGCTTCAAATTCCTGGTCCGTCGCCGGAGCGGGCCCGTCACCATGCGCGATCGCATCTTTGAAACGAGGATCGTTCCGCCGCGTGGCGAGCTCTTGGGCTATAATCGGCGAAGCATCAAAGTCGATGATATTTGAATCCACCAGGATCAGTTTCCTGACCCGCTTGGGGTAGCGAATCGCGTAGCCGAGCGCAATTGCACCGCCGTGAGAGTGCCCCAATACGCTGATCCGCCGGAGGCCCCAATACTTTCGCAGACCTTCGAGATCATCCACCATGTCGGAGGTGCTCATTTTCGTTTCGTCAGCCGGGCGGCTCGACCGTCCGCTGCCGCGAGTGTCGTAAAAGACGAGAGTAAAGTGAGCCTCCAAAGGAACGAGCCCGTTTTGCAAGTACTCGGAACCAATTCCCCAGCCCGGCGCTTGGACGATGAGCAAGGGGCCAGCACCTCTTACTGCATACCAGAACTTGACGCCGTTGACGTTGGCCGAATGCTCACCTTTCGCCAGCCGCGCGCCCGGTTTTGCAGATTGCGCTTGGGAAAAGGGGACCAGGAAAAAGAGGAGCGTGCAGAGTGCAAATCCGGCGGATTTTACCGCGCTCGCTCCGTTCCGCTTGAAGGTGCAATGAAAAGTCCGTGCCGCATTTCGTGGTGTCATATTCGCTCCTAAGAAACTAAGGACCTGAGAATCTTGGTTTGCCCGTGAAAAATGCTCCAACGATCGAAATGTCGCCTCATCAAAGCTGAAGTAGAAAACCCGACTGCGGCACCTTTAGTAGGGTTCGACTTTATACCGCGCGACCATGCCCGCCATCATGTGATCGCTGATGTGGCAATGATAGAGCCAGATGCCAGGCGCATCCGGCACCATGTCCGCGGTGATCATTTGCGCCGAAAGAACCGACACAACGTCCGTGCGCTGGCCGCCTACCAACACCGTGTTGCCGTGCCAATGCGGCGTGTGCGCGTTGTTGAAGTCACCCAGCGTGGCGACGTACCATCGCACGCGGTCGCCCTTCTTCATCGTCATCATGGGCATATTTCCGAAGATGTAGCCGTTGATCGACCATTTGAAGTTGGTGTCCACAAAGCCCGTCCCGACGACGGGCGTCACCATGCCACCGGCGGTAACGGGATGGAACTCGGTCCGGTTCACGCCCTTGGGATCGGTGCAGTGGGCGCGGATGTTTTCGTCCAGGTACCAGCTCTCGTTTTCATTGATGGCGATGAACATGGTGACGAACTCGTGATCCACGTCCTTCGGCCGGCCGTCAGGGAGCGCCATGCCGCGCCGCGTCACGATGATGCCCCCGAAGAGGCCCGAAGCTACGTCGCGGAGCTCGTCCGTGTGCGAATGGTAGAGCCAGAAGACCGAGCTCGGGTCGTTCGGTCCCGGCCCAGCGCGCACCGGTATCTGCCACACGTAAGTGCGGGTGGCACCGGGAGGCACGCCGCCGTCCTCCTTGTCCGCGCCCGAAGTGCCGTCGTTGTAATCCGCGCCCTCGGAGTCCTTCTCGTAAAAGACTCCGTGCGGATGCATGCTGTAGGGATGCGTCGCATTGTTTTTGAAAACCACCTTGATGGTGTCGCCCACTTCTCCGCGCAAAATCGGTCCTACCAGGCCGAGATATTTGTCTTCCGGAGCGCGCGGTTTCAGCGTCGAGAATGAAGCGTCGGTGTATTCGCGGTAGATCGCCTTCTTGTACATGCGGCCGATGCGATGCGGTCCCGATTCAACGTAGGGTTTTTCCACTTCGTTGAAGGGATGCCCCATCGCTTCATCACGGCCCGACGGCGCATAATCCCAGTTCACTTCGTCGGCAGCCACGTAGTAGGTGCGGACCTTCCCCGGTGCGGATTGCGCTTGCACGACGCACGCGAAGCATGCAAAAAACGCGACCGCCGCCAGCACGATTTTCTTCATGATTGGATTCCTCCGCTGATTTGTTTCGCGAAAGCGGGCCGACTTCCCGATTGAAGAAACGGCCCGCTCTTGCCGCTGGGTTGTTTATTTCTTGGGGAAATAGCTCAGGTCTGGCCGGAACACGACCACTTCCTGGGTAAAGTGGCCGCCGATTAAGGCTGAGATTTCATTCAGAATGGCATTCCCTTGGTCGGCCCCAAACGCATTGTTCAGCACTTCATCCGGCGTCGGGCTGCCGAAGTCGGCCGAACTGTTGTGCCCGATTGCAGCAACCCAGGTCCCGAATTCGCCTCCTTCACTCAATGCGAGCCAGCTGACATCCATCGGGGACTTCGTTTTTTCGATGGCTTCACGGAGGCGCCCCGCTGCCTTCGCGAAGCTGTCCATTTTGCCAAGCGGCACATGAAATGTGTCGAGCTCGTAGTACTTTGCCGGGCGCTCCAAATTCGCTGGGTGGTCCAGTTCAGGAATTTCTTCGTACACTCTTAGAGCATACGTGGCGACGGTGTCTCCCATCGCTTTCTCAAACTCCGCCCGAGCCTGTTCATCTGAGGGCACGGGTTTGTCCAAGTCAGCCCAGTGCATCCAACGGCGGACGACGGAATACTTCCCGGCGTTTTCACCGGTGATCTGCATAAAGACGGCCCGCCCTTGGGGATCGTTGTTGGACGCGTACCAGGCGGCCAGTTGCTTGAGACCCGCCTCAAACTGCCTTTCGCTGCCGGGCTTCGGCGTCATTTCCATAACCAGGGTCACATTCCCAGGCTTCTGCTGTGCGAAGGCAGGCACCGAGGGAATCGCGCAGAGTACAGCCAGTGCAAAAACTACAGCTAGGCCGCGAAGTTTCATAAATCCTCCTAAAGTGATTTTTTAGAAATGGAAATTCCATAGGTGCGCGGTGTACTCGTTCGCCATCAGTTGCACAAAAAGGGATACGAGGTGATATCCAGCGGTAAGAAGAAGCGCAAACACTCCGGGTATAGGAATCAGTGTCCCCACTGTTTCCATACGTGTGGTGCCTACTCTTGCCATGTCTTCACCTCGCGTGCGTCAGATTCGAACTTTCGCGCCAGCCTGGATTCACGGCAGCAGGTTTGCCAACGTTACTGGATGTTTGTGGGCTCCAGATAACCAGTCACGCCGGCGGTGCAGCCTGTTTGGCCTGTGCTATCCGTCGTGGAAAAATCGATTCGCACGTCCGAGTTCGGATCTGCGTACAACACAACCGGCTGAGCTACTGCAAAGACGTTCGCGCCAAACACGTTACCTTCGGGCTTAACCAGTAAGGGATGCCCGATACCACCGTGGTTGAACGAAACGTCGAGGCTCGCGACCTGAACCTGGCCCGCCGAAACGCAGGAGGCGTCTACATACTCGATTACAAGGCGTTCCCCGGCCGGCACCGTGAACATGTTCGGGCAACCAAAATCTCCGGCGAAGCCTGCGCTGCTGTTCGGGCTACAGTCTGCTTGCACTGGCTGATGCGACTGACCGTCTGCACTTTCGGTAATTACTGCCAGAGTTTGACCGGCAGCAGTTGGGTTTACAACTGCCACGTTATTAACTACCGTCACCAGCGCGGAAAGCACAGCGTGCGCGGTCCTCGGAACCGCCAGCGTCAGAACCAAAGCTACGACCACGGTGCCGCCAATTGCCATCGCGATTCTTCGTAGCAGCATCATAAGTTCTCCTTTTCTTGAGTTCAGCTAAGCCTATGCTCGCAACGACTCAGCAGCACCCAAAGTCCTCTCAGTTCGCTGTCAAGTAGCCGCGTATGATTGCGAAGTAGGGCTCGGGTAAGTTAGGGGGGTTCAGAAGCGTCGCCCCAGGCGGAATGACAATCCCGCTGGGGAACTCAAATTCGTGAGTGGTTCCGTCGCCAGCCACAGCCCAACTTTCGGCTCGCGGAGGAAGCGTGGGAGTTTCCGAAAGAAGGACAAATGAGACTGTGCCACCCTGCGGGGCGAAAATCTCCACGTCTGTAATAACCAGGTTGCTCCCGGAAGGCACGACGTACTCTGGCTCGGGCCCGGCCTGTCCCGTAGGTGGTATTACAATGCAAGTCGGTCCTCCATTCACGCTGGGTTGGCATTGCAGCTCTACGTTTTGCGCCACCGATCGCGTCACGTCAGTTGTAGGCACAGGATTTGACGATGTGTTTGCCACAGTGACGAGAGCGCTGACTACTGCGCGCACCGTTCTAGGAGCGGCGAGACCTATCACCAGAGCTACCGCTACCGTTCCACCAATTGCCATCGCGATTCT
>DATLSB010000014.1:0-20015 GCA_035534415.1 Candidatus Dormiibacterota bacterium | reverse complement strand
GCGAAATAGGACGGTCACTGAATTAGCCTAACCTACTCTTTTCGTCATCGCCGCGAAAAAGAATTGAGCTGCACGAACAGACGGTCATTGTCACCGACTGGTGTGATTTGTGTCACTGCTGAAGCGAAGACGGGAATGTTTCCTTGAGACAGGAGGCACAAGTGCTTCCTGAGATTTGAGATTAAGGAGAACTTCCGTGAAACAAGTACGAGTGTTGCATTCCGTCCGTCACATCGGCTTGGCGGCTATCGTTTTTGCTGGACTGACGATGACTTCGCATGCGCAGATGCGAGGATCTGGGCGCATGAGCGCGCCAGTGTACAACGCTTCGCCGAGGTGACAGTTAAGGGGACCGTCGAGGCCGTAAATCAGCTCACGGGACCGAATGGCTGGGGCGGTACGCATCTGACATTGTGGACTAAGACTGGGGTCCTGGATGTGCAGTTGGGGCCCTCCTGGTATTTGACAGAAAAAAAGGTTAGTTTTTCCAAGGGTGACAAGATCAAGATTCTGGGTTCCAAGGTGACGTTTAACAATGCCGATGCGCTCATAGCCCGCGAGGTCAGTAAGGGCGACAAGAAGTTCGCGTTGCGGGATGCGAACGGATTTCCTTTGTGGTCTCGCGGGAGGCGCTAACCCTAACCCAGCGAATATGGCCAGGCGAGGAGACGCGGCGGTACCGATGAAAACAAGGCAATGGACGCTGATCTTTCTGGCTGGCTTTGCTGCCATCGCAGTCTTCTTCTGTTATTTGTTGGTGGCTCCTTTTCTAAAAGCCATCGTGTTCTCCGCCATCGTGGCGATCATCTTCTATCCCCTGCACGCTCGCGTCCATCGATGGACTCGCAACCGCAATGTTGCAGCGGCAATCTCGACATCATTCGTCGTTTTGTTCATGTCGACGGCATCGCTCTTTCTTGTAACCTCGGTCACGCGGGGGCTGAGGAGCGTATATCGTTCGCTGAGCGATCCCGTCGGTGCGGCCAATAGCGTCGTCATTCGTGTTTCTGACATTATCGAGCGATTCGTCGCCGTCGCCAGTGGATATCTTCCGGTTTCCGTAGGTGACTTGCACGACGCTATCTCGGCGCAAGCGGAAAAGATTATCTCCGGACTCCTAAATCTCATGGCGACAATGTTGAGCAGCATAGCGTCGCTGGCGATTGAAGGCGCGATTTCGTTGGTTGTCTTATTCTTCCTCTTCCGCGATGGACGATCCCTGGCACGCCGTGTCGCCGTCCTTCTGCCGATGCAGCGCGACCAGGTGAGGCGGTTGTATGAACATGTCGGGCGTACATTGAATGCGATCCTGTACGGCGTTTTGGCGATCGCAGCCATTCAGGGAACACTCGCTGGGCTTGCCTTCTGGCTTCTGGGAATCACATCACCAGTTTTGTGGGGTGCGCTGACCGCTCTATGCGCTTTGGTGCCAGTCATCGGCACAAGTTTGGTCCTGTTTCCGGTCATTTTGATTCTCATAGCCGGTGGTCATTGGCCGCAGGGTTTGCTTTTGGCTGCTTGGTCCGTTGGCGTGGTCCAGACCGTGGACAATCTGCTGCGACCGTATCTGATTGGCGGGCGAGCCAGATTGTCGACAGTTTTTGTATTTTTCGCGCTGCTCGGAGGCTTTGAAGTCTTCGGTGGGCTCGGTCTGTTTATTGGGCCGTTCATCCTGGCGACGACGGTCGCCTTGCTTACTTTTCTCCGCGAGGAATGGAAGTCGTCAGAATGGAACGCAAACGCAGCTCTACCCAATATGGTCCACAGGGTTCCAAAACGCGCGGCACGCTAAATGGACTGGCAGACGACCCGTCCAGAAGCGCGCATCCGGCAGTAGGGCGACTGGTCCTATGAATGACGTTTACCGCATGCCGTCAGCGGCTGTTCTCGAAGATCTCGGTGTTGAACTTCGGGTAGGCCTCACTTCCGAAGAAGCGTCTCGCCGGTTGAAAGCATTCGGCAATAACCAACTGTTGCAGTCGGGTACCAAGAATCCGTGGGGCATACTGTGGGAGCAGATGACGGCCTCTGTAGTGGTTGTGTTGATTGCCGCCGCCATAATTTCGGCGCTGCTGGGCGACTATAAGGACTGTGTCGTAATCAGCGCGATCGTGGCTCTAAATGCCGCCCTTGGTTTCAGCCAGGAATATCGAGCGGAGAGGGCCCTGGCTGCCCTGAAGAATCTGTCCGTACCAAACGCCAAAGTACGTCGGAACGGGGATGTACTCAATGTTTCGGCAGTCGATATCGTCCAAGGAGACATCATCCTGCTTGAAGCAGGAGATCTGGTGCCCGCCGACTGCCGGGTAATCGAAAGCCACAGCCTTCAGACGGTCGAGGCCGCCCTCACGGGCGAATCCGAGCCAGTCGCAAAGGTCACGGACGCAATCGACCGACCAGATGTTCCACTGGGTGATCGTCGAAATATGGCGTACGTTGGCACGTCGGTGGCGGCGGGACGCGGCACCGCGCTCGTTACGGCGACCGGAATGCGGACAGAACTGGGACGCATTGCCCGCTCTATTCAGACCGTCGACCGCGAACCCACTCCTCTGCAACGGCGTTTGCACCATTTAGGCAAGACGCTAGCTGTCGCCGCATTATCGCTGGTGGTGGTGATTTTCGTGCTGGGCCTGCTCCGCGGAGAGAACCTGAGGCTTATGTTCTTGACGGCGGTCAGTATCGGAGTCGCGGCCGTTCCCGAAGGACTCCCCGCGGTGGCTAGCATCGCGCTAACCATCGGCGCACAGCGAATGCTCAAGAAGAACGCGCTTATTCGTAAGCTTCCGGCGGTCGAAACGCTAGGCTCGGTGACGGTGATCTGTACGGATAAGACCGGAACGCTGACCGAGAATCGAATGCGCGTGGTGACTCTTCAATTCGCCGATCATTCAATCGACCTGACCAACGACTTTTCCTCTCAGAAACGCGATGAGCTGCTTCGCAGTCCTTCCGCCGCTCCGACACTGAAACTGATGCTGGCAGGTGGTGCGCTCTGTAACGATTCGCATCCTAGATCAGACCAGTCGAAGCCGCCTGTCGGAGATCCAACGGAAGTCGCTCTACTTACCGCTGCATCGGATTTCGGCCTGGAGAAGAATCAGCTAGAACGGTGGATGCCACGGGTTGCTGAAGTCCCATTTTCGTCGGTTCGGAAGCGGATGACGACAGGTCACATACTCGCTTGCGAAACGTCTGAGCTACCAAAGGAACTAACCCAGCTCTGTAATGGGGATCGCTCGCGAGCCGTGCTGTTCACGAAGGGTGGTGTCGATATCCTTCTGGAACACTCGACCACCGTTTGGGTCGATGGGAGGATTGAGCCGCTGAACCGACACTGGCGCGAGCGCATCGCAAAAGCGAATGACAGCCTAGCTCGAAAAGGAATGCGCGTCATCGGACTCGCGTTCCGCAGCGTTGACGCGGCGCCGCAGCTAATCGCCAGCGAGGCGATCGAGCAGCAGATGACGTTCGTGGGGATGTTTGGCCTCATTGACCGCCCCAGACGGGAAGCGGCTCTTGCCGTGGCCACCTGCCGGTCAGCAGGTATCCGACCCGTTATGATAACTGGGGACCATGCTCTCACTGCCGAGTACGTCGCCGAGAAAGTCGGCATACCTAACGCCAAGCACGCGCTAACCGGGCCCGATCTCGATAGGCTTTCTGCTCAACTGAAATCCGTGGTCGCGACAACAGACGTTTTTGCGAGGGTTACCCCGGAACACAAATTAAAGATCGTTCAGGCACTGCAAGAGAATGGGCAAATTGTCGCCATGACCGGCGATGGAGTGAATGACGCACCCGCTCTCAAGAAGGCGGATATCGGCGTGGCGATGGGCGTCGCCGGAAGTGATGTCGCCAAGGAAGCATCGGATATTGTTCTGCTGGATGACAACTTCGCCACTATCGTCTCAGCCGTTAAAGAGGGGCGGATCGTCTACGACAACATTCGGAAGTTCATCAAATACATTTTGGCGACGAATTCCGGCGAGATATGGACCATGCTGTTCGCTCCTTTTTTGAATATGCCTTTGCCGTTGCTGCCCCTTCAAATACTTTGGATGAACCTGGTCACCGACGGCCCGCCTGCCCTGGCTCTAAGTGTCGAGCCTGCTGATCCCGACATCATGCAGCGGCCGCCCTATCCTCCGAACGAGAGAGTCTTTGCAAGAGGGCTGGGCACCCACGTCATTTGGTTGGGTTTGATGATGGCGTTTGTCTCGTTGGGCGTGGGTTACGGCTATTGGACCGCAGGCCGTCAGAACTGGCAAACCATGCTGTTCACGACGCTGACCCTCTCGCAAATGGCGCACGTGATGGCGATCCGGTCCGAACGCATCTCGATTTTCCGTATTGGCATGCTGACGAATAAGCCGTTGCTCGCGGCTGTGCTTTTGACCGTGATTCTTCAACTCGGCCTGATATATGTTCCGTTCCTCCAGAACATTTTCAACACGAGACCGCTCTCGGCCGCCGATCTATTTCTGAGCGTGGTCCTGAGCACCGTCATCTTGGCAGCGGTCGAAGTCGAAAAACTCCTGCGCGGATCGCGGCAATCCGCGCCCAACAGCCCGGCCCGCCATGAAGCGCGCCGCGCCGGGACAACACTCTAATGCCGACGCGGGAAGCGTTTTCTCTCCGTAGCCGGGGCGTGCTCAGGCCTTCGGGGACTTGTTACATCCACTTATCGATCGAGAAGCTTCTGCCGTAGCTAAAATTGGCGACTTGCGATACAGGATCGGTTTGGCCGCCGATTACGACGACGGAGATGCGGTTGGGATGCGGAAACTTCGGAATCACCGCGTCGTCCGGCAGTTTGTACCACGTCGCAAACGGCTCGACGCCCTTGAGCGCCTGTCCGTATTCGAACAGGTAGGACCAGTTTCGGTCGCGGTAGTCCTTCGCCGTTTGCGTCGTGTTTTTGTAGAAGTAATCGATTAGCTTCTCTTTCGTGTCGTAGCCCTGTTCTTTGAGGCTTTCGGCGCAGATGGGTTCGCAGAGCAGCAGGGCGCCGAAGAAACCTGTGAAATCGTAGAAAAGGTCGACATACTGCTGGTCAAAATGAGGCGTGCCGCCCACGCCGCTGCCTTTTCCGACCTGACCTGCGGAGATGCTATTTCCCGCGAACATGCTGACCACGTTCTCGTCTTTCTTGAAGCCGTGCTGCACGTGGAACGGTTCCCAGGGGCTGGCCTCTTCATTCTCGGCCAGGATCAGGTTGATGTAGTTGAGGGTGTTGCCCATGTCTCCCATGTAGGTTTCGCCGGGGATGCCGGCGTTGCCCAGGTTTTTGGAAACTAACGTCCAGGCGCGACCGATGGTGGCGTTGGCCTGCGCGAATGGGCCGAGGGCTCCGATGCCGCTATTCATGTTGATCTTGCCGCGGATCGGGCCATTAACTAGCGCGCCGTACGCGAGGTCGTTGGTGGAGCTGATCAGGGAAATATATCCAGATGCAGCGATGGCCAAGATCACCGGCATGTATTCAGGGCGCGCGCCGGCCATCACCGCGTTCATCGCCACGTGCCGCACGGTAAACGTCCAGGCCTCCATCGCGTTTGTGCCGCCTGCCGCCGCGAGCTTGCCGACCACTTCATCGGGATGGTGGCTGGTGCCTTTGAGCATTTCGTCGACGGCTTCTTCCGTGGGAATGATGATGGGGAGGTAATCGGTATAGCCGTTGTTGCGATAAAACTCCTGCAAATTTTTCGGCGTGTCGGCGTCAAACTTCGCGGGTCCGACGGAAGGAGTTTCTGTGCCGGTCCTTTTGTCGGCGTCGCTGAGCGGCTTGGTGAGGGCGCTGATGACTTCCTGCATCAGAGGCCGTCCGGTTGCGGGATCGGGACCGTTCATGTAAGCCCAGAGTTGGTCGGGAGATTTTCCCCAGACTGGGTGCGGCGAGAAGACCAGTCGAAGCGTGGGCATGCCGCGCCTGGCGGCGTTGAGTTTGCATTCCTGTTTGAATGCCACCGTGACGATGGGGCAGGTGGGAATTCCCATTTTCTCAAGCGTTATGCAGTGACCGACGGTCGCTGGGGCGCAGGAGCTTCAATGCCCGACACCCATTATGACCGCGGCGCCGGCGGCTTTTACTTCCGCCCACAGTTTGGGATCATCCTCCGGATAATCGCCGGCCTTGCGGCGGTAGATGGTTTTCACGGTGGGCATGTGTTCCTTGAACCAGCGCTGCATCTCTTGGAAAAACACGTTGCCGTTGTTGAAGCCGATGTCGACCATGTAGATGGTTTTGTTGTCGAGAGAGCTGAACGCCGGCCGGCGCGGCGCCATGGGCAGGAGGGTGATGGCAGGGGGCATTCCCTTGGGATTTAAGCCAACGATCTTGTACTCGCTGCTGCTTGTGACCTGCGCCGCATTGGCAGCGGCCGGCGAGCCGGCCAAGAGCGCCGGCGACATTCCTAGAGCCTGCAATAGTTTTCGTCGATTGATTTTCATTCCGCCCCCTGTGGCAAAACGATTGGTCGCAGCGCCGAATCGGCAACCACCCGGCGCTGCGACAATCTAAGGCGTTAGAAGTAAAACTTCAACCCCAATCGAATGATTCTCGGCGGGAACGAAGTGCTCGCAATCCGCCCGGCTATCTGACTGGTACGATCTGTCTATGGGGTTGAATTGCGCATGGTTCCAAATTGCCAAAAACAAAGGTATTACTTCGCTTTCTGCCGCTCCTGATACCAATCAGATGGCGTGAATATCTGGGGCTCGCCAAAATGGCGCCCGGGCGGCGGCGCGACTGGGCGGATGGCCATAGTGGGTGGGAAACTTGGTTCAAAGTGAGGCTTGGCGCGGAGGGCTGCCTGCGATAGGCTGGGAGCACTTTTGTCGCTTAGGAAACGTGCCCAATGACACAACAAGCGCCGGTGCAAACGGCTCTGGCCTGCTCGCAATGTGGCGGGACGTTCTCGCAGTCGGATTTGGTGCAGATCGCCGGGAACTGGGTGTGCGGGACTTGCAAGCCGGCGTTTTTGAGCCGGGTGGTGGGGGGCGGCGTATCGCAGTCACGTTGGCACTATGGCGGGTTCTGGATTCGCTTCGTCGCCGTGTTCATTGACGGGCTGTTGATGCAGGTGGTAAGAATGCCGATCTCGTTGCTTGTCTTGGGCGTCGTGGTTCCTCCATTCCGGAATCCCGGTACGAATCCGACGGTTTTAACGGGACCCTCGCTGACGCTGACGGGTGTCACTATACTCGTCGCTTTCCTATACGAAGTGACGATGATTCACTACTACGGCGCGACGCTCGGCAAAATGGCCGTCGGAGTGAAAGTTGTGCGAACGGACGGAAGCGGCATCAGCTGGGGAATATCGATCGCGCGGTATTTCATGAAGATGGTGAGCGCGTTGATCCTGCTGATCGGGTACATTATCGCGGGATTCGATAGCGAAAAGCGGGCGCTGCACGATCGCGTTTGCGACACGAGAGTCATTTATAAACGGAGTCTGGCCAAGTAGCTGAAATCACGTCGAGAAGGAGCGTCCCATGCTCGAAGCCCCAACGCAGACGAATTTGGCGTGCTCGCAATGTGGCCGGACGTTCTCACGGTCGGATTTGGTGCAGATCGCCGGGAATTGGGTGTGTGGGTCTTGCAAGCCGGCGTTTTTGAGTCGAGTAGTGGCGGGCGGCGCTGCTGTGTCTCAGCGACACTACGGCGGATTCTGGATGCGCGTTGCCGCGCGTATTATCGACGGGCTCGCGCTTTCGGTGGTGTTCCTTCCGTTGTTCTTCTATTTCGCATTTCCGACTTTCAGGGCTGCGATGGTTCCTGGCAGGCCCCCTCAGTTGGGGGCGATCATGCGCATCGAAGTCGGAATCGTCCTGCTGTTCTTCGTGCTGTGGCTCATTTACGAAGTGCCTATGTTGCGATACTGGGGCGCCACGCTGGGAAAGATGGCTTGCGGGATTAAAGTCATCCGGTCGGATGGCCGGAGCCTCGGATGGGGCGTTTCGGTTGGGCGTTACTTCATGTATGACGTGGTCACGGCCGGAATTCCTTACGTGAATACAGTCCTCACGATCATTAGCAGCATTATGCTCGGCGTTGATGCCGAGAAGCGCGCGCTGCATGATCGGGTGTGCGACACGCGAGTGATTTACAAGCGGAGCGCTGCGTGAGTTTGAACATCAACATGTTTACCCCGGAGCAGCGGCCGGACCAGGGCAGCTCCGCAACGGGCGCGGCCGCGGTATCGCACTCGAATCTGCCGGGAACGATTGAGTGTCCGAACTGCGGAGGCAGCGTGGCGCCGATCGAGACGCGGACCGGATGGCAGATCTGTCCATTCTGTGAACAGCGGCTGCAAATTCATACTTGGCCTGTTGTGCGGCAGAGCGCGATTGCTGCGGAGGCGATGCCGGAACAAGCTACGTGCTTCTTTCATCCGGAGAAGGCGTATCTGGCTTGCTGCCAGCGGTGCGGGCGCTTCGTGTGCGCGCTGTGCGATTTGCAGTTGGGAGCGGAGCACGTTTGTCCCACATGCTTTGAGCGTGGCCGCGCCGATGGCGGGTTAAGCGATGGCAAAGCGGAATGGCGGCACCGGGACGTGCTGTACGATTCGATCGCGCTGGCGATCGGTTGGGCATGGATTATCGTTTGGCCGGCGTTTGTTGCGGCGCTTCCGGCCACGATTGTGCTGCACGTGAAGTATCGCAAGGCTCCGCGCGAGTATTTGATTCCGCGTTCGGGTTGGCGTTTCTGGATGGCGTATGTGGGGCTCGCGTGGCTCCCGCTGCTGATCGGCGGCTCGCTGTTGATCCTGCGATTCAATCTTAGGAGGCACTGATTGCGAAGTGCATTCCGCAAAATTTCGCGCGTTGGCAGTCTGGTTGGCGCGACGAAATGGTATCTGACTGACGATTGTTTGCTGGCCGCGAAGAACACCATGTACGCGGTGGAGTATCGCCGGTTCTATCTGCGCGATCTTGAATCGATTGTGGTGTGGCCCAGCCGCTGGTGGCTTTTGCGGCCGATGATTCCAGGATTGCTGTTTGGCGTGGCGGCGGCGATGCTGTGGTACTGGGCGAATCCGATAGCTGGCGAGGTTGCGATTGGCGCGGGGGTATTGTGGGTGGCAGCCGAACTGGCTCTCGGGCCCACGGCGAAATCGCGCATTCGAACCACGGGCGCCACGGTTGATCTTCCGATCGTGAAGCGAACGCGCCGTGCGCAGCGCGTCCTGGCAAAAATTGACGCGGCGATTCGCGCCGCTGGCGGAGGCGCGGCCGAGCCGGTATCCGCTGCCGCTTCCGCTCCGCAACCTGCGGCGCCCTCTACCGAGTTCAAACCCGAAGCTGCCCCAGCGGCTGCTCGCGTTGGGGATCTTACGTAACGGATGGCTCCTAGCACGCCAGCGGCGCCCTCCGGCAAACCCGCATTTTCGGGCATGCGCCATGCGCGCTGCTTGTTTCATCCGCTACGCGAAGCCGCGGCTCGGTGTCCCCATTGCGGCGGCACATTCTGCCGCGAATGCGTGACGGACGAAGACGATAAGCTCGCATGCCCGCCTTGCCTGCGCAAAATGTCGCGCCCTCCTGCGCTGAAAGCATCGGCGGCGCGGCGTTTCCGCCAGGTGCTCGCTGGAGCAGTTGCGCTCGCGTGCGTGATGGCGCTCTTTTTTTGGCTACTGAGCTGGAGAGCGAGGACGCCTGAATCCCACATGACGTTTCTAGGTCCGAACGTTCGGGTGGTGAATCCGCGCCTTGCACCACGACTCGATCGGCGGCCAGTGCAATGAGTGAAGCCGCGCTAGCTCCGGCCACTGCGGATTCGCAACGCTTGCCGCCCGCACGTCCGCGGCGGAACTGGCTGAATCCTCTCGAAGCGCTGGAGCGCGGTTTTGCGCTGTTTCAGGCAACTTTTTCGCAGGAGGCGTGGCGCTATTACGCAGGCGCGGCGCCGCTGGTGGTGTGTTTCATTCCGATTTGGGTGATCGACGGGCAGATTCGGGTTTCCGACGGCTGGCTGATGTTGGAGGCGGCGGTGCTTGCCAGCGCGTATTTGCTGCGCGCTTGCACGACTGCCAGCTACATGCAGCGCGTTCGCGAGCGCGCGTTTGGCGTCCCGCGAACGAAGGCATTAGGCGCGGGCGCGCGACTGGCGGCCATCGGACGGCTGCTTGCCTGGAAAATTGTTCTCAGCGTCGCGGTGCTGGTGACGCTCCCGACATTCGCCGGGGCTGCTTGGTTTTACGGCGCGTCCCAATTCGCTGGCCTGGAGGCGCAGGAAGACGCATCGGATCGACATTCATTTCGCGGATGCCTGGCGCTTTCCGGCAAATGGTTCGCGGGCGCGCTGCTTCTTTTCCTGATGCTGTTTCCGCTGTGGGGCGCCGTGTGGCTGAACGGTTTGATTCTGGCGATCCTTGTGCCGGAGCTGTTGCACGCGATATTTGGAGTGAACACGCTTCTCTCGACGCAGATGGGCGACTATGCACTGATTCGCAGTTCCGCGTTCTGGCTCTCGCTCTTTGCCGGCGCGTGGGTAGCGCTCGATCCGATCGTGAAATGTACGTTCGTGGTCGTTTATCAATATTTGCGGTCGCGGCGCGAAGGAGATGATTTGCGCGGGCTGCTGGCGAGCCTGCCGCGTGAGCAGCAGAAAAAGGCGGAGATGATTGGTACGACGGGAGCCGGGCGCGGCGCGAGGGTGGGGTCGATGGTAGTGCTCGCAGTGATGTTGTTGGGCGCAGCGCGGACGGCGAATGGACGCTCAACGCAGACTATGGCAGCGCCAAGCAGCGCGGAAACGGCGGTTGATTCCGCGCAGGCGGCGCGCGTTCAACAATTGCGCCAGGCTCTCCATGAAGAATCGCAACGCGAGATTTATCGCTGGCACGACGCCGAGCATCCTAGTCCGCCAACTTGGCTTGACAGGCTGCTGGAGAAGATCGGTCATGCGATCGAGCGCGGGTGGGATGCGCTGGTGAATTTTCTTCGCAGGCTGTGGCCGAGCGGGCTGAGTCTTTCGCCCGGCGCAGGGAAACACGCGTGGCGGCTAAAGGATCTTCGATTGTGGCTGGCGCTGATCACGGCGTTGACGCTAATGACTGGCGCGTTCTTCTTTTGGCGCCGGCGGCGTCGCGATCCGGCGCAGCTGACAATTCCCATCGCAATGGCGCCATTTTCCGATCTGAGCGAGGCAGTGGCGAGCGAGCGGTCCGAAGACGAATGGTTCGCGCTGGCGAACCGGCTGGAAGGGGAAGGTGATTTGCGTCTGGCTTTGCGGGCGGCGTATTTGGGATTGCTTGCCGGGCTGGCTCAACGCGAATGGCTGACGATCCGCCGCGACCGGACGAATCGTGAATATCTCGACGAGTTCACGCGCCGGTGGCGGCGGCGTTCGCAGGCGGCGGTCGAAGCGCGCGGCGAAATTCCCGAAAAGCTGCGCGGCAGCTTGCGGCAGTTCGACCGCGTTTGGTATGGATCGTATTCGCCGACGCCAACGGCGGTGACTGCCTATCGCCAAGGTTTGCGGGAGTTGCTCAGCCATGTCTGATAGCTCTTCTGCGATTCAATCGGGCGAGCGAGCGGTGCTCAACTGGCGAGGGCCGCTGCTGGCCGCGGCGATCTTCGCGGTCATTTTTGCGATTCTGCTGCTCATGGCGCACCAGAACCAGTCCAATACGACGGATGAGGGATCCAGTTTGCGCCAGGACCCCTACGGAACGAGCCTCCTATTCGATTCGTATCAGCGCGCCGGATACCAAGTGGAGCGCAGCGAAGACGAAAATTCTCTTGCCGATCAGGACGCTTCGCACACGACCGCGTTCTTTATCGGAGGCTTTCCCTTCGACTTGTGGCAAACAGACACGGGAAAATCACAAACGGGAACCAAATCTGACAGCGGGCTGGAAGATTTTGTTTCTCGTGGCGGGCGCGTTGTGCTGATTGAGCCTGGCTGGGGTGGTGCGCTAACGTTTCGAAATCAGGGATGGCGATTCGAAGAGCAATGGAGCAAAGCGCCGCATCCATCTGCTCCGGCTTGGATCTCGCCCGACCCACACGCAATGCCGGCGGGAAGCGAGGCGATGTATCTCGGAAGCGATTCGCCGTGGCTCAAAACCGATGCGCACTGGGCTGCGCTTTACGAGCGTCCGGCGAGCGCAGCCGATGTTGGTGCGACAAAAACGACAGCAGGCGGGGACTTGGCAGCGCGTGTCTATATGGCCATGCGACAAGTGGGAAAAGGTGAGGTCATAGCCGCGAGTCAGGAATCATTTTTGCTGAACGAGGCGATCAAGACGCATCCGAATCCGGTGCTGCTGGATTTTCTGGCTGGGGGACGGCGGGTGATTTGGGTGGACGAGACGTTGCATGGGTTGCATCAGGACGAGGGCGTGTTGTGGCTGGTGAAGCGGTATCGTCTGCAAGTGGCGCTGCTGCTTTTCTGGGCGAGTTTGCTGGCGCTGCTGTGGAGCATGAGCGACGATTTAGTGCGGCGCCCGGCGCGCGATCGGATCGCGGAAATTATGAGCTACGGCAAAGACGCGGGAGTGGCCGCGCAACGAGTGCTGCAGCGAAGCATTGCCACGGAGCAAGTGGTGGCGGAATGCTGGGAACAATTCCGGCGGCGTTCGCCGCAAGATGCGCAAGCGATTTCCGCCGATCCGCATTGGAGTAAGCGGCTGCGCGTGGCGCTTGCTGCGCCACCGCTGGCCGGATACAAGGAACTGATGCGCTTGATTGCCGAGCGCCGCGCATCGGCGAAGGGCTTGCCTCGCACAGACCAAGATGCACCTCAGACATTTCCCGATTCGCGGAAGACCAATCCCGAGGAGGTACGAACGGCATGAGCGATGAACCGGTAATGGATTTGCAGGGGCAGTCCGCGAAGGAGGAAACGCAAGCGGGGGCGGTCGCGACAATCGCGAACGGACCGCGGCGCGTGCGAGAAGCGCTGGGGCGCGTGATTGTCGGGCAAGACGAAGCGATCGATCTGGCGCTCGTGGCGCTGCTGGCCGGCGGGCACGCGCTGGTGGAAGGCGTTCCGGGCGTGGGCAAAACGCTGCTGGTGAAGGCGCTGGCGCGCGCCGTGTCCGGAGAATTTCAGCGGATACAGTTCACGCCGGACCTGATGCCGGCCGACGTGACCGGGACGAGCGTCTTTGATTTGAAGGCACAAGAGTTCCGGCTGATGCGCGGGCCGATCTTCACGAATTTTTTGCTGGCGGACGAAATTAATCGCGCTCCTGCGAAAACGCAATCGGCGCTGCTGGAAGCGATGCAAGAGCGGCAAGTGACGATTGACCGGGAAACCTGCCCGCTGCCGCCGGTGTTCATCGTGTTTGCAACGCAGAATCCAATTGAGCACCAGGGGACCTATCCGCTGCCGGAGGCGCAGAAAGACCGCTTCCTGGTGAAAATTCGCATGGGATATCCGGCGGCGGCGGACGAAAACGAACTGGCGAAGATGGTGGCGGCAGGTGAAGCGCCGGAACGCCGTCTGGTGGAAGAGCTACGCACGCCGGTTTTGCAGCCGGGCGAGATCGAGCAGTTGCGAGCGGCCACGGCGCGAGTGCGCGTTAGCGACGCCATCAGCAGCTACATCGTCGAAGTGGTTCGGCAGACGCGGCAGCACCCGGCGGTGTGGGTGGGAGCTGGGCCGCGGGCGACGCTCGCGCTGCTGTCCGCGTCGCGGGCGCTTGCGGTGCTGGAGGAGCGCGATTTCGTGTTGCCCGAGGACGTAAAGACGCTGGCTGCTCCGGTGCTGGAGCACCGAATTGTGCTGCGGCCGGAGTTCGAAATGGAAGGCGTGGAACTGCGGGAAGTGATTAACGCGGTGCTGGAGGCGGTCGAGGTGCCGCGGTGACGCCGAAGCGGAGAATTCAGGGGCTGCGGTGCGTAAAGGCGCGACCCACAATGGTGGGACGTCTTTTTCGAAGGCTGCTCAGCTGCTGAAACACTGCACAAGCCGGGCGAGGAATAGATAGAAACCCAAATTTATGATGGCCGGCAACGAGAGATCGGTAGGCTTGGGCGCAGCGGGCGCGACCGCGGCAGCTGTGGAGGGGAATGCAGCCGCGCCGGCTGTACGGCGCACGGTGAGCCCGCGCGATAAATCTCCGCGATGGGTGGCATGTCGTCCGGCGGGGACGCTGTTCAGTCCAGCGGCTTCGCTCGCATGGATCTTCGCGGTGGTAGGCATGGGCGCATGCATCGCGCCGTGGATCGCGCACGGCTGGCTATGGCTCGAATTGATTGGCGCAACCGTGGTGCTGCTGACGGGTTACGACGCGGTTGCGCTGTGGCTTGCGCGCAAGGAATTTGCGCCGGTGCTGCTGCCGCCAGAGAAAGGGCTGCGTGGGCGCGAAGGGCAGAGCATCAAACTTCCGCTGGCGCTTGCAGGCTCGGGGCGAATTCGACAGCGCTGCGAAATATCCGTGGCGATCATGCCCGCGACGCGAGAGAGCGAAACCGCCATTCGTGCGACGGGCGGGCCGCAACGGCTGAAGCTCGAGAAGCCGAGCGCGACCGGCGCAGCGGCATCGGGCGGTAACGAGTCAACGCTGCTGTGGTCGTGGACGCCGGAAATTGCTTTGCTGCGGCGCGGGATGTGGGCTGGACCGCGGGTGGGAATCGAGCGGCGTTCGCGCTTCGCAATCTGGCGCTTGCGGCAATGGTTCGATTTGGCGGAGCCGCTGCGAATCGACGCGGATTTGAGCTCCGGAAGGCGAGAGATTTTGCGCAGCCCCGTTTACCGCTCGCTTATGGCATCGCGGCAGACTCCGTGGACCGGGCACGGCCGCGACTTCGAGCGCCTGCGCGAGTATCAGCCTGGCGATAACTACGCGGAAATCGCGTGGAAATCGACGGCGCGGCGGAACGCTCCGGTTACGCGGCTTTTCCAATGGGAGCAGAAACAGGAAGTGTATTTCGTGGTGGACCAGTCGCGAGCGTCGGCGCTGGCGATCGATCCGCCGGCGGACTCCGTGAGCGATATTGCAGCAGCGGGCGCGCCGCGGCGGCTGCTCGATCTGGCGGTGGAAACGGCGCTGGTTGGGGCGACTGTGGCGTTGGAGATGGGCGATGAATTCGGACTGGTGACGTACGCGGACGAGCCGACATCCTGGTTGCGCGCGGGAAGCGGGCAATTCCAGTTTCACCGATTCCGTGACCAGCTGCTGAACCTCGAACCTTTGCCGACGACCGCGGATTACGAAGCGCTCTTTGGCGAACTTCGCCTGCGGCTGCGCCGGCGCGCTTATCTAGTTTTGCTGGCGGATTTGGCGGAGCGCTCGATTTCGGATTCGCTGTCGCGCGGAGTTGGGCTAGTGCGCTCGTCACATGCGGTGTTGATCACGAGCATTTTGCCGGCTCACGCACGGCCGGCATTTTCTCCAGGAGAGGACCCGCAGAGCGATCGCGACGTATACGCGGCGCTCGCTGGAGAAAAAGAAAACCAGCGGCTCGGCGCCTTGACGAGGCAGCTGCGGCAACTGGATGTGCGGCTCCGGTATGTGTCTCCGGAGACGTTTCTTCGGACGGCGGTGGAGGGATATTTGGAAAGCAAGCGGGAGCAGCGGCTGTGATTCTGGATCTGGAACGATTTCAGGCGCAGGCGCGGCCGCGCTGGAACAAACTCGAATCTCTGCTCGCCGCGCTGGAGGGCCGGCCGGACCACCGGCTGAATCCAGGCGAAGCCGAACAGCTGCAGGAGCTCTATTCCCAAACCGCCGCGGATTTGAATCGCGTGACACACGGCGCATTGGCGCCCGAGCTTAGGCAATATCTCGAGCGGCTGGTGGCCCGGGCTTACGCGGAGCTTTATTACGCGCCGCCGACACGTTCGGAACTGTGGCAGCCGCGCCGGTGGCTGCGAATTTTCACAGCATTTCCGGAGGCGTTTCGGCGGGAATCGCGTTATTTCGTCCTCGCGGTGTTGATTACGCTGCTCGGCTGCACGTTCGGCGGACTGGCGGTGCGGTACGACCCGGCATCGGTGAATGTGCTGCTTCCTGCCGATTATCTGCGCAATCCGGGGCAACGCGTGCATCAGGAGGAGAGCGGTAAAAAACGGGCGATCGATTCCGTGCAGAACGAGGCGCAATTTTCAGGGCAGCTGATCACGCACAACGTCCAAATAGCGCTACTGGCAGCGGCGCTGGGCGTTACGTTTGGCATCGGCACGGCGCTGCTGCTTTTCGAAAATGGCGTGCTGCTCGGGGCCGTGGCGGTGCGTTACACGGAGAAAGGGTTTGGGCTGTTCGTGACGGCCTGGCTGCTGCCACACGGCGCGTTTGAAATTCCGTCCATCTTGATCGCGGGTCAAGCGGGCTTCTATCTGGCGCGCCTGCTGCTGCGCAGACGCGAGGATCGCGACATGCGGCAGTCCATGCGCGAATGGCTGCTTTTGATCGCAGGGCTGGCGATGATGCTGGTGTGGGCCGGGCTGATGGAAGCATTTTTTTCGCAGCATCAAGCGCCGGTGCTGCCCTATGAATTCAAAGTTGCCGTGGGCGCGGCGGAACTGATCCTGCTGACGTTCTATTTGTCGCTGATCGGGCGCAAAAAAGCAGCGAAACCGCGCGGACGCATCGCGCTCGAGACCGCCAATGAGTAGTTCTCAGGCAACAAGGTTGCCGACGACAGCCGAACTGACCATTGCAACGCCGGAAGGCGTGCTCTTTCGGCTGCCGCTGGCTGGTCCTGCGCCGCGCCTTTACGCGCTGCTGCTTGACACGACAATTGTGCTGGCGGCGATCAACGGCGTTGGATACCTGATCTACTGGATATTCGCGAAGGCGCCGGGATTTGGAACGATGACCACCACGCTGGCGGAATTTGCGATCGGTTTCGCGTACGGCGCATTGTTGGAAGGATTTTGGAACGGGCAGACCATCGGGAAGCGCCTCTTCCAATTGCGCGTGATCGACCAGTCTGGGCTGCCGCTGCGCATCGAACAGGCCTGGGTGCGAAATCTAATGCGGGTGGTCGATGCCCTGCCTTTCGCGTATCTGGTGGGAGGAATCGCGCTGCTGAGCAGTCCGCAGATGCAGCGATTCGGCGACCGCGTGGCCGGGACGCTGGTGGTGCGCGAAACACCGGTGGCGCCGCCAGCGGAAGAAGTGTGGAGCAAGCAAAAATACAACTCGTTCATGGATTACCCGGCGCTTGCGATGCGCCTGCGCCGCTCGGCGACGCCGGAGCTTGCAGGCCTGATACAGGACGCACTGCGACGCCGCAACGAACTAGCGCCTTACGCGCGGCGGGAAATCTATCGCGAACTGGCTGCGTACCTGCAGAGTGAAATCGCGAGATTTCCCGACGAATTAGTCGAGATGCTGAGCGACGAGCAGTATTTGATCAACGCAGCCGGCGTGCTGTTCGGCCATCAGCGCTTGTCAGCTCGCGCCTGAACTGCTTAGAGTGACGCCCAAACCGACTCCGCGCCGTCGAGTATTTTCGGCCACGGCTGGAATCAACGAAGATCCTTGTCGCGAAATGTCGGGCGATCCATCGGCGCCGGTCGAACTTTGATCGAGCCAGGAATCAAGCGCGGAAAAAACGTTCCATGAAGAAATCGCTGGTGATGGTCTCTCCGCTCAGCACCATGGCGAGCAGCTCACCGCCAAGCACTTCCGGCGCGATCACGATATCGGCTTGCACCAGCTTGATTCGCTCCATGTGCTTGCTGTCGTTGATGGCGACCACCGTTTTCGCTTTGCCTTTCAACTCCTTTACAGCCAGCACGATAAACGCATTATCCGAATCGTCGGCTCGCATCGCCAGCACGGCTTGTGCTTGATCGGCGCAAGCTTTTCGCAGCGTGTCCAGGCTATTCGCGTCGCCAACGATCAGATCGTTCGGATCGATGTCACCCGAGGTCGGCGCTTGCGGCATGATCAGCACCACTTCCTGATTGCGCTTCTTGAACTCGCGATAGGTGTTATACGCGAGCGGGGTCGCGCCGATCACGATGAAATGATTGGAACGCTTCATGCGTTTCTCCTTCGGCTTGGTGAGCTTGGCGATCATCGGACCGGCGATGGCGGTTACCGACGTGGCGAATACCGCCAGGCCCAGCAGCATTACGGAAATCGCGAACAATCGCGCATTCGGGCCCTTGGGCGTGATGTCTCCATAGCCGACGGTGCTCATGGTGACCACGGAATAATAGAAGGCGGTGGTGAGGTCCTTAATAGGCGGCGAAAATTGCTTGCCGAGATACAGGGTTCCGAATACGGCGTAAATGAGCAGCAGAAGAGCGCTGGTGATTGCGAAGAGCGTGCCTGCGGCCAGACTGGTGCGGTCAAACCAGTGGAACGAAAGAAGCAAAGCAACGAGCAAAAATCCGTCGTATGTAAAAAGTCCCGACGCATGGTGATGCCCGATAATTGCTGCGCTCAGCACCATCGACGCGGTAAGGACGATGGCCACCGTCCAGGCGAAGCGCGATCGGAACAGCAGCCCAACCGACATCACCAGCATCGCCACGCCGATCAGCACGAACGGCATGCTGCGCGGCGTGAATTCCAGCAAGTTCCGCGGAAAATTTGAAAGCAGTACGGCTCGCTGCGCGACATAAACGAGCCTGAGGAGCAGAAGTCCGGCGCCGGCAAGCGCCAGCGCAAGGGGAATATGCGGAAACCAATAGCGCGTCCGCGCACTTTTCGCTATGCGCCGTGCGGTGGTCGCAAGACGAGCTAAACGGCCCGGCCGCCACGCCCAGTGAACGAATCTGTTTTCGTGCATCGCGGAAACTCCGAAGAACCAAGCGGCTAATATAACAGGCCTTCTCTATGTGGCGGCGCGGGAAAGTCGTCTTTAGGAATTAATCTGGTTCCAAATGTCCAGGAACTGCGCGACGGTGGCGGGACCATGTCCGGCGTAGTGATTGTTGGCGTAGGCGAAGATCACCACGCCGCGGCGAACGATCGGCACGCACAGACGCGCCCATTCCGATAGTTCGCGGCGGCGATCGACGATGGTCTTGTCCCACGATTTCGTTATTTTTTCGATGCCTTTGCGATCCCCGAGCCAGCGGATGTACGCGAAATCGGCGGTGATGGGATCGAAACGCGCGAACCACTCAGCGGGGCGCGGCATCCACGCCTGATCGATCAGCGCCAGCGCGATGCGTCGTTCGCGCAATGCGTCCGCGAATTTCGGAACCAGCCAGTGCTTGTTGCGGATCTCCACGGCGAACTTGTGGTCTTTCGGCAATTTATCGAGGAAGGGAAGCAGGCGCGCGAGGAACGCGTCGACGCTGGCGAACGCACTTTTATTGAAGTAGCCGAACTGGAAAAGAATAGGCCCGAGTTTTTCGCGCAAAATATCCGCCGCGGCCAGGAATTCCTTGCATGCTGCGTCGCAATCCTGCAGGCACTTTTCGTGCGTGATTTCCTGCGGAACCTTTAGCGAGAAGATGAAATTCTTGGGTGTCTTCGCGTACCAGCCGCGGACGGTGCCGGCGCTTGGAGTGCGGTAAAAAGTGGAATCGACTTCAACGGTGTCGAATTTCGTTGCGTAGTATGTCAGGAAATCTCGCGGCTGCATGCCGGCCGGGTAGAACGCGCCTTCCCATCCTGCCGCCGTGAATGCTGAAGTTCCCAAGTGAATTCCCGGATGAGTTCCCAGATGAATTTTCGACGAGGATTCCGTTTCTGCTACTTGGTTCTCGATGGCAATACGGTCGGTCGCTTCTTCGGTTGCGGCGAACAGCTCGCGATTGCCGCCGGCGGAACTGGAAATCGACGAAACCGCTTTCTGGTTCGCCGGGTTTTTCCGCGGCTTCGCCGCATCGGAGACCATTCAGCTGCCTTCCTCGTTCCGCACAGTGAAACTTGTCAGGCAGCCGGATTATAGACGAAACTCGCCGAAGCAAAAACGCCCGCGCGCGGCCAAAAAATGTGGCGTTCCTCCGCGCGCCATTCGCACCGGGCGGCTATCTTGGCGCAACATGCCGTGCTATGATTTCTGTCGGGTGGTGAGCGTAGCTCAGCTGGTAGAGCATCGGTCTGTGGCACCGAGGGTCGTGGGTTCAAATCCCATCGCTCACCCCA
>DATLSB010000013.1:0-5298 GCA_035534415.1 Candidatus Dormiibacterota bacterium | reverse complement strand
GGCCGCGCGGCGCGATCCGTTCACTCTTTGCTACGCGGCCTTCTGAGTGGCTGGACCCTGCAAAACCTGAAGGGCCTTCTTGACCACCGGATCGGTGGGCGAGTCCGTGGGCGCGGGAGGATAAATATTGTTCAGCTGCGCAACGTCGTCGGCTGCCGCTGGACGGACGACATCCGTGGGCGTGACGCCTCCGACGGGAATGTCTTTATTGCTTGGGGTGTAGTAGTCAGCGATCGTCAAGATCAGAGCAGAGCCGTCGTCGAGCTGAATCAACTTTTGCTCGGACGCGGTGCCGTAGGTGCGGTCGCCAACGCTATCGCCGCGATGATTATCCGCGATGGCAGCGGCAACCAGTTCCGCGGGACCGGCGGTTCCGTTGCCGATCAGCACCGCGACAGGCGCGTTCCATACGTAGCTGGATGGCTCAGCGGAGAAAGTCTGCGCCGGAACGGTCTGGCCCTTCAGAGTGGCGATGGTGCCGGACGTCAGGAAAAGCTGAGCGGTATCGATGCCTTCTTTGTCGCTACCCAACGCGCAATTGCGCAGGTCAAGGATCAGCTTTTTCGCGCCTTGCCTTTTGAACTGTTCCAGGCTGGCGCGAATCTGCTGCGCCATGCCGTCGCTGAAGAGCGGCACGCGGATGTAGGCCACTCCCCCGGGCATGGTGGCGGTAACGACCTTGGGCGCGGGCAGCGGCTCAAGCGTCAGGCTCACTTCTTCCGGTTCGGTTTTGCCGCGGCGAATCACGGACAGCTTAACGACCGTGCCGGGATCGCCGCTCAAGAGCACCTGCGCCTGATCGACGCCCATCTGCGAGGTAGTGAATCCAGCGATTTTTTCGATCACATCGCCGAGCCGCAAATTCGCCTTGGCCGCGGGGCTATCGGGCAGCGATGAAATCACGCTGACGTATCCGAAGCGCTTCGTCAGCGCGACGCCGGCGCTGGCCTTCGCGGCCGTCCGGGTTTTCTCTTCGTAATCCTTATATTCGAGCGGACTCATGTAGCTCGACTGCGGATCGAGCGAATCGAGCAGCCCGTGTAGCGCTCCGCTGGTGACCTGATGGATATTCGGCTGGTCCACGTAGTCGTTCTGGATGTGGTCGAGCACTTCGGTGTAGACGGTCATCGCCTTGTAGGCGTTTTCCTTCTCGTTAGTGGAGCGGCCCATCGCAAACCCGGCCACCACATACGCAAAGACGAACACCGAAAGCACAGCCACAATCTTTTTTGCCAGTGAACTCATGCCTGATTCCTTTACTCCGCCGCGCGCTTCCGAGCTGATAGGTGATTATAGCATCTGATGGCAACTTCATCGCGAACAGTACTTCGGCAGGCACACCTGGCCGCGAGTTCGTCAAGAGTTGCGCTCATTGACTTTAGTGACCGCGAGGCGATACTTTTTCGACCACTAGCGAGCGGCGACGGGATCGTGTCAGCCGCAGCGCGAGCGGCAGGGCCGAACTGCTACGAATGGGCCACCACCTACACACGAATTGAGACTGCGCGGAGGGCCACGCGGGCATGACACCGGAACGCTGGCAAGAAGTGAAAAAGGTGCTGGCCGGAGCGCTGGAAAAGGCGCCGGAGGAGAGGTCCGCTTACCTGAACGCGACGTGCGCCGATGCCGAAGTGCGGCGCGAAGTGGAATCGCTTCTGGTGGAGTACGAAAGCGGCGATTTTTCGCCAGCCGATGAACCGACACTCATACCGGAAGCCAGCGGTGCGCCGAAAAGCGGAGATCGGCTAGGGCCCTACGAAGTGGTGGCGCGCATTGGCGCGGGCGGGATGGGCGAAGTCTACCGCGCACGCGATCATCGGCTGGAGCGCGACGTGGCCATCAAGATCTTCGCTCCGTGGCGAAGAATCGACGATTCCGCCCGGAGACGTTTTCGCAAGGAAGCGCTGGCGCTGGCCAAGCTGAATCACCCGAGCATTGCGGCGGTTTACGACTTAGGCGAACAGGACGGCCGGGACTTTCTGGTGATGGAGTACGTCCCGGGAGAATCGCTGGCGGAAAAAGTAAAATCGGGACCGCTGCCGCTCGCGCAAACTCTGGCGCTGGGCGAGGAAATCGCCCAAGCGCTGCAGGAAGCGCACGAACATGGCATCGTCCATCGCGACCTGAAACCCGCCAACGTGATCGTCACGCCGAAGGGCCACGCGAAGGTTTTGGATTTCGGGCTGGCAAAATTGCTGGCAGACCCAGGGGCCGGGGACGTCACATTATCGGTTCCCGAAACGATCGGGCCGGTGGGAACACCGCTCTACATGTCTCCCGAGCAGACGGAAGGAAAGGCTGTCGATTCGCGAACCGATCTTTGGAGCCTGGGGGTCGTGCTGTACGAGTTGCTGGCAGGCAAGCCGCCTTTCGAGCGACGGGGCGGGACGGCGCTGCTTCGCGCGATCGCGGAGGAAAAAGAAAGGCCGCTACGGGAAGTTCGGCCGGATATACCGGCGGAAACCGAGAAGATCGTATCGCGCGCCCTCGAAAAGGATGCCTCGAAACGGTACCAGTCGGCTTCAGAGATGGCGCGCGATCTTTCCTCGGAGCTTTCGCGCGTCAGCGGGCCGGCGGCGACAGGCGCGCGACGAGAAGTCAGGATGTCGCGCGGATATGCCGTTGCGGCTGCGCTCGCGCTGGTCGCATCGATTGCGACGGGAGCCTGGCTCTACCACCGGATAGAACAGCGGCAGTGGGCGCGCGAGCAGGCGATCCCACAGATCGCCAAGCTGCAGGATGAACGTAAAGCGCTGGCCGCTTTTCTGCTGCTCAAAAAAGCGGAGCGAATTCTGCCCGGCGACCCGCGCCTTGCGCAGCTTGCAGCGCAGAACACGCAAATTGTGTCCATCAACTCGTCGCCTTCGGGAGCGACCGTCCAAATCAAGGACTATCTCTCTCCCGCAAGCGCCTGGTATCCGCTGGGAATTACTCCTCTGAAAAATATTCGAATTCCGTCCGGCTACTTCCGATGGCAAGTATCGAGAGCGGGCGTTGGAACGTATGAGGCCGCGCCGTTCGTACACCAACAACAAAACTTTGCTCTGGACAAAGAGGTGTCTGCGCCGGCGGCTATGTCCTGGGCGAGCGGCGGGCCGTGGATCAGCTACATTGGTTTTGTGGGAACGGTCGGCCCGTACCAACTCTCGCCCTATTACATCGATCGCTACGAAGTGAGCAATCGCGATTACCAGAAATTCGTGGATGCGGGCGGATATGCGAACCCAAAATATTGGACCAACACTTTCGTCCGCGACGGCCGGGAAATGAAATGGGAAGACGCGATGGCGATCTTCCGCGACTCCACAGGGCGGCCGGGCCCTTCCACGTGGGAAGGCGGCCACTATCCGGCCGGGCAAAGCGATGATCCGGTTTCTGGGGTGAGTTGGTACGAGGCATCGGCTTACGCGGCGTTCGCAGGGAAAAGCTTGCCTGCATTTGCCCAGTGGTACGCCTCGGCCGCGCCGGATCTGGCCGATTACATAGTTCAGGACAGCAATATTTCGCTTTCCAAGCTTGCCCCGGTAGGAAGCTACCAGGGACTGGGGCCGGATGGGACTTACGACATGGCTGGGAATGTCCGGGAATGGGTGCTGAACGACACGGGCGAGGGAACGAAATTCATCCTGGGCGGATCATGGAGGGCGCAAACGTACCTTTATGGCGAGCCGGAAGCTCTGTCTCCATTCGATCGCTCGCCCGAAAATGGCTTTCGCTGCGTGCGCAACACCGCGCCACTTTCCGCGGCGTTGGTAAAACCAGTCAAAAAATTAGAGCGGGACTTTTCGAAATTCAAGCCCGTGCAGGACGACGTGTTTCGCGCTTATTTGACTCTGTATGCCTACGATAAGACGCCCCTGAACGCGAAGGCGGAAGGCATCGTAGGCGAAACGGATGATTGGCGCGAGGAGAAAGTCACCTACGACACAGCGTACAACGGCGAGCGGATGGCCGCGTACCTGTTCCTGCCGAAGCACGTGAAGCCGCCGTATCAGACAATCGTTTTCTCTCCCAGCGCGAGAGTGCTGAACCTGCACGACAGCCAAAATCTGGGCGACGTCACGTTTTTCGACTACATCGTGCAGAGCGGCCGTGCGGTTCTCTACCCGGTCTACTACGGAACGTACGAGCGGCAAGGCCCGACGGTCTACCTCGGCGCGGCGCAGAAGTTGAGTTATCTCGCGAATCGCTCGAAGGATCTCGGCCGCTCGCTTGACTACCTCGCCACGCGCACGGATATCGATAAAAGCAGGATTGCGTATCTTGGCGTAAGCATGGGTTCAGCGGAGGGCGTGATTTACTCCACGATCGCGCAGAGCCGGCTAAAAACGGTGATCTTCCTCGACGGCGGGTACTTCCTGGATCAGCCTCCGCCGGGCGGCGATCAGGCTGATTTCGCGCCGCGGCTGAAAGTGCCGGTGCTCATGGTGAATGGGAGAGAGGACTACGTCTTTTCGGTCGAGGAGTGCCAGGACCCGCTGTTCCGCATGTTGGGCACGCCGGACGCGGACAAACGCCATATAATTCTGGATACCCCCCACGACGTGAGAGAACAGCGCACGGAACTAGTGAAGGTAGTGCTCGGCTGGCTGGACAACTACCTTGGAAGAGTCGATTGACCGATCCACGTTTCCCCAGCCGGATCCTTGATCTCGGCCAATCGCGATATTATTTCATCGCGGTGTCTTTGCCGGATGGCCACACCGGGCCGGTTACGCGGCCGCCGAACACGGCGTTGATCAGATAAATTTTCCCATCCGCGTTGAATTTGAAGATGTGCACGTCCGGAAGCCCTTTGGCGAAATTGACGAACACGGCTGTCTCGCCCATTTCCAGATCGGTCACCGGGAAGCGGCGGTCGGTGTGCGTCAGCACCAATCCCTTCGGCGAGCAGTTGCCGGTGCGCGTGGTGTGAGTGCCGCCTTCCCATCGATTGCAGGGAGTGGCGAAGGGCGGCAGCACCTTCGGATCCTTCACGAAGTCGTCGAAGTACTGATTGCCGGCCTTGTTCATGTAGTAGCGGGTGAGACGCTTGTTTTTGGGCAGCGGCGTGGTCCAATCCTGACCTTTGGTGGAGAGCAGTTCCTTGGGATTGTAGAAGCCCTTTTCGCCGGCTTGGCGCGTGATAATCTGCTCGATCTCCGTCACTTTGCCGTGTTTCACTTTCAGGCGCACCGCCATCACCGCCAGGGTTTTCTGTCCGTCCACGGTTTCGTCGGTGACCGCCTCGGAGACCGTGCCGCAGCGCTGCGTATCGACCAAATCGCGCTCCAGCAGCACCGCTCCGCCGCTTTGGAA
>DATLSB010000012.1:0-6151 GCA_035534415.1 Candidatus Dormiibacterota bacterium | reverse complement strand
AAAATCAGCGAGCGTTCCACGTCCGCAGAAGTCCAGAGCTGCGGCAGTTGCGTGATGCGCAGCTGCGCCAGTCCCCACAGCGCGATCGAGAGGATAAACAGCAAGTCGATCACCGGGGAAATCAGCGGCAGCAAAATCTGGAACAGCACGATATTGGGAATCGCGATCCAGCCCAAAGTTCCATATTTCGGATTGCCGGCCGTGTCACGGTGCTTCCACACCGCCTGCAAAGTTCCAAAGGTCCACCGGAATCGCTGGCGGATCAGCGCGTCGATCGTCTCCGGAACTTCGGTGTGGCCGATGGCGTCCTCATCGTAGAGAATCTTCCATCCCTCGCGGCGGATGGTCAGCGTCAGATCCGTGTCTTCTGCCACCGTTTCGCCTGAAAACCCGCCGTGATCCCGCAGCACGTCGGTGCGCCACGCGCCCACGGCGCCGGGCACCACTGGAATGCAATTCAGCAGATCGAACGCGCGCTTTTCCAGGTTCTGGCTGGTGATGTACTCCAGCGCTTGCCAGCGAGTGATCCACCGGTTGCGATTCATCACCTTCACGTTGCCGGCCACCGCGCCGACTTGCGGGTTGGCGAAATGGCGAACGAGCCGCGGAATGGCCTGCGGATCCACGATCGTGTCCGCATCGATTGATATGATGATTTCTCCGCTCGCTTCTGAAAGACCATGATTGAGCGCCGAGGGCTTGCCGCCGTTGGACTGCTCCAGCAGGCGCACGCGCCGGTCCGCGCCAAACTCTTGGCGCACCAGTTCCGCGGTCCGGTCCTTCGACCCGTCATCGACCACTAAAATCTCAAGCTTGGGATAGTCGGATGCCAACGCCGCCGAGACCGTATCGACGATTACCGCTTCTTCGTTGTACGCGGGAATGAGTACGGTGACGGCCGGCTTGTAATCCGGATGACCCTCGGGCGCCGGGCGGAATTTCTCAATCAGCGCGAGCAGCCCGATAATCAGCGCGCGGCCGCTGGCCAAGATGATGCCGGCGATGAAGATGAAGGCGATGCTGCGGCGCAGCCAGCGGAACACACCAAAAATCGCCGCGTCCAGCCGCACCATCAGCAATTCTTTATGGCTCAGCGGAGGCATCACTTGGGCGCGTGTCTCACCCAGCAGCTGTGAAACGGATACGAACTGATACCCTTTCGCGCGCAACTGGTCGATGATCTGCGGCAGCGCCGCTACCGTATCGCTGCGATTTCCTCCGCCGTCGTGCAACAAAATGATGTTCCCGTCGTGCGCTTCCACTTGGTCCACCACGCGCTTCACGATCTTTTGCGTCGGCGGTGGAGGGCCGCCGTCAGCCTCGCCCCAGTCATGCGGATCCACGCGGCCCCCGATGATCAGGTAACCCATATCTTGCGGAACCGGCAGCATGTGAATTTCGCTGGCGGTTTCCGGCTCAACGTCCACTCCGTATGGCGGACGAAATAGCGTGGTCTTCACCCCCAGGCTGCTTTCGATCAGCATTTCCGTGAGGTTCAGCTGAATCTCCAAGTCTGATTTCGTGATCTGTTCGAAATCAGGATGAGTGAACGTGTGATTGCCGATCTCGTCGCCGAGCGCGTATTCACGCTTGACGATGCTGTCGTACTGATTGGCCTCCTCGCCGATCACAAAAAAGGTGCCAACGATCCCTTTGTCTTTCAGGACATCGAGTATCTTTGGCGTCCAGGTGGGATCAGGTCCATCGTCGAACGTTAAAGCTAGCTTCCGGGGTGAGCTACCCCCGATCTGTTGAATCCTCCACGCCATCGGATAGCTCTGATAGCTCTCGTCGTCGAACTGGTTCGAGTCGGCGTCGTAATCCAGTGTGCGCGACCCGTTTTGCGGCGTGCCGGTGATCCGCAGAATGTCGCCGTTGCCCTCGAAAACCAGGTCGTAGCCAGGAGGCACCGTTTCGAGCTTGTCGCGCGTGGCTTTGTTCGAGTGCACGGCGTCCCAAATCGACCAGATGGAGGGATCCTCGAGACCTAAACGCCACAGCGCCGTGCCGGCCACTCCAGCTTCTTCCGCGGCACGCAGTTCGTTGTAGCCAGTCACTCCATCCAGCATCCACACCGTATGGACCCGCCCGTCATCGTCCTCATACGAGTAGTGCAGATTGAATGTGTCGGGGTCGTAGAGCGCGTCCGCGCCAGACTCCACCGCCGTCAGCACCCCTTGCTGAAAGCTCAGCGACGCGGCCACCGGATGCGGATCCTGTTTTGTTGGTGTCGGCCAGTCATAGCCATAGTTGGCGATGCCCATGATCAGCTTGTCTGGCGGGACAATCTTGACCATGTTGTTGATATTGCGGACATACCAGTCTTGTGGCGCGATCGGCCCCGGCGGCGAAGTGGGCCACCGGTAATCGTAGTTCATCAGGATGATAGCGTCCGCCTGCGAAGCGAAATATTTGTAGTTAAAGGTCCAATCCGCCGCCGGCAGCGCAACCATCAATTTCATGTTCTTGGCGTGTAGCGAGATGCTCAGATCGTGTACGAACGACTCGAATTGCTTCTGGCTGGATTGCGGCAGGGATTCAAAATCGACCACGATGCCCGGCTCGTGCCGCTCGTCCGCGTAAGCTTCCAATTGCTCCGCTAGATTCTTCCGCGCCGCCGGATTCGCCAGCATTTGCAGGAACGTCGGCGGACACCAGCCGGCTTTCCCGTCATAATTGTTGACCATCGGCATCACCGGAAGATCGATGCCCCGCGTTTTCAGCAATTGCACGAAGCCGGTGAGCTTCCGATCCGGGTCCGATTGCACATCACCATCGGCGTACACGGCGTGAAGTGCATCCGGCACTACCAAGTCCAGTTGATGAAAATGCTGCTGCAATGACACGAAGCTCATGTAATCGTCGCTGACGTAAAACGCCATGCGCAGCGGCTCGTAGTTCTGCGGCACTTTGCCGATCGCCGCCACTCTGCGCTTGCGGCTCCGAATGCGCTTGGGCTTCGGCTTGCGAAATGGAATCGCGCGCAAGCCCGGATGAATGTTGGGCCGCAGCAGTTCCGGGAGTTCCGGATTGCGCACCACATTCAAAAGGAACACGATCAGCGCCACCGTGAAGATTCCGCCCGCGATTTCCATCGCGAGCCGGGTCCTCCGCCAGCGGCGGCGTTCCTGGTCGAAGAAAATGGGCTTGCGTTCAGGCATACCTAGATTCCAAGCTAATCGTTTGTTGGATTACGGTCAATGACGCCAGCATCTAAGATGCGTTTGAACGTGCTCGCGGCTGTACTCGCCGGGATAGGCCTGCGCACGTTATTTGTGTTGAGATTTCCGGTCACCGACGCGGGCGATTCCCCATTTTACATCCAGCTGGCCTGGAACTGGCTGAAGCATCACGTTTATAGCCTTGTAGTTAACGGGCATCTCATGCCCGTCGACATGCGCGTCCCGGGCTATCCCGCATTTCTGGCCGCAATTTTCGCTCTCGCGGGCCGGTCGGAACGCGCGGTCATGTTCGCGCAAGTCGCCCTGGACATGATTACCTGCTTCGCCATCGCGCTCATCGCCGCGGTCATTGCTTCGCGGTGGGTGCCACAGCGGGCGCGATGCCGAGTCATAATCGCGGCTCTGTGGCTCGCCGCGCTCTGCCCTTTCACCGCCAACTATACCGCTGCCGTGCTCGCTGAGACGTTGGCGATTTTTCTCACCGCCGTCGCCATGCTCGTCCTGCTCCAAACCAAAATCGGCGCAGATTCCGCGCTCGGTTCAGCGGCACGATGGAATGCTCGCCTGAGCCCCTGGTTTATCGCCGGGCTAATCGTAGGAATCGCAACGCTGGTCCGTCCCGAAACGCCGCTCCTGCTTTTGGCCGCTGGACTTGTGCTGCTCTACCAGTGGATGCGCCCCGCCAATTGGCCTCGGCTCCTGCGCGCCGCCGCGCTGATGGCCCTCGGACTGCTTTTGCCACTCGTGCCGTGGGCCGCTCGCAACGCCAGCACTCTGCACGAGCTGCAGTTCCTTGCTCCGCGCTATGGCGAACTCCCCGGCGAACTCGCGCCGCGCGGCTTCGACGCCTGGGAGCACACCTGGCTCTGGCGATTTCGCGACGCATTCCTAGTCGATTGGAACCTCGACTCCGACAAAATCGATCTCGCCAATATTCCCGCTTCCGCGTTCGACTCACCGCAGCAGCGCGCACGCGTAGCGGAATTGCTCGCCGCCTACAACAAGACGCTAACGCTCACTCCCGCCGAAGACCGCGCCTTCGCCGAAATCGCCCGCCAGCGCACCGCGCGGCATCCACTGCGCACTTGGATCAAAATCCCGCTGCTGCGTTCGCTCGCCCTATGGTTCGCGCCGCGCGTAGAACTGCTTCCCTACACGGGGCAGCTTTTCCCAATTTCCAGCGAGTGGGAGAACGACCGCGAAGATTTCTGCGTTACGCTGGCTCTGCTGGCCATCAACGCGCTCTATCTCGCGCTGGCGGCCATCGGCGCGATCAAAGCATGGCGCGATTCGCGCCTAAGACCCGCCGTCGCCTTCCTGCTGACCTTCATCATCGTACGAACAGCTTTTTTCGCCTGGTTCGTGGAAACGCCCGAGCCGCGCTACGTACTCGAATGTTTTCCGGCGATAATCGCGCTTGGCGCGCTGGCATTCGCGGGCCGCTTTACCCTTCCCCAACCGGCTCGGGATGGATCGTCATCCGGTAAATTTGCGGAAATCGTTCCTTCACCCGGACTTCCAACGCAGCCGTAAGATCGTGCACCACCGTAACCGGCAATTTGCCGTCCATCGCGCAGTGGCACGACACCAGAATGCGGTGCTCCACGCTGCGGACGTGCACGTCGTGGCAATCGGCCAGCTCCGCGTATTCCTCCGGCAGCGAATTCAGAAAATCCTGCACCGCGCGCGCCAGGTCCGTCATCTCTTCCGCGCCGCCGATTTCTTTTCCGAGCGGCTCGATGTGGATATTCACCAACGTTCCCGGCTGCGTAACGCGCTGAATTTCCTCTTCAAGTTCCGTGGCGCGACGGTGCGCCTCGCTCAGGCTGGCCTTTTCGTCCACTTCCAAATGCAGCTCGACGAAAAGCCGCCCATCATACTGATGCGCCGATAGCTCGTGTACCGGCATGCCTCGCCGCTGCGCGATCGCCCGAATCGTGTCGAACAGATGCTCGCCGGTCTGCGCGCGCGGCTCCACGTGGACCACCACATCCGCCGGAATCAGCCGCTCGATGTTGCGCTCCACGGATTCGCTGGCGGCATGGGCCTGCTCCAGGCTGGAAGTCCGCGGCACGCTGATGGTCACGTCGACAAAATAGCGCTGCCCGGCGCGCCTCACGCGCACGCGCTCCGTCTGCAGCACTCCTTCCGTCTCGTCCACTGCGTTGACGATCCGTTCGCGCAGCCCAATCGGCGCCCGATCCAGTAAAGCGTCGATCGTTCGCCTGCCCAGGCGTGATCCGACCCATATAATCACTCCGGCCACGCCCAGCGCGGCGATCGGATCGAGCTCTCGCAGCCATGGCAGCCCGAACTTGATTCCCAGCCACGCCCCCGTAATTCCCAGGATCACCACGAACGTGCTCCACACGTCCGTGGAAAAATGCAGCGCGTCCGCTTCCAGCGCCTCGCTCGGATGCTTTTTCGCCACGCGCCCCAGCGCCCGCGACCTCACCACGTCGATGCCCATCGCCAGCGCCAGAATCGAGATGGCCGAAATGCTCGGATGAATCTCGCCCGAATGAAACAGCAGCCGCTGAAACGCTTCCCACACGATGTACACCGCCGTCAGCAGCAGCAGCCCCGTCTCCACAAACGCCGAAAAGCTCTCCACTTTTCCGTGCCCGTAGAGGTGATCCGCGTCCGCTGGCTTGTCCGCCACGCGCACCGATAGGTACGTGATCACCGCGGCGATTAAATCCAGCATCGAATGCAGCGCTTCGGAAAGAATTCCCAGGCTGCCCGTCATCCACGCCAGAAACGCCTTCAGCAGCACCAGCACCACAGCCGACGCCACCGATCCAAGCGCAGCCATGCGCTTCTCGCGTGTCGCTTGGGATGGCGGCTGCGATGCCGGCTGTATTGTCGTGGAACCCATTCCCGCGATTATACCTGTGCCCCCGTCGCTGCGCGCCCGCTCTCCCCGAGCCGCCGGTCCCATTGCCCCGCGAAGCCAGTCAGCAAGCGCC
>DATLSB010000011.1:0-18928 GCA_035534415.1 Candidatus Dormiibacterota bacterium | reverse complement strand
TTGAACCGGAACCGCTGCCCGTAACTCAGCTGGCCGGTGCGCTCGTTGTAGCGCCGCACCAGCGTCTCCACGCGCCACTGCGTGTCGGCGGGAGGTCGCTTGCGTCCGCCGCCGAAGAACTGCTCGTACTCTATCTTCAGCGTGCGAATGTCGCGTTCGAGTTGGCTGAGTTCTTCGTCGATGGTGGCCATGGAGAGTTAGGCGTGATCTCAGCGTAAAAGCGGTTTACGAGGGCGTCAACCTGACCGTGCGCGGCATTGTCGCAAACGCAAATCCCGCCGCTGGCCCGTTGCGCCTTCCCTTCGCCGCGTGTTCAAATAGCGGCGATGCCATCCTCTTCCGAACCAGCCGCGCGCATGCAGCCGGACGCGAACGCGCGCCTACGCGATATCCCCTCAGTGGACGAGCTTCTCGGCCGCTCGCGCATTGCCGCGCTGATGCAAACTGCCGGCCGAAATCTCGTCACCGAAGCCACGCGGGCCGTGCTCGCCGACGTACGCACTCGCCTGAAAAACGCCGCGCAGGAAACCGGGTCGGAGGCCGCATCTGCCACCCCGGAAGACCTCGAATCGCGCGTCATCGCCGAAGTCGAAGCGCTACTCACTCCTTCGCTTCGCCGCGCCATTAACGCCACCGGCGTAATCCTGCACACCAATCTCGGCCGTGCTCCGCTTTCCTCCGCCGCAATTGCGCGCATCGCCGCCACCGCAGGAGGCTACTCGAATCTCGAATACGATCTCGAAAGCGGACAGCGGGGCAAGCGCGACGTCCACACCGCGCGCCTGCTCGCCGAAATTGCCGGAGCCGAGTCCGCGATCGTCGTCAACAACAACGCCGCCGCCGTCTTCCTGGTGCTCAACACGCTGGCCAAGGGCGACGAAGTGATCGTCTCGCGCGGCGAACTGATCGAAATCGGCGACGGCTTTCGCATCCCGGACATTATGGCCGAAAGCGGCGCCATCTTGCGCGAAGTGGGCACCACCAACCGCACGCGCATTCGCGATTACGAGCGCGCCATCACCGAACGCACGCGCCTGCTTCTGCGCGTCCATCCTTCGAATTTTCGCATCGCCGGATTTACCGAAAAGCCGTCGCTCGAGGAACTTGTCGCGCTCGGCCGCCGCGCGCAAATTCCCGTTTTCGAAGATCTCGGCTCCGGCTGCCTGGCCGATCTTTCCGCCAGCGGAGTCTGTGAGCCGCTCGCGCGCGAAAGTTCCCGCGCCGGCGTTTCCGTCGTTTCGTTCAGCGGCGATAAACTTCTCGGAGGTCCGCAGGCCGGCGTGATCGCCGGGAAAAAAGATCTCGTCGAACGCGTGCGCCGCAATCCACTGTTCCGCGCGCTGCGCGTCGATAAACTCACCATCGCCGCCCTCGAAGGCACGCTGCAGAGTTACCAGCGCGGCGCGCTCGACGAAATTCCCTCGCTACGCATGATTCGCCTATCGGCGGACGATATGTCTGCGCGCGCCGAGCAGTTTGCCGAAAAAATTCGCCATGAACTTGCGAGAGACGCCGCCGTGGACGTGCGCGAGGGGTTTTCAGTGATCGGGGGAGGCTCCACGCCCGATCAGCAGCTGCCCACCTACGTGGTTTCCATCGCTAGCCGCCGCCACTCCGCCGCCGCACTCGAAGAGCGCCTGCGCCTGCCCGCCGCGGCGGAAAAATCCGCCAGTTTGCCGTCCATCATCGCCCGCATCGAAGAGGACCGCGTCGTCTTCGATCTCCGTACCGTATTCCCGGAAGAAGAATCCGCGCTAGCAGCCGCAATCATCTCCGCCGCCCGCGCCTAAGCGGCATCGAGATCAATTGCGGCGCCCCAAAGTCTCGTGGTGACTTTTCTCTTCGTCAGGGCACGGTTTTAACCGTGCTGTAGCCGATTTGATAAAGAGGCGGCTTCAGCCGCTGAGGTGTCCTAGGCCATTGCTCCGTCGACTACGCTCGATTAATCGCGCTGGCCACGCACGCCGCGCCGAACCCGTTATCAATATTCACCACGCTCACATTCGACGCGCAGCTATTCAACATCGCAAACAGCGCGCTCAGCCCGCCAAAGCTCGACCCGTACCCAACGCTCGTCGGCACCGCAATCACCGGCGCGGCCACCAAGCCCGCCACCACGCTCGGCAGCGCGCCCTCCATTCCCGCTACGCATACGATCGCGCGCGCTTCCGTCAGCTTCTGCCGGTGTTCCAGCAGTCGGTGTATTCCAGCCACGCCGACGTCGTAGATCGCCTCGGCGCGATTGCCAAAGCTTCGTGCCGTCACCAGCGCCTCTTCGGCCACGGGAATATCGCTCGTCCCCGCGGTCACCACCAAAATCAATCCCTTGCCGCGAATTTCCCGGTCGCGCTCGATGGTGATCGCCCCCGAAAGCTCGTGAAATGCGACGCGCTTCGCTCGGCCAGCCACGCGCTTCACCGCCGCGAATATTTTCGCGTCCGCGCGCGTCACCAAAATATTGTGCGACGATTTCGCCCGCAGCATCCCGCGCACGATCTCCGCCACTTGCTTCGGCGTCTTGCCGCGCCCGAAAATCACTTCCGGAAATCCCTGCCGCAGCGCGCGATGATGATCGATCTTGACGAACCCCAGATCCTCGAACGGCAAATTCCGTAGCCGGTCCAGCGCGCGCTCGATGCTGGTCTCTCCTTCGCGCACGGCCAATAAAATCTTCTCGATATCTTTTTCATTCATAAATGATTCTTCGCGTGTCGCCCCGTTTGGAAGACGTTTCGCGCGACCGTGGATTCTAGCATCTTCCGCGTATCCTCGATCTTGCGCGCTCGTGCTACAGTCGTTTTCGGGCCGTTTCGACACGGGTTTTGCGGTTGCGCGCTGCCGTTCTGAGAGAGGTTTCTGCGGTTGCTGCGCTTTCATTCTGAGGTCCGGTGTATGGACTCCGGAAACCGGAGAGCGCAGCGACGAAGAATCCCTCTTATGCTGCGCGTCATAGATAACGGGATTAGACAGAACTCTTTCGCTCACAGGTAATCTCGATCATGTGGCTCATCTGGACTGTCGTCATCGGCGTCGTCGCAGGCTGGCTCGTTGCCTTCATCGTAAAGGACCGCCGCACCTCACTGGCCGTGGACCTATTCATCGGCATCGCCGGCGCGATTCTCGGCGGCCTAATCTCCAAATACCTCGGACTCGGCCGCCACAGCCTGCTCGGCCGCGTCACAATCTCCGCCATCTCTTCGATCTTCTTTTTAATCGTCCAGCAAGTCGTCAAGCGCTCCTGAAGGATCGTACGACGCGTTCTCGGTTACCAACGTACTCAGTTTTTGGGCTGCTCTAATCGGGTTCCGTCCGAGCCGTTTATCGGGTGCATGCCGGAGAGCACCGGGTTCATCGTTGTGTTACAGTCCTTCCCACGCGGCCGCTTTCCGGCCTCACCAGAGCCGCTCATCCAAGCTTTCCGGAGGCGTGACCATGTGGCTACTCTGGACCATCATCATCGGTATCATTGCGGGTTGGCTCGCCGGCCTGATCGTCAAGGGCCGCGGCATGGGTGTGCTGGTCGACCTCATCGTCGGCATTGTCGGCGCGCTCATCGGAGGCTTCGTTGCCGGCTTGATAGGCCTTGCCGCCTACGGACTGATCGGACGCCTGGCGATCGCCACACTCGGCGCGGTGCTGCTGCTCTTTCTGGTCCGCGCCATCAAAAGAGCCTGAGGCTGATTCGCGGCGCTCCTTGACTTTGCCGAAACCGTCCGCCTAGACTCGTCATTTCTTCGACTCCCAATGGCGAAACTTGACGGCCTCACTCTCACTATGGGCATCACCGGCGCGAGCGGCGCCGTCTACGCACAATCGCTTGTGCGACTGCTCGACTCCGACACGCGCGTCGCCCGCGTCTTCCTCGTCGCCACCGACGCCGGCCTGCGCCTGCTTTCCACCGAGCTCAATCTAGTCGCCGCCGATCCCAAAAAGCTCCCGTCTTTGCTCGCAGGCTCGCCTGCAAAAAAAATCGAATACCTGCCCAACAAGGACATCGGCGCCAGCATCGCCTCCGGCAGCGCGCCCGTCGACGGAATGGCCATCGTCCCCTGCTCCGCCGGAGCGCTCGCCACCATCGCGACCGGCATCGCCAACGATCTGCTCTCCCGCGCCGCCGACGTCTGCCTCAAAGAGCGCCGCCCGCTGGTCCTCTGCCTGCGCGAAACGCCGCTCAATCGCATCCATCTCGAAAACATGCTGCGCGTCCACGACGCAGGCGCCACCGTGATGCCCGCCATGCCTGCCTTCTACTACGGCCCGCGCTCAATTGAAGATATGGTCGAGCAGTTCGCTTATCGCGTTCTCGCGCAGCTCGGCCTGCCGCAGGAAAAGCAGTATCGTTGGAAGGGACGCAAGGAGTGACGCGCCGGTGGCCGTGACGCTCGCCAAAAGCCGCATTCGCACCGTGCTCGAAATGATCAAGTTCGAGCACTCCGTCTTCGCGCTGCCGTTCGCGCTGGTCGGCGCGCTTTTGGCCGCGCGCGAAAGCGGACGCTGGCCCACCATCTGGCAGCTCGTCTGGATAGTGGTCGCTATGGTCGGCGCGCGCTCCGCGGCTATGACCATGAACCGCATCGCCGACGTGGAATACGACCGCCGCAATCCGCGCACCGCCCGCCGCGCTCTGGCCACCGGAGAACTTTCGCTCGGCTTCGCCTGGGCGTTCACCATTGCCGCATCGGCCGTGCTGGTGATCGCTGCGTGGCAACTGAATCGCCTCGCGCTGGAGCTTTCGCCCCTCGCTCTGGCGATCCTGTTTTTTTACTCGTACACCAAGCGGTTCACCTCCTGGTCGCATTTCGTGCTCGGCTTTTGCCTGGGAATTTCGCCCGCCGCCGCGTGGATAGCCATTCGTGGCTCGCTCGATTGGCGCATGTTGATTCTCTGCGCCGCCGTCACGCTGTGGGTGGGCGGCTTCGACGTGCTCTACGCCTGCCAGGACGTCGACTTCGACCGCTCCGCGGGCCTGCATTCCGTCCCCAAGCGCTTCGGCATCGCCAAAGCGCTCGTCGTCGCGCGCGTAATGCATCTGCTGATGATTGCCTTGCTCGCGTGGCTGGCTTGGAGCTTCCATCTGCTCTGGCTCGCCTGGGTGGGAATCGCCGTGGTCGCCGTACTATTGGCTTACGAGCACTCGCTCGTCAAAGCCAACGACCTCAGCAAAATGGATGCTGCGTTTTTCGCTGTGAATGGCTATATTAGCTTAGTGTTCTTGCTGTTTTGGGGCGCCGCAGCCGTCGTCATGCGCCGCTGATTGCTTGTCATTCTGAGGGCCTGCCTGCGGCCCGAAGAATCTCTCTTCAGCGATCAATTTTGGCGACCTTTGGACAACCGGCCTTTAACTGAACTCGTTAGCTGAACAATGACCGCCGAACTCACAATCACCGACGCGCGCCTCGAACCGATTGCGCAAAAAGTCCTAGCCGGCGAACGCCTCACCGCCGCTGACGGCCTCGCGCTTTTCCAATCGCACGATCTGCTTTCGGTTGGCTGGCTGGCCAATCACGTCCGCGAACAGCGTCACGGCAACATCTGCTATTTCAACGTCAATCGTCATATCAACCCAACTAACATCTGCGTGGCGCACTGCAAGCTCTGCGCTTTTGGCCGCTCGCCCGACGTGCCCGGCGCTTACGCCATGTCGATTGACGAAATCGTTGCCCGCGGCGCGAAGGGCGTAACCGAAGGCGCCACCGAATTTCACATCGTTGGCGGCCTGCATCCCGATCTCCCGTTTGACTATTATCTCGACCTGATCCGCGCGCTCAAAAAGAGCTACCCGCACGTGCACCTGAAAGCTTTCACCATGGTCGAGGTGCACTACTACGCGCGCCTTTCCAAGCTATCGATTCACGATACGCTGGTGAAAATGAAGGAAGCCGGGGTCGATTCGCTACCCGGCGGCGGAGCGGAAATTTTCCATCCGCGCGTGCGCCGCATTATTTGCGACCACAAAGTTTCCGGCGCCATGTGGCTATCCATCGCCCGCCAGGCTCACGAAATCGGCCTGCATTCCAACGCCACCATGCTTTTCGGCCACGTGGAAACTCTCGAAGAGCGCGTCGATCATCTCGTGCGCCTCCGCGAAGCGCAGGATAAATCCAAAGGCTTCGTCACCTTCATCCCGCTCGAGTTTCATCCGGACAACACGGCACTCGCGCACATTCCCAAGCCCACCGGCATGGACGCGCTGAAAACCATCGCCGTCTCGCGCCTGATGCTCGATAATTTCGACCACGTCAAGGCCTACTGGATCATGCTCACGCCGCGCATCGCGCAGATCGCCTTGCGCTTTGGCGCGGACGATATCGACGGCACGGTAGTCGAAGAAAAGATCTATCACGACGCGGGCGCCACCACCCCCGAGCACCTGACCCGCGAAAATCTGGAAAAGCTCATCCGCGCCGCGGGCCGCGTGCCCGTGGAACGCGACACGCTCTACAACCGCGTCGACCGCTCCAAAATGCCGCCTGTTTCCGTCCCGCCCGCAAGCTCTTCCGGCTTCGTCCCCGCCGCTTCGCTTGGCGCAAATTAACCCATAGGCTGAATCGTAGTTTTTTGCGGGTGTCACTCTGAAGCGATCCGGCCGGGGTCTCCTGCACGCTGGGGTGGGGGCGAGGATTGCTGAAGCATCTCGCGGAAAATCGTGCGTCCCAGTCGATGCGAGCAAATAAAGCGCTCTTCTGCCGCCGGCGCGGGGCCCGGCGCCCGGGAGTCTCGGTTAGCGTTATTTCCAGTGGAACGCGGGAATACTTCAACCGCCAAGAATGGGAGCTTCAGCTCGTAGCCTCTGCGCAAAATCACCCGCGCCAAGCATTCTCAAAATCCCAAGTCACTTGTTCCCGCAGCAATGCAGATGCGGCATGGTAAACAAATCCCGCGAAAACATCAGCTTCAGTGTCACCGCGTCCGATCCCGGCGTAAGCCCGAAGCCGATGCCCGCTTCAATGTCCGTCTTCGCGTAGTGGTCGAACGTGGCCCACAATTCATGAAACTGGTCGCTGCTCTTGTAAAAATTCCGCAGCGGGCCGATATCGTCGTACTCCTCGACCGCGATTGCCCAATCGCCGTTCACGTGATAGGCGATGCGCGTTGACGGCGCGAAATCCAGGCTCTTGACTCCGCCCCGATACGAATTATCCAGGATCGGGTTGAAGATAAAATCCCACGGGTGCAAGTGCAGCCCGATAATCGGACGGATTTCGGATGTGTACTGATTCGGATCCCACTGGCTCTGATTGAAGCTGAATTCGAAATTCATACCATAAAAGAATGTGTGATCGTCCGCGTGCGGACGGACGAACAGCAACCGCAGCTTCGAGCCGTTGTACGTCATGCCCTTGTCCTTCGACACGCTGTACAGCGGCAGATACAATCCCGCTTCGAGCCACGGCGTCACGCCGTACGCCCACTCAAGCCCGCCATTCCACGATTTATCTGGAATCACCGCACCCGGAAACGAAGGCAGCGTCCTTCCATCCGGCGTGTAGTTGTTGTGCCACGTCAGGTTCACCACGCCGGGCGCCGCGATGGACGCGTCGTACACCTGAATTTCATCCGTTTGCGCGAAGGTTGCCGACGCCGCCAGCGCCAGCGCGAATACCATCGCCCCGCATGCAATCGCGCATCGTCCCAAGCCTCCTGCCAAAGCCCGTGTATTCCTCATGCGTGTGGATGTGCCTTGTCGTAGACGTCCATCAATTGTTTCACCGTCGCTTGCGTGTATCGCTGCGTGGTGGAAAGCGAAACATGCCCCAGCAGCTCCTGAATCGCGCGCAGGTCCGCGCCGTCCGCCAGCAGGTGCGTGGCAAACGCGTGCCGCAGCGAGTGCGGGTGCAAATCCCAGTTCGCATTCGCCAGGCGCGTATGTTTTTTCACCAGCACTCGCACCCAGGTGTTGGTCAGCCGCCCTCCGAGGTGATTCAAGAACACCGCTTCCGCGTTCTTCTTCACCTTCGACGCCCGCTGCGCCAGAATTTCGTCGCGAACCGGCCAATACGCCTCCAGCGCCTCTTGCGCCTTCGCTCCGTACGGCACCACGCGCTCTTTGCGGCCTTTGCCCAGCACCCGCAGCATCTGCCCGGCGCGATCCACATCCTCCAAATTCAGCCCCACTAGCTCGCTCACGCGCACTCCCGCGCCGTACAGCAGCTCCAAAATCGCGCGGTCGCGCTTCAGCAAAATTTTAACTTCCGCCTCCTCGCGCTCCGAAGGCTCTCTTTTGCGGCGTGCCTTAGCTTTCGCCGCCATTCCGCCGCGCGCCATTTGATCCAGAAATCCATTCATCTCCTCCGCCGTCGGTATCTGCGGAATCCTCTTCGGCAGCTTCGGAGTAGCGATCAGCCGCGCCGGATTCAGCTTCACGTACTTTTCGCGCACGCAAAATTTAAAAAACGTCCTCATCGACGCCAACCGCCGCGCCACCGAAGCCTTCTCCAGTTTCCGGTCGTACATGAACGCCACGTATTCGCGGATCACGCGATGGTCGATCTGCTCGAGCGGCAGCGTCTGCTCGCCCGGCGGCGTCAGAAAATCCGCGAACTGCTGCATGTCCCGCCGGTATTCCCGGATAGTTTCCGGAGACACGTTGCGTTCGTACCGCAGATACTCGATAAACTTGTCGATCAGTTGCTTCATTGGAGGCGGCGCGCATCGCATGCGCGGCAGCACGCGATTATATGCCCGCGCGCCGCCGTACTCAGCCACCAAATTCTTTCTTCCCCGCCGCGGCCTTACTGACTACGGTACCTCCGCATTCGCGGGCCGGCAAATTGAGGGCGTGAGCCACCGCTATCGATTCACGCGGAAGCCCTGCCCGCTCTCTTATAACGAGAGATTCTTCTGAATGGTTCTCATGGATTTGTTGCGGCGTACGCGACTAGGGCAGCAGGCCGTATACGTCCAATTCGCCGGGAATAGTCGTCGAGTTCGTCACCCCTCCGGTATTGTTCCCGCGCGTGCCGACGTACACTTTTCCGTTCGCCACCGTCGGCACCGTGAACTTCACTGCGTTCCCTGCGCTGTTCCCAGTTCCCTGCGAACTATTCCACAGCTCGGTAGCGACGTTCGCCGCATCGAATGCGTGCAATACCGTGGGGCCACATCCGCCCGATTGAGGCGTGCAGTAGTTTCCGTTATCCAGTGCCCACACGATCCCGTCGCTGCTTGGGCATGACGACACCGACGGCGTGCTGCCCGGAAATCCAAACGTTCCCTGTGATTGCGGTACATTCGTCAAATCGAACTTCCCCGTCGTCGTATTGAACGTAAATTCCTGCAGATTGCAATTCGTGCTCGCCAGGTAGTAGTGGTTGTTCCAGAAGGCCCCAGTGGCCGCAATCTCGCAGCCAAAATCGAAGCGTTGCCAAGCGTTCGCGTCGCCATACCCGCCGAGCGAATCTCGGTTCAGCAGATACAGGTAACCGTCCTTGCCGCCTCCGATTACCAGGTGCGGCACCGGGCCATTTGGCTGGTCCACCAGTATTGCCGCGCCTCCCGAACCAAAGTCGTTATCGTTCGAGTTGTCATTCGCCTGATCGGACGGCGTGAAGTACGACGATACATTGAGCGCACTGGTCAGTTTCAGGAACGAGTCGCCGTAGTCGTTGTTCGGCGCACTCGCATTATTGGCGTCGAACGTAGCGTTGCCGGTCACAATAAACAAGTTGTTGCTCGAATCCGCCGCCGGCGCACCACCCCCCATCCAGATTCCGCCCCACCGGACGTTCGGCGTCACGTTCAAAACGTATTTCTGCTGCAGCGTGCTAGCGCTGTACCCCATCATCCATCCGTAATACGGAGGCATATCCTCGTGTGACGACCAGGCGATGTATACGGTCCCGTTCACCAGGGCCAGTCCTGCTCGCTGATTCTCCTGTTGCGGCACAAACGTCGTGGTCGTACCCCCGTCTCCGGTTCCAGGATACGTTGCCGCGATCGTGGTGGGGCCTCCGAATTTTTCGTTTCCCGTCAAAATATCGATCGCGTGCAGCCGCTGATAGAAAGTCGGCCCCGACGCGACCACTGATTTCGACACCACGTACAGCGTATCGGTCGAAGGATCGATGACCGGCGTTCCGGTGACTCCCACTTCCGGAGTAATGTCTCCGAGGCCGGCACCCACCATACCGCCCGTGGGTCCCGAAGGCACCGAGGTTTCGCCTGCCGTTCCGCCGTGGTTCGAATCGATCAGGTCGGCATGCCACAGCATCTCGCATGGGCTCGCATCCGCGTCGAACGCGTACAAACTCTCATGTTGCGTCGCTACGAAAACTACGTTGTGGGTGGCGCCGTTGATGGTCAGATGGGGAACCCAAAGCGGCTGCGCATAAATCGCTCCATCCACCGTGCACGAGAAAAGTTTCCCAAAAGTTCCGGCCGCTACGTTGGACGTAGTCAGGGCGTATTCGCTCGGATTGCTGCCATCTCGCGACAAATCGTTGTGATATGTAAACACACCGGATAAATCTGTAACACCGATGCTCGCCGAAGCCGACTGGGCGTTGTCCGCCACGCTCGTCGCCGTTACCGTGTAGACTCCTGCCGACGCGGCGCTGAATATCGCCGCCGTCGTGCTCGTGCCGGATAGCGTTCCGCCCGCTGTCACCGTCCAGTTCACACCTGCCGAACCAACATCATTCGTTACCGTCGCCGCGAAGGGAAGCTGCTGCCCCACGACGACCCCGCCTCGTCGCGGCGTTATTGACACACTTATGACCGACGAGGTGATCGTTAACGTCAGGTTCACGGATTCGCTCATCGCCGTAGGAGTGGCCGAGTCCTTCACTTCGAACTTCAGCGGCGTGTTCAGCACGCTTTGCGTTGGCGTTCCGCTGATTGCTCCGCTCGACGGATTTAGTGTCAAACCCGTCGGCAGCGAGCCGGAAGTCAGGCTCCAGGTATACGGAGTGATTCCGCCCGTGGCATTCAGCGTGGCGGAGTACATCACATTGACTTGCCCATCCGGCAGGCTGCTCGTGGTGATCGATAATTGCGCCGGTGCGATTACCACTTGCAACGGCTCGGTCGTGCTATGGGAGGCGGCATCCGTCACCTTCGCCGTAAACCCGAACGTCCCCGCCGCAGTGGGCGTGCCCGACAATACTCCTGCACTCGATAGCGTCAGCCCGCCCGGCAGCGTTCCCGCGCTCACCGACCACATGTACGAACCCGTGCCGCCGGTGGCCGCTAGTGATGCGGAGTACGCCGTTCCAACCTGTCCGCCGGCCAAAGTCGCACTCGTGATCGCAAGCGGCGCCGTCTGAGGTCCCTTTGCACAGCCTTGCTGCAACACCGCCGCGACTGTGAGTATCGGTAATAGAAACGCCACAAGATATGTGCGAACAGATGCAACGAAAGCCCGCGCACCACTCGCGCTAAAAGTGGTTCTCGGCGAAGATCCCAACTTTCTCGTTTGCATCAGATAAAGGGGCCGCGTGACTCCGGAATGGGAATCGAAATTTAGCATAAAATAAATTCGCGTGAAACAACACTGGAGTAATCTAAGGCAGCTTGGAATAGCCCTTGGGTAATAGCAGTTCTTAGCATAGGGTGCCTACAATCCGGCTCGTGCGCGGCCTTAAAGTCTCATCGACTCTGGGCGAGCCGCCCTTTAGTATCCACTGATCGTTTATCGCTGCCGGGCCGGGCTACCGCCCAGCCTTAACCGCACTGTTCAACTTTTCTGTCGAATTCACTCGTCGCCGAGCGACTAACAGGTAGGAGGAAACATGATGCAATACCTGGCATTGATCTACGAAACGGAAGAAACCCGCAGCAAGCTGTCCCAGACCCAGCAAGACGCCCTGTACGACGAGTACCGCAAGCTGATCGCCGAGTTGGGCGGCAAGTTGATTGGAGCCAATCGCTTGCGGCCCGCTTCCACCGCCAGCACCATACGCGTTCGCGACGGCAAACGTCTCGTCACCGACGGCCCTTTCGCCGAAACCAAGGAATATCTCGGCGGCTATTTTCTGATCGAGGCGGCCGACCTCGACGAAGCCATCCAAATCGCTTCCCGCATCCCCGCGGCGCGAATGGACTGCGTCGAGATTCGGGCGGTGGTGCCTCGCGAGCAAGCCGTCGCGCGCTCCTAAGGCAACGGCAATCCGATCGCGTCCAGCGCGAGTCCCGCCGGCGGTGCACTTCGTCTGCGGGGCTGCGCGCCTCTACACTTCGCCGAAACAAGGTGTCTTTTCGCACGCATCAGCAACACGAACTTCTCGGGCTGTCGGCGAAATTCGTTTCCGAGTTCCGGGACGTCGACGAATGCGTGATCGGCATGCCGATGCACAATTGGGGTCCTCCCGCCACTCTCAAGCTGTGGGTGACCACATCGTAACGCCACGAACGAGCTTCGAGCCGCCACTGGCAGGGACGCGCGCCGCATTCCTCGCGCACCACCACAAGTCGATCGAAGCGCTTTTCCGCGACAAAACCAACCATCGGCCCGACGCCGGTTCTGACGGCTCGCGCACTCCGCACGCGTAAATGTGCTACATCGCGCGCTCGCGCGACACGTTGCGAGCATCATTTGCACTCCGCAAGCGTTCGCACAGCGCCGCCATTCCCGTCCGGCGTCCCCAAGCAATACCGCTGCAAGTCGGCGCCCGCAAACACCGGCCCCGAATAATACTTCTTCACGCCCTCGACAAACTGCTGCCCGCTCCCAGCGCCCACGAAGTGATGCATCAGCACCGCTTTCACCTGCGCCCTCGTCGCCATCTCGCCCAAGTCTTTCGTCGGCAGATGCTCCATGCGCATGTGCGCCGCGAGCGCGCTCTGATTGGGCGCTGCACCGCGGCCCTCCGGCACGCCTGCCACGGAGATGACTTCCGAAATCAGCACGTCCGCGCCAGTGGCCAGCTTTTCCACCGCCGCGCTCGGTCCCGTGTCGCCCGTAAACACAATCGCGCCGTACGGCGTCTCGAACCGGTACGCGAACGACTTCATCCGCGCGCGATATTTCGCCGCCATCAGCTGGTAATGCGTGTTCTCCGTGGCTGTCACGCGAATCTTGTCGTCCTGGTAGACCAGCCCGTGGCGATCGATCACGTGCGCCTTGAACGGATCGACCAGCGTGCTCACGCCCAAATGTTCCGCCGCGAAAATGCTGTACGGAATCCGAATGTAGTCGTATGCCGCGCTCACCAGCGCCGGCGTTTGCGGCGGCCCATAAATGTTGAACGTTCGCCTCGCGCCGCGCGGCCCGAAATCCAAGCTGAGAAAATCATTCGCCAGCACGTCGACCAGCCCCAGCGCGTGGTCTGGATGATCGTGCGTGATGAAAATCGTCCCGATCGTCTGCGACGGCACGCCTGCGTCCAGCAACCGCCGCATCGTCCCAATGCCGCAATCGATCAGGTACGGGCGCCCATCGACGATCAGCAAACTCGAAGGCTCGGATCGTTCCCGTGTCAGCCCGGGCCCACCGTGAGTCCCGAGCAGCAAAATCTCGTCGCCTTTTTTCGTGACCGCTGGCCGACCTGCGGGCCGCTGCTGCGCCACCACTCGCGCCGCGAACATCGATAGCACCAGCGCCGCTGCGATCGCCAACGTAAAAGCCCTGCGCAACTCTGCGCGAGCCAATTTGATTGAGCTTCTCTCGGACTTGATCATCGTCCTCACCTCGCATCACAATTTCGGTCCGCAGAGTGTACCTCGCCCCGAGCAGCATGTGGAGTGCGGCGGCTCGCCGCCGCTCTCTGGCGAAAACGTGACGCGCCGCGCGATCTGTGACCATTCTTCGCGAACGCCGTGCCGACATTGTTGTTCTCAGAATGCGCGGGCGGCGATGCGTGACAAGGCGGCCGCTACGGTTTTTCGGAGTCGGCGAAACCGTCCACGTCTCGCCTGCTGCCCCGTGCTCCTCGCGACTTTTGCGCCTTCTGCGGATCGACTGACTCGCGACGTTCATTCGGATGCTCGTCTGCCTCGCTGACCTCAAATGTGCTACATTCCCGCCGTCACGCGGCGCACTTGAAAACGCGCCGCGTCGCACAACCACCCCATGCGCAAGCTCCTACTCCACGGCGCCACCATCCTCACCATGGACCCGCGCTACGGCGATCTGCGCCCCGGCGACATTCTGATCGAAGGCAACCGCATCGCCGCCATTGCTCCAAAGCTCGACGCGCGCCCGGCAGAAACCGAAGTCGAGCAAATCGACGCCAGCGCCTTCATCATCATCCCCGGCCTCATCAACGCCCACATGCACACCTGGCAGACCGGCCTGCGCGCCGTCTCCAGCAATTGGACGCTGCTCGAATATTTCCGCTGGATGCACGCCGGCCTGGCCACGCGCTTTCTTCCCGACGACATTCGCATCGCCAATCTCGCCGGCGCGCTCAATCAGATGAACTGCGGCGTCACCACGCTGGTCGACTGGTGCCACAACAACCCCACTCCCGCGCACACCGACGCCGCCATCGACGGCCTGCGCGAATCCGGCATTCGCGCTGCGTTTTTTCACGGCTCTCCCAAGCCCGATCCCAAGCCCGGCGAACGCCACTTCTCCGAAGTCCCGCATCCGCGCAGCGAAGTCGAACGTCTTCTTCGCGGCCCGTTCGCCTCGCGCGAGCAACTGCTCACTCTCGGCCTCGCCATTCTCGGCCCGCATTACTCGACGCTCGAAGTTTCTCTCCACGATTTCCGCCTGGCGCGCGAACTCGGCCTGATCGCCTCCATGCATCAGGGCGGCGGCGCGCCGAAAACCCCCGGCGGCTGGGACGCGCTCGAGCGCGAAAATCTAGTCGGCGACCACGTCAACATCGTCCACGGCAACGATCTTGCCGACGATCAACTGGCGCGCTTCGTCGAGACCGGCGTCAGCTTTTCCATCTCGCCCGAAAACGAAATGGCGCAGGGCCACGGCCATCCGATCACTGGACGCCTTCGCCGCCTCGGCGCCGCTCCCTCTCTCGGCATCGACCTCGAAAGCGTCGTCTCCGGCGATCTGCTCACCTCCGCGCGCATCGCGCTGGCGCATCAGCGTTCGCTCGACAACGCCCGCGCCCGCGCCGAAACCGGCTCGATCACGCAGACCACCAGCATTCCCGTCCGCGAAGCGCTCGAATGGATCACCATCGCAGGCGCGCGCATGTTGCGCATGGACGACCGCATCGGCTCGCTCGCGCCCGGCAAGCAAGCCGATCTCGTCCTGATCCGCGCCACCGACCTCAACGTCTGGCCGGTGCACGATCCCGTCGCCACAGTCGTGATTCAGGCCAGCCTCGCGAATATCGACTCGGTGATGATCGCCGGCAAGTGGCGCAAGCGCGCCGGAAAATTGACCTACGCCAACGTCGAAGGCGTGAAACACGAACTGCTGCGCTCCGGCACGCGCATCCTAACCGAACTCGGCTGGACGCCCGATCTGCAATCCGGCTCCGCCGTCGAATCTTCCGCGCAGGCACGCACATGACCGCGCGTCCCCACCACGCCGCTTCAGCCTTACCGCCATCAGTACACGGCGCGAGCCCGCTGTTGTCATCCCGAACCCATTCCCGGCGCTTTTTGCCGGGAATGAGCGTGAGGGATCTGCTGTTGCCCGATCTCCGCTCTTCGTGCAGCGCAGCGCTGTTGTTACTTCCCTATCTCCGTGCCTCCGTGCCTCAGTGGCCCTAAAGGAGCCTCATGCCCCTCACAATTTTCGGCCAGCCGCAAGACGGCGTCATCCAAATGTCCTACGTCGTCAAAGACATTCACCAGGCGATGAACGAATGGATCGACAAGCTGAAAGTCGGCCCCTGGTTTCTGCTGCCGCACTTCACCGGAGTCGACGCGCTCTATCGCGGACAGCCCACCTCCGCCGACGTCTCCATCGCCATGAGCTTCGCCGGCCACATGTGGATCGAGCTGATCCAACCGCTCGACGACGCGCCTTCCGTCTATCGCGAGGCCATCGACCAGCGCGGCTACGGCTTTCATCACTGGGGCGTCGGCACGCCGCAATTCGATCGCGACGTGGCCCGCTACCAAGCCGCCGGCTGCGAACTAGCCTTCTTCGCCCGCGTCCCCAGCGGCGGCCGCGTCGCCTACATGGACACCACCACCACCCTCCCCGGCATGACCGAACTCATCGAGCTGGGCGCTTCCTTCGACTCCGTCTTCAGCCGCATGTACCGCGCCACCATCGGCTGGGACACCTCCGACCCCATCCGCTCCTTCATGTAGCGGGATTTTTTCAGCGCGGCGATCACCTCGCCGCAACTTTCTCGCGCAAAAATGCAAAAAAGAAAATGCACCGGGAAGTTCCGCCCTTGCATGTGACCGGTCTTTTGTTTTCTATCACTTAGGCGTGCTGAAGGTCGATTGACCGTTCCGCCCTTTAACATGACGTGATTGGTGATCCGCGACTGGTGACTCGTGAGGAGCAAAGGCACAATTTCGGAAGAAGATTTGAACGTGGGTTCTCTCTTCGCTTTCGAGCGGTCTTCAACGCGGCAGGGGTCGAATGCAGCGGCGGGCAGGCAAACTTCGTGCAGTTTTACATGCGCCGGGACGTTCCGGGTAGACGCATACCCGATCGTTTGTTTTCTATGAGTTGCGAGTGTTTCTACTCGAGTGACTGTTCCGGGTAGAAATGGCGAGCGGAGGGCGGCTATCGGTGAATGAAAGGCGAAAATTCTGGAGACAATTTCGTTCGCCGTCACTGGATGCGTTCCCTTCTCGGCCCGTGCGCACACGGGCCGCGTCTGCTGCCGATGAGCGCTTCAAGATCGCCTTGCCCGACCTCGGCAGCTTCCGAGCGAGCAAGAAAAACAACCCAACATAGCATGACTGCCAGTGTGAGTGTGTGAGGGGTTGAATTTTCTTACGATACTGAGCAGGACGTCATTGGACAGAGTGACCGAGGCTCTGACTGTGCTTGACGTTAGGGATCAATCGCCTGAGTCGCGTGGTTTGGACCGGTCAGACACCTCCGCTATGCGATCGAGGACACTCGTAATTTCCTGGCTTATCTGCTCTAAAGGAAGATATCTAGCCAAGACGTGGTAATGCGATTTCGTCATCAGGTTCGGCAGGGAAAGTTCTTTGAAGAAGGAGTCAAACAGCCTGTCCAGGAACTCATCGCTCGCCTTCGTCTCGGTCCACCACCGATCATTTGGATCGCGCTGAGCGGCTCTGGGCACGAAATCCTCGATGCATTGCCGCATGGCGTCGGCCCGCCTCAGTCGCTCGGTCGGCTCGAAGAGCGGCCCCGGAGCTGCCTCTTCCGCCGATCCTTCCGCGTACGCAACAAGGGTTTCGGGGGAGCAAAGGTAGTTTTCGATTTCTCGCCTACGCCATGAGTATTCTGCGAGCTCCGGACGGTCCTGGAGAGGGTCCGGAATCCTGTCGAAAAGTGCGAAGCCGATTAGGTCAGGCTTCGCTTCTCGCAGGCCGTAGAAATGGTGACGCGCTGCCTGGGGCGAATTTAGCACGTAGTGGACAAAGGGACGTGCGAGAATCGGCGCTGATTTGTGTTGTAGTCTTTCCGAGAGGGCACGCAGAATCGCCAAGTCTGTAGAGCCTTCCAGGTAGAGTACCCACCCCGTCAGTTCAGCTTGGTAATACTGATCGTAGCCGATCTCCTTGAGCGACTTGAGAAGTTGGCTGCCTCGATCATCAATTCGATGTGGCTGTCCCACAAAAGCTACGACAACGTCTCGGTCGGCAGCTTCGTTGAGAATGATTTCGGAATGACTCGCCGCGATAATCTGGCTCGATTGGCTACGGGCAGTTTCCGTGAGAAGTTGATATATCTGGCGTTGCCGCAGAATTTCCAAATGAGCATCAGGCTCATCCAATAGAAGAACTGAGTTCGTATTCACCGTCAGGTGGGCGAGGAGAAGTAGAGTCTGCTGCAGCCCCCTTCCAGAAGAAGAGAGATCGAGCCGCACGCCTGATCGGCTGCGGTAGGTCATGGCTATCTCACCGCGCTCTGCAATGTATTCCGGGGGGTCGAGCTTGACGCCGAACAGGTCCTTCAGCTTCCCCACTACAGTCTTCCACCTCTCCGCCCCGTCGTTACCCGAGTAGATCATGAAACACAGATTGCGAAGCACCTCAGCCGTTCGACCTTCGCCCATTCTTACGTTAATTGCCCCCACGTCCAGTCGAGTTTCGTTCGCCGCCAATCCCGACATCGGGGGCAAGAACGCAACCCGTACATCGCGCACGTCCTCCGGGACAACCATTCTTTCAAATTCGTCTCCGGTCCCGACGCGAAGCGGCCGACAATAAAACGATTCATCATTGGCATAGTCGAATTCGAGTCCGCAACTCCACTCCTTATCCTGGGTAACCCCATCTACGGTCACTTCAACTCGCACGTTTTGGGTCTGCTGTTTGCCTTCGATCTTCTGCACGTCGCGCACGTGAAGGTTTCGCCAAAGTAGGTTCGCATCGGGGACCGGCACAGATATTAGGTCGCGCCGATTAATGGTTACGCCAGGACGCTTCTCGGGGGCGTCTTTTCCGCCTCGCTTTTCTAGCCACCGTTTTATGCCGATGTCCCAGAGTGCGAGCGCCTGCAGAGCTGTTGTCTTCCCGGAGTCGTTGGGGCCAATGAAAACAACCGGATTACCGAGGTCGATTTCAACCTGCTCGAACCTCTTGAAGTTTCGGATCGTGAGCTTTGTCAGCATTCGTGAAAAGAGGACTGTAGCATAACAGCCCAATGTTGACGCGTCGTTGTTGGGTACGTTCGGCTTTTCCCTGTAGGGGTGACAATCCGACCCACTCAGAGCTATCCAGGCAGCGCCCATATCGATTACTCTATTCCGCCTGTGTTAGGCCTTGGATGTGTGCGGCAGCGGCTGGGCAGCATCGGGGAGATGTTGCGGAGCCGCGGCGTGGGGCTTGACCTGGGCCCCTTCGGCGAAATCGACGGCGAGCGGCGCAAGGTCGTCCGCTCGGCGGAGCAGATGGAGGCTGAGCCTCCGGC
>DATLSB010000010.1:0-21413 GCA_035534415.1 Candidatus Dormiibacterota bacterium | reverse complement strand
GTTCTACGTAAACCGCGGCAGCCACGTCAAAGCCGGACAACTTCTGGCACAACTTGAAAACAAGGATCTGCAAGCGGCCCTCGATCAAGCCCAGGGTGGGTACGAGCAGGCGCAGGCTGCCTACGCCACCAGCACGCAAGTAAACCTGCCCGCCGACATTCAGAACGCCCAGTTGAGCGTTAAAGAGACTCGCCAAGCAATGGAATCGGCCCGGATGGTGTTTCAGAGCCGCCAAAAACTCTATAAAGCCGGCGCGATTGCGCTCAACTTAATGGAACAAGCGCGCGTGTCCTACATCCAGGCGAACAATCAGTATCAGATCGCGAAGGCGCGTTTGCAGGGCCTCGAAAAAGTGGGCCAGAATGCGGGCAAAAAAACGGCTGAAGGGCAGTTGGCGGCGGCCAAAGGACAGTACCAGGCGGCGCTGGCGCAGTTTCAGTACTCGCAAATTCGCAGCCCGATCACTGGCGTCGTTACCGACCGGCCGCTCTACGAAGGTCAAATGGCCACAGCCGGAACGCCGCTGATGACCATCATGGACCTGTCGCACGTAGTCGCCCGTGCCTACGTTTCGCCTGAGCAGGCTTCGCAGTTGCACGTGGGTGATGCCGCGACCATCGCGCCCGGCGGCGCCCAAGACAAAATTCCCGCGAAAGTAACGGTGGTCAGCCCCGCTCTCGATCCAAATAGCACCACCGTTCAGGTTTGGGTGGAAGCGCCCAATCCCAAAGAAAGTCTCCGCCCCGGTTCGACGGTAAATTTAACCATTGTTGCGCGGACGGTGAAAGACGCGCTTGTAGTGCCCTCGGCTGCTGTACTTACTGGCGACGGCGGTATGACTTCCGTGATGGTCATCGGAGCCGGCCAGTTGGCGCACCAGACTAACGTTCAGACCGGCATCCACCAGGATGGCGAAGTGCAAATCACCAGCGGCTTGCACGCGGGCGAACGAGTGGTGACCGATGGAGCATACGGATTGCCGGACGGCACGAAAGTACAGATCTCAAAAAGCTCCGCCCTGAGCGGCGCAGCTAACTAGGGACCCCAAGTTATCCATGGATCAAAAAACCTCACAAAGGAATCCGGCACAGGAGGAAAGGCAAAGTGAAGTCTATTGGTTTGCGCGAGAACACAAGTCGATCATTTTTCTGATAATCACCCTAGCGCTTGTTGGCGCCTACATGGCGTTCAGCATTCCAATATCCGTCTTTCCTACCACTGATTTTCCGCGCGTCCTCGTCTCTGTGGATAACGGCGTAATGCCGATCGACCAGATGCTGGTAACGATCACGCGCCCGATCGAAGAAGCGGTCAGCGGAGTGCAAGGAATTCAGGACGTCCAGTCGATCACCAGCCGCGGCTCCGCGGAAGTCGACCTGTACTTCAGCTGGAATGTGGATATGTTCCGAACCCTCCAACTGGTAAACGCCGCTCTCGCACGCGTCCAAACAACTCTCCCAGCGACCGCGCAACTCAACGCCGAGCGCTTGGAATTTTCCAGTTTCCCGATCCTTGGCTATGGACTGACCTCGGATAATGTTTCCCAGCAGCAGCTTTGGGACCTAGCCACATACAACATCAAGCCTCGTCTCGCGGCCCTTCTGGGCGTTTCCACCATCCTGATTCAGGGCGGAGAAGTACCCGAATACCATATCGTTCCCGACCCCGCCAAGCTGCAGCGAACCAGCGTAAGCATGAGCGCTATTCTGGACGCGGTCGATCGCTCCAACATTATCCAGTCGCCCGGTCTCTTCTCACAAAACCATCAGCTTTATCTGGGATTGATCACCGGCCAGGCGCACGACGCGCAACAGCTGGCTAACACCTTCGTGAAAAACTCGCCCAGCGGGACCCCCATATACATCGGCGACATTGCCACCGTGGAACGCGGTTTCGCTCCGCACTACACAATTGTTACGGCCAACGCCAAGCCCGCCGTTCTGATCAACATAAATCGCCAGCGCGGCAGTAATACCATGCAGGTGGCCACGGCGGTAAAAGCCGAGTTGACGCAGATCAAAAAAGAATTGCCGCCTGGCGTTCACGTCAGCACTTTTTACGACCAGTCGTGGATCGTCGGCGAATCGATCAAAAGCGTGCGAGACGCCATTCTGATTGGCCTACTGCTGGCCTCCGCGGTCCTCGTGCTGTTCTTGCGTGACTGGGGCACGTCTTTCATTGCCGGCATGGTGATCCCGATCAGTTTGCTTGTCACGTTTATCGTGATGCACTTGCTGGGCGAGAGTTTCAACTTGATGACGCTGGGCGGAATGGCTGCCGCCGTCGGATTGATCATCGACGACGCCATCGTCGTCTTGGAAAATGTGGTGCTGCATCGCGAGGCCGGTGAAGGCAGGTTTGAAGCGGTTGCGCTCACTCTTCAGGAACTCTCGAAAGCGCTGGTCGGCTCTACGCTCACTCCAATCGTGGTCTTCGTCCCACTGGTCGCCATCACCGGAGTAACGGGCGTCTTCTTCCGCGCCATGGCCGTGACCATCGGTGCCGCGCTGCTCACCTCTCTTACTCTCGCGCTTACCTGGACCCCGACTCTGTGCCTATACTTGCTACGCAAGCGATCGGTCTCGTCGCCCGCCGCGCCAAGCGGGATCGACGAGCCACCTTCGCTCGAAAAGTCGCCGGAACCACTTCCCGCCGAGCAAGGATCAACCCGCAATCTCGAAATCAGCCGCATGCTGCAAGCTGAAGAAGAGCACCTGATGAAGGGAACCTTCGGAAGCGTGATTCGATTTTACGAGCGCTGGTTTCAGCGCAGCTTGAAACATCCGATTTGGGTGCCAGTTCTGGCTGTACTTCTCATCGCCGTGTCTTATCTGTGCTTCCGCCACATCGGTTCCGATCTGCTGCCAAAAATGGACGAAGGCAGTTTCATCATCGACTACGTAACGCCAGCAGGAAGTTCGCTGGCGGAATCAAACCGGATGGTCCTCGATATCGAGAGAATCGTTCGCTCGGTTCCAGAGGTGTCTAGCATCTCCCGTCGCACCGGACTGCAACTCGGGCTGGCCGCCGTCACCGAGGCCAACATCGGGGACATCTCCGTCAACTTGAAGACCAATCGCAGCCGTGACGTTTGGCAGATCATAAACGAGATTCGCGCCAAAGTTGATCAACAGGAGCCCGCAGTGTCCGTCGATTATGTGCAAAAGCTCCAGGACATGATCGGCGACCTGACCAGCGCCCCTCAGCCCGTCAAAATTATGATGTTTAATCCCGACGCGAAACTGCTCGACGAATGGGCGCCCCGCGTCGCCGACGCCATCGGCAATATCACCGTAGGGGGCAGCCATCCCATCGTGGATATCGACAACGGCATCGATTCGACTACCAGCGGACCGGCGCTTTCCTATCGCGTCGACTTGGCCAAGGCCGCCAACGCCGGGTTCACTCCGCAAGAAGTCGCGAATCAGGCGACCGCGATGCTCGACGGCGTGACCACCCAGCAGCCCATGGTAGTGAACGACCGCCCGTACACCGTGCGCATCCGCTACCCACAAACGGTTCGCTCGTCGCTCTCCGACATGAACAATATGGTGATCGTCAGCCCCACAGGGCAAACCGCCAACCTTGGTGCGCTGGCGAACATGACCGACATTCCAGGACAGACCGAAATTCTTCAGGATAATCAACAGCGCTACGTCGCCGTCACTGCGCGGCTTCAGGGCCTCGACATGGGCCACGGTATCGCCGATGTCCAAGCCGCCTTGGCCAAGCTGAACATGCCTAGCGCGATTCGCATTGAATACGGCGGCCTCTACAAAACGCAGCAGCAATCGTTTCGCGATCTGACGCTGGTTCTCGCCCTTGCCGTGTTGTTCGTATTCCTGGTGCTGCTTTTCGAGTTTCGCAATTTCTCCGCGCCGATTTCCATCCTGGTGTCCGCACTGCTATCCACGTCGGGCGTCTTCGTCGCCTTGCTCCTTGCAGGCATCACCTTCAACTTGTCGTCCTTCATGGGCTTGATCATGGTCATTGGGGTTGTCGCCAAGAACGGTATTTTGCTTTTGGACGCCGACGAAAAGTTTCGCGGCGCCGGTTTTTCCCCGGAGGAATCAATATTTCAAGCCGGTCGGCGAAGACTTCGCCCGATTACGATGACCGCCATCGCAGCGGTCGCCGGAATGCTGCCGCTGGCGCTCGCTATCGGCGCCGGTTCGCAAATGTTGCAGCCGCTGGCTGTGTCGGTCATCGGCGGCTTGCTGATCGCCATGATCCTGTCGCTGTTCGTTACACCAACGATCTACTACTACATGACCCGCTGAGCGGTGACTGCTGGTTCGTTTGGCCGCCCCACCGCATCCAATTAGGATATGGCAGAGAGAAAACAACCTCGTGTTTCGCTCGGCCCGCTGACCGCATTTGCAAACGCCGGTTTTCGCCGCGCCTATTCGCAGGTCCGCGTCGACGAGCACAAATACCTCAAGCAGGTTCGGCGCGCCTATAAACTCCCGGTCGAATCCTGGCCGCAGATGCTGCACTTGGAACCCGCGGTGATCGCGCCGATCGCGCAAAACACCATCGCGGATTCCTCTAAACTGGCCGCACTGGAAGGTGCCGGTCTCGGCATCGGCTCTTTTCTCACAGCCGTCCCGGGTATGGGCATCCTTGCCACCATCACATTGCGAATGCTGCAAAAGCTCAGTCTGCTGCACGGGTTCGAATATTCCAGCGAAGCGGAAAACGTTCAGCTTTGGATAGCCGCAGCCAGCGCCGCGGGCCTGGATCTTGGGCATGACTTTCTAGGCAAGCAAGCCGCGGAGCAAGTGGTTCCGCGAATCATCGATCGCATCGCTGTGCGAGTCGGCCAGGACGTCGCCGAAAATTGGGCCGGGCGCATCATTCCGGTCGTGGGCATGGCCGCCGGGGCCGCGATTAACTACTATTTCGTTCGCGCCTGGGGGCGCCGCGCGCAATCTCATTTTGCCAAGCGCCATCGCGCGGTCCGCGAGCGCCTCGAAGCCCCGACAGTAGCCGCACCACTTAGCGCAGTCGCCCTCTATGGTGGACAACCCTACAATCTGCCGGACCGCGCTACCTAAATCGACCGCTCCAACGCCGCCCGATCCCAATTGCCGAGCGTCGCGCCCGCCTCATACGTGCTCTGCATAAAATCGAGCAGCATGATCCGCGGTTCGTCAGCGGTGCGCACCTCATCGTACGGCAGCAAAAATTCCCCGACTTGCGCGTTGTACGCGGCCCTCTCAGGCCGCACCGGCGCCTCGCGGAATCCCGCCGGCTCCGGCGCAGCGTACGCGTAGAACATCGGCTGCGTCACATCTCCTCCGCCGGGCCACCAGCCAGCGCTGATCACTTCGTGCGAATATGCCTCGCGCATGATGCGATCGGCTCCCGGTCGCGCAGGCGCGCGCCTTCCTGAAAAACGCGTGACCGCCAGATCGAAGCTGCCCCAGAAGAAATGCACCGGACTCGCCTTGCCGATGAATCGTCCGCGAAATTCCTTGAATACCGTGTCGGCGCTCACCAAAATCCGCCAGAAGCTGTGCGCATACATGGGATCGTAGGATTGATGTACCGTGTCCTGGTCGAACCGGATCGGATTCGCAACCTCCACCGGCATCGGCCAGATCTTCACCGAAATTCCCAGTGAGTCGAGCAACGACATGAAGTTCCGGTAAAAATCTGCCACCGTCTGGGACGTTAGCGACATCATCCGCGCCTGATCCCAACTGGTGACGATTCGCAGAACGTGCGCGATGAAATCGAACTCCACCTCAAACGTGCCGCGCCCGCATGGAACCGGCGAAGTCGAAAGCCCGCGCGAGGTAACGTAGAGCGGCACTTGCCACCAGTGATTCACGTGTGGCGCCAATGCCAGTCGGACCTTGCCCACAATTTGCGTCCACATGTGCAGCGTGTCCCGCGTCAACTGCCACTCGGCCAAAGGCAGCGCCGGCCAAGCGTTCTCGTGGGTCAAATCGATTGCTTCGCCTCGGCGATTCATTTCGCTCTCTGTCTGCGGGGACTACGCGAAAGCTCCCCAGGCACATCGCTGGTCGTAAATTTTGTTGGCACGAAATCCTCGCGCAGCGCTGCGCCAGACCACTATTAGTCGAGCATGATCTGGTCCACGTAGCACCACTTCCAGTGTTCGCCCCGCTCAGCCGACTGCATGATCGGGTGCTCCGTTGAGTGGAAATGTTTCGTGGCATGTTTATTCTTCGAACTGTCGCAGCAACCCACGTGTCCGCACGTCAGGCACATGCGCAGGTGCACCCATGTGTCACCCATCTTCAGGCACTCCTCGCAGCCTTTCGAGGTGGGTTTTACTTTTCGGATCGCGCTCACGTGTTCGCAAGACGAGGCCATGGCGGTAACTCCTCACAGATATGGTAAAACAATTCGGGAGCCGCGCGGTTGAATACTCTCTGTCTCACATGAACGAAACGCCTCTGCGAAAATCCAGGCTGCGCATTCGGCGCCTGCGGCGCTCCGAACTGCCTCTGGACTCAACCAAACTAGCCCGGTACCTGATCGGCAAAACGCTGGTCCGTGAACTTCCGCATGCGCGCCTGAGCGGCCGCATCGTTGAGACGGAGGCCTATCCCGTCGGTGATCCCGCAGGCCACGCCTTCCGCGGACTCACCGACGCCAACCGCTCACTTTTCTTGCGGCACGGCCACGCCTACGTTCGCTTCACCTACGGCTCGTGTTGGCTCATGAACGTGAGCGCCGAAGCTCCGGGAGTCGGCGGGGGCGTCCTGATCCGCGCTTTGGAACCTCTCGAAGGAGCTGAGTACATGACCGAACACCGCGGAGTCGACCGCTTTATAGATGCCACGCGCGGTCCGGGCCGCTTGGCGGAAGCATTCGACATAGATAAGCGCTTTGACGGCCTCGATCTCTGCGACCGTTCGAGCCCCCTATGGCTCGGCGCTGCCATCAAACCAGCTGGCCCAATCGGCATAAGCGTACGCATCGGTATCTCCCTCGCCGTCGACCGCCAGCTTCGTTTTTACGAGCGCGATAATCCGTTCGTCAGCGGGGCCCTTCGCCTGCGCGCGTAAATTCAGCTGTGCCTTAGTGTTAGCGCTCTCATTACCGTTTTGACTACGAAAGCCACAGCTCTAAATTGACGCTCCTGCAGATTAAGTACACAGTGATAGCAGCCTTGGGAGGGAACTCGTGCGTATCCGTGTCTTCTGTCTGGTCCTGCTCCTAGCCGGTTACGGCTCCCTGGCTGAAGTGTCTGCGGCTGGTCGATCCAGAGCGCTCGGTTCAGTGGTACAGGCTAACAACTCGCACGTCGACAACCAGAACGCCTTGGCCGGCGGCGATTTATACGCGTGCGACGTGCTCGACACTGACAGTTATGGAACTCTGCGCGCCCAGTTCGACGGTTCTCAAATTCTTCTCGCGCCCTCCAGCGAAGTGGTCTTGGATGGCAAGCCCGACGCCGTCCGCGTAATCATCATCAGCGGTACTACCACTTTTTCCGCTCCGTCCTCGTCCGTTCTAGAAATCGACACACCCGCGGGCGTTCTACGCCAAAGCGGCCAGCTCTACTCTGGCACCGTGAATGTCCCAGGCCCCAAGGAAGTAATCATTTCGGCGAATCGCAGCGATCTTAGTCTTAGGAACGGCGGAGCGCTTTACACCGTACCGGCCGGCAAATCCGCCCGCGTCACGTTCGACAGGGCCGCCGACCCTTCGTGCCACGACGCTGGCGAGATCCTAGCTGCGCATCCAACACCAAGTAGCCTTCGCTTCGTTATTTTGGGCGCAGCGGTAATTGGCGGCGTTGGCACCTATGGCATTTGGCGAGAGCTTCAAGAAAGCGAGACCAAGCCCGACGAGTGGTAGCGAGTCGTCCGGGTGCGTCAAAGTCCATCCATAGGCTCCCTCGCGTTTTTCGAAACTCAATATCGCCCGATGTTGAGAAACTATCGTAAAATCTGAGCTACCCGGCACGTCCTCTAAGAGGAGCAGCAATCTAAGTTGTTACATATCGCGCCTATTTGCCTAAGACGCGCCCGCACCTGTGAGGATTTGCTCGATTCGCTATGCCGCGCCTTTCATTGAAGCAGAGAAGCAGTGAAGCAGAGAAGTAGAAAGGAAGTTTCGATGACCTCACGTATTGCACCATACGTTTGCGCAGCGCTTTTGCTGGCCGCCGCGGGTTGCAAGAGCAGCCAACCGTCCTCGTCCGCGAACAACTCGGTGCCGACAAGAACCGCCGATTCCGGTGCCAGCGCAATGCCTCAGGCAGGCGGTTCATCACACGTGTCGCCCGCCGACGCGGACGGCATCCGCGCAGCCATCGAAAATCACTTGCGCGGCAATCACGGCCTGAATGTGGACGCGATGGAGATGACCGTCGATTCGATTGCGATCAATGGCGATCGGGCCCAGGCGCACGCATCGTTTCGCATGAAGAATAGTGGCAGCACCGGTATGACCATGCAATATTTCCTGCAGCGCAGCGGCAGCGGGTGGGTGGTCACCAATGGTCAGCCCGCCGACGGCAATACCACTTTGCCACCTTCCACCGCCGCGCCATCGGGACCCAACTCCAGCCAAGCTTCGCAAGGTGCTCTCCCTGACGTAGACGCCTTCCTAAAAGACCACCCCGCGCCCAAATCCAATTAGTCTGCTCTAGCCGAAGCCGCGCCTGGAAGCGCGTGTGAGATTCGGCACCGGCTCGCAAATTGGGAGGCACCCTGGGCCGACCAGCGCAGCCGCGGGTAACTACGATCGGGCCATTTGCGCCCGGCGATTCTCGGCCAGGAAACCTACGGCTCCCAAGCCCAGCAAGGGTAGAAATGCTTATCTGCGTCTTTGCCGTCGGCAAGTCGATCATGAATGGGGCTCTTCGCATCTGATAGTTGGAGGCGAGAGATGCTGAAAGGCTTCGAAACACATACAGCACGTGGTGGTGCTGATGCTGGAAAACCGTTCGTTCGATCATCTTTGTGGATTTTTGTACGCGGAAAATCAGCGACCCAAACACTTCCTGCCGTCGCGCAGCAATCCCGAATTCAACGGCTTGCCGCCGTCGTTTTCGAACCCGTCGAATCCGCAGTTTTTTCCGGGCAGGGCGCTGCGAACGAAGTGGAAGTGCGAATCGGAGCCGAAAATCGATGTATCCCGCAAGAAAATCCGCAAGAGCGCTTCGAGCACGTGAATCTGCAGCTGTTTGGGACCACGCAGTCCGCTGCGGGGCAGCAGTCGACGATGCAGGGTTTCGTGGTCAGCTACGCCGATAAACACCCTGACCGTGGCGCCGAATTTATGGAATGCTACACCCCCGACCAGCTACCGGCGTTCAGCGCGCTTGCCCATAATTTTGCGATATCGGGCGCGTGGTATGCGTCAGTGTCAACGCAGACATGGCCGAACCGCGCTTTCTTTCACACCGGCACGTCGATGGGCCAGGTCGACGACTACCCGTACGATCCATTTGCCTACGACGCGCCGACCATCTTCAACGTCCTACAATCTCAAAAGATCAGCTGGGCCGTTTACAACGATTCGCACATTACTTCCAGCACGCGGCTGGAGTCTCCACCGCTCTGGGACTTGCTGCTGGAGCCGCACTTTCAGAACCTCGAAGCATTCGAAAAGGACGCGCGCGCCGGCAATCTTCCTGCGTATTCGTTTCTCGAGCCTGATTTTCTGGTCGAGCCTAACGACGCTCATCCGCCGCACGACATGCTTTTGGCCGACCGCCTCATTTGGCGCGTGTGGCAGGCGGTCAGCAGCGGAGCGAATTGGGAGGGCACACTTCTGCTGATCACATATGACGAGCATGGCGGTTGCGTCGATCATCAACCGCCGCCCTATGGCGCCGCTCCGCCCGACGATTGCCGCGGCCCAAACGGATTCGCCTTTGACCGCTTCGGCGTGCGCGTGCCGATGATTGCCGTGTCGCCGTGGATCGAAGAGGGGACGGTCTTCGCTCGCCGACGGACACGCCATACGATCACACGTCGGTCCTGGCCACTTTGCGTGATTGGCTGGACATCCCGAGCGACGCGATGCTGAAGAGCCGTCGCATCGAAGCGGCGCCAACCCTTGGGCACCTCTTGACGCGTACAGAACCTAGAAAAGAAGTTCCCGCGATTTCTTACCCCACCGGAAAACCGACAAAGCACCACATGGGGCTAGCGCCAAACGACTTACAGAAAGGCTTGATGGTCTCCTTCGCGCACCGCATCGGCCTGCGCGGCGGCATAAAGCTCTTGTCGAACGTTCACCATCGCCAGCACATCGCCGATTTCTTCGAAGAATATCGCGACCGGCGCGTGCGCAAAAATGACTGACGCCCCGCGGCCATCTCCAAAACGCTAGGCCTTTACGCCGGCCATGCGAAGGATCGCCATCATCGGACACCAGTTGGTGAAGGCCGACTGAAACAAATTCAGACCGACAAATGCCGTGAACAAAAACCAATATGGGCTCACCCAATACCCTAGCGCAACAGATAGAACTACAAAAGCGCCGGCAACCAATCGCAGATAACGTTCAACGTTCATTGCACAACCTCCTCCTCAATCGACCTCGGTAATCGTCATTTCTTGCCCTGGCGACAGAGACTTAGCGGTACCTCGCTCGCTCAGGTAGTAGAGAACCGGCACCGTCATTCGCGACAGCACCGTCGAGGCGACTTCCCCTGCCATCAGCGAAATGGCAAGTCCTTGAAAGATCGGATCGAACAGAATGACGCTGGCGCCCACGACAACCGCCGCTGCTGTCAGTAGCATGGGACGGAAACGCACCGCTCCCGCATCGACCACCGCCTCTTCGAGCGACATGCCGTGCTCGCGACGAAGCTCGATAAAATCGACAAGGATGATCGAATTGCGAACGATGATCCCAGCGCCGGCAATGAAGCCGATCATCGAAGTCGCCGTGAAAAACGCCCCCATCAGCGCGTGCGCGGGCAAAATACCAACCAGCGTCAGCGGAATCGGCGCCATGATTACGAGCGGCGTCTTAAAAGACTTGAACCAACCGACCACCAGCACATAGATCAACGCCAGCGCGGCAGCAAATGCCAATCCTAGATCGCGAAACACCTCGACCGTGATGTGCCATTCGCCATCCCACTTCATCGAATAACGATTCGTGCTCGCTGGCAAGCTTGTCCCGAAGTACTGCTTCACGTGATAGCCGTCGGGCAGTTGGATCTTGTCGATTGCGTCCCGCATTTTCAGGATCGCGTAGACCGGACTTTCGATCTGCCCCGCTACGTCGCCGGTCACGTAGACGACGGGGAGCAGATTCTTGTGGTAGATGCTCTGGTCGATCGTCGTTTCGCGTACGTTGGTAACTTCGCGAAGGGAGATTTGTCCGCCAGAAGCGGTGGGCAGCTTTAGATCTTCGAGATCCTCGATACCAGACCGCTCCGCGCGCGACAAACGCACTTCGATCGGAATGTCTTCGCGCGATGCAGGATCGTGCAACAGGCCCGCCGATGCACCGCCCAATCCGATCTGGACCGTTCGGGTTACCTCCGCCGCGGAGACTCCTTGCAGCGCGGCTTTATCGAGATCAACCTTCATGTCGTACTTCTTCTGTGGGTCCTCGACTAACCAGTCGACATCAACCACGCCGGCGGTTTGCTGGAAGATGGTTTTGATCTTCGCGGCCAACTCCGTCTGCCCCTTGTAATTTGGGCCGTACACTTCGGCGACGAGAGTCTCTAGGACGGGCGGGCCCGGCGGAACCTCGGCAAGCTTGATTCGCGCGCCGAACGGCGCGGCAATTTTATCCAGCTCCGGCCGAAGCCTCCGCGCGATATCGTGGCTTTGAGCCTTGCGATCGTGACGCGAGAGCAGATTCACCTGAATGTCGGCCTGGTTTGGCTGGTCGCGCAGAAAATAGTGGCGGACGAGGCCGTTAAAGTTGTACGGCCCCGACGTTCCCGCATAAATCTCGTAATTGGTCACTTCCGGTTGCTGCCCCAGGTAGCTGCCGAGTGCCTGCGCGACGCGAGTCGTCTGCTCCAGTGGCGTGCCGTCCGGCATGTCGATGATCACCTGAAACTCGCTCTTGTTGTCGAACGGCAGCATCTTCACCTGCACCCACTTGAGCGGGATGAACGCAATCGCGCCGGCGAGCAACACGACAATGACTCCAAAAAACATCCATCGCCTCGATGCTTTCTGGATGAGCGGATTCATGAAGCGGCGATATAGACGCGTGGTCCGGTCTTCGGCCTCATGCCTCGCCTCCGGCCGTCCGGAATAGTGGCGCAAAAGCCGTATCGCGGCCCACGGTGAAACGATAAACGCGACCAACAGCGAAAACATCATCGCCGACGACGCGCCGACTGGGATCGGCCGCATGTACGGCCCCATCAGCCCGCGCACGAACGCCATCGGCAGAATCGCCGCGATCACCGCGAAGGTCGCGAGGATCGTTGGATTGCCCACTTCGTCGACCGCCTCCACTGCAACGTCCGCGAGCGGCCGCCCGTGACTGCCCGGTAACCGAAAATGGCGGACGATGTTTTCCACTACAACGATGGCGTCGTCGACCAGAATTCCGATTGAGAAAATGAGCGCGAAAAGCGTGACGCGATTGAGCGTGTACCCGTAGAGGTAGAAGATCGCCAGAGTCAGCGCCAGCGTGACGGGAATCGCCAGCAGCACCACGCCCGACTCGCGCCAGCCCAGCGCCACCGCGATCAGCAGCGTCACCGAAACCGTCGCAATCAAAAGATGTTCGAGCAGCTCGTTCGATTTGTCGTTCGCCGACTCTCCATAATTTCTCGTTACGGTGACATTCAAGTCCGTCGGCAGCATGTTCCCGCGCAGAGCATCGACTTTTCTGAGCACGCCCTCGGCAATCAGCGTCGCGTTTGCTCCCTTCCGTTTTGCAACCGCGATCGTCACCGCCGGATATTCTGGATTTGCCGCCCTGCCCGATGCCCCCTTCGCCCGCGAAAACAGCACGTAGTCGTCCGGCTCCGCGGGGCCGTCCTCGATCTTTTCGGCCACGTCGCGCAGGTATACCGGCCTCCCGGAATGAACTCCCACTACTACTTGCTGCAGTTGGCTCGCGCGCGTGAAAAAGTTGCCTACTTCGACCTGAAACTCCTGGTTGTCGCGCGCGAAATCGCCCGCCAGGGCACGCGTATTCGCCCCGCCGAGTTGCGAAACAACTGCGCTCGGTGTAAGGCCGTAGGCCGCGAGCCGCTCGGTATTTAGCACCACGCGTACTTCGCGTGGCTGGCCGCCGATGATCGTGGTCTCCGAGACGCCGTTCAGCTGTTTCACCGAAGCCTCGAGCTCGGCAGCGATCAGACGCAGTCGATACCCGTCGTAATTCTTGCCCCACAGAGTCAGCGCGAGAATCGGCACGTCATCAATCGACCGCACCTTGATGATCGGCTGCGACACGCCCTGCGGAATTCTGTCGAAATTTGAATACAGCTTGTTGTAGGTCTTGACGATCGCATCTTCTTCGTTCGTCCCCACGTAAAATCGGACCGTGACCATGCTCAGCCCGGGATGGCTCACCGAGTAGACGTACTCGACTCCCGGAATCTCCCGCAGCAGTTTCTCCATAGGGACGCTTGCGCGTTCCGCCACTTCCGCAGCCGATGCTCCCGGCATCTTCACGAACACGTCCAGCATCGGAACGGCGATCTGTGGCTCTTCCTCGCGCGGTGTTTCGCGAATGCTGAAGGCGCCAAGAAGAAGAGCCGCCACGATCAGCAGGGGAGTAAGCTTCGATTGGATGAAGACGTGCGCGATGCGCCCCGCAAGCCTCAAGGTGTGCACCACAGTATCCGGTTTTGCGGGAGTATCGCTCATGGCTGCATCGCGATTCGTTTCCCGCCGAATTCGCGCTCTCCCGGAGTGGCGACGATCGTTTCTCCGTCTTTCAGCCCTGAAAGAACCTCAATCCGATCTCCCGCCTTCGCCCCCAGCGTCACGTAGCGCAGCTCGGCCACCCGGTCCGGGTTGATTACGTACACGCCTTCGAGTTGCCCGCGCTGCACAATCGCCGAGAGCGGAATTAACAACGCCTGCCTCTTGTCTCGCGCGAAGCGGGCTCGCCCAAAGAGCCCGGAGCGCAGGTGTGCGTCCGTGGGAAGGGCGATCTTCACCAGAAAACTATGGCTCGCGGTATCGGCCGTCGGCACGATCTGCGCAACATTGCCCGCCATTGGCGCACTTCCGAGCGAGTCAATCGTTACCGGCGCAGCCTCACCGATCTGCACCAGGTGAATGTCTCTCTCGTCCACCGTCGCTTCGAGCCGGTAGTTGCGCGTCTCCTCGATCGTAAAGAGCGTCATTCCCGGCGCGGCAAGCGTGCCCGCGTCCGCCATCTTCGCAGTTACGACTCCAGAAAACGGCGCGTGAATGTGCGTGTAGCCGAGCGATGTGCGAGCCTGAGCCAGCGCCGCGCTCGCCTCTGCCGTGCCGGCCTCAGCCATGTCGCGCCGCGCCTCGGCTGATTGGTATCGTGCCTTGACCTCGTCGAATTCCTGCGGGCTCACCGATTTTTTGTCGTAGAGCTGCTGGTAGCGCTTCAGAGTGGTGCCAGCCAGCGCGAAATCCGAATCCGCCGCCGTAACTTCCTTTTCCGCTGCCGCAAGCGCCGCCGTCGCCTGATTCTCCGCCGCGCGCGGCTGCGCGTCGTCGATCACCGCCAACACTTGCCCCACCTGCACGCGATCGCCTTCGTGTGCTCGGACTTCGACGATGTTGCCCGTCATCTGGCTCGACACCTGCGCGGTCCGCGCCGCGCGCACGGTTCCGACAACTTCGAGCCAATCAGGAACGGTTGTTTCGTGCGCGACGATTACCGAGATGCCTCTAATGGTTTCGGGCGGCTTGTTCGGCTCAGGCTGTTTGCTCCCGCAGCCCGCGAACGCCGCGCTTACAGAGACGACCGCGAACGAAAGGAACGTGATTATGTCTTGTTTGCGCCTCATGGAGTCACCACCGGAGACTGAGGGCTTAGAGTCCCACTCGCCAGTTCGATATTCGCGTATCCAACCTGATAGGCAAAAACCGCCTGCCAGTAGTCGGTTTGACTGCGGCGGGCTGCCTCTTCGGCAGCAAGTAGGTCCGTGATCGTCAAAAGGCCGGAGTCGTAACGGTCCTGGTTGATGCGGAGGCCTTCTTGAGCTTCGGCGATCGTCGCGCGCGCCACGTCGATTTGCTGTCGTGCCGCATCAAGATCGTAGTAGGCGCGCCGGACCTGGAGACGAATCGCATCCGTGGCCGTTTCCTTCAGCGCGGCCATTTTTTCCTCGACGGCCTTTTCACGCGAAAGCTCGGCTCGCTTTGCTCCACCTTGAAACAAATCCACTTGAAGTTCGACTCCCGCAACCCAGTTGTTGCCGCCGCCCCCGGCGAACATGGTCGGGTTATCTGCTTCCCAATCTCCGTACGCGTTGACGCGTGGACCGAATGCCGACTTGGCCATCGACACACTCTGCTTCTGCGCTTCCTCTTCCGAGCGGATCCGATTAAGGTCAGGGCGTTTTTTGAGGGCTTCTTTTTCTAGATCGTCGAGCGACAGAACGGGCAAACTTTTTTCCTCAAGAGGCTCGGCAGGAGTAAATTCGTCCTCAGCCGGGACGCCCATCGCCGTGCTGAGCTGCGCGCGCGCTAGTGCGAGGTCATCTTGCGCGCGAATCTGTTCCTGTTTGCGCGTCGCCAGGCGCACTTGGGCGCTCAGGTAATCGGACTGCACGACGACGCCGCTTTCGTAGCGGTTCTTCGCGAGATCGAGAATCGCTTGCGAGGTCTTAAGGCTCTGCTCCGCCACGTCGAGCTGTTTTTCCGCGAGCAGCACTCCGTAGTATGCGTCGATTGCCTGAAAAACGATCTCCTGATCGGCGCGTTCCAGTTGTTGTGAGGCGGCATCCTTTATGCGGTCCGCGCGCGTCACGCCGTGCCAGCTACCAAGTGAGTCGAAGAGCGTCCACGTGCCTCCGAATCGCGTCCCGAAGTTGCCGTACGGCGTCGGCGTGTTCAGCACGTTCAGCGCAAAATCTGCCGTAGTGAAGCGTTGTTGCCGCAGCTTGCTGCCGAAGACGTACACGGGATCACTTCCGCGCTCGGCTGTCTCAGAAAAAGTGATGTGCGGCAAAAGAAAAGAACGCGCTGTAGCGACGTCCGCTGCAGCGGCTTTCGTATCGGCAAGCGCCGCTTTGCGTTGCGGGTTCTTTTCGAGCGCGATATTCACTGCCTGCTGAAGCGTGAGCGGGGAGGGCGCGGCCGCATACTGCGAAAGCGCTAAGCGCGGTAGGCACAAGATCAAAACCAGCACACCTGCGTAGCGCGACAATCGTCGCCAGATCCTTTCGAACTCCATCGCGGAGATACCTTTCATCCTAGGTGCGTTCACTTTCTGTATCGTCCGCTGTATTCAATCGATAGGCTGTGACGTATGTCACGTTTCGGCACCGCCCAGAATCACGCACCGCTGGATGGATAGTTGCAAACGGCACAGTGCCAAAATCGAGAACGCCCGCGAGTCTCGCCGCCGTCCCGCGGGCGCGCACTAATCACTCGTTCGTGATAAAGGGAAGCTCGTTACATGGAGGACAGCGGCGACGTAAGCGCACGCGTCCGGCTCGATGACGATCTCTCCGAACGTGTCAACTGGCGAGAGTGGCTGGAGTGGTGCCGAGGGGCAGAGTTGAACTGCCTACGCCGGCCTTTTCAGGGCCGCGCTCTACCGGTGAGCTACCTCGGCACGGTGAGTTGATTTTACGGAAAAGCTGGCGAAGTGGGAAGAGCAAACCGTGGGCGATGCTTCGCTCCTCGAATTTAGGTAAGCAATTTTAGCTTCTGCCTGAACGAGAGATCCTTCGTCGCGGTGCTCCTGAGGATGAGCATGCTTGTCGCATGCTCAATTCACCGAGTCGTCGAATTCGCGCATCCAGTCTTTCGTTTTCAGCACTTCGCGGGGCTTCGATCCATCGGGCGGGCCGACGATGCCGTCTTTTTCCATGATATCGATCAGGCGCGCGGCGCGGCCGTAGCCGACGCGCAGGCGCCGCTGCAACGTGGACGTTGACGCGCGGCCCATTTCGCAGACCACGCGGACGGCGTCCTGATACAGCTCGTCGTCCACTTCATCTTCGCCCTCGCCGCCTTCGCCGGTCGATCCACCCATGCCGTTTTCATCCTTGGGCGGTTTGAGCAGCTCTTCGTTGTAGATGGCCTTGGCCTGATCGCGCCAGAAGCCGCAAACGTCATCGACTTCCTTTTCGCCGACGTACGGCCCGTGCAGGCGGTGCAGCCGCGAAGAGCCCGCCGGCAAGTAGAGCATGTCGCCCTTGCCGAGCAGCGATTCCGAGCCGTTGCTATCGAGAATGGTTCGCGAATCCACCTTGCTGGCCACGCGGAAGGAAATGCGCGCCGGGAAGTTGGCTTTGATGAGGCCGGTGATTACGTCGACGGATGGCCGCTGGGTCGCCAGAATCAGGTGGATGCCGACGGCGCGCGCCATCTGCGCCAGGCGCGTGATGGATTCTTCCACGCCGTTGGTATCGACCATCATCAGGTCGGCCAACTCGTCGATGACGATCACGATGTAGGGAAGCGGCTTGTGCTCCTCGCCTTCGGAATTTTCAAACAGCGAAAGCGATTGGCCCTTCTCGAAGGTGTGGTTGTACTGCTCGATGTTGCGCACTCCGCGCTGCGCCAACACTTTCAGGCGGCGTTCCATTTCGCGCGTGGCGTTGCGCAGGACGTTCGCGGCGACCTTGGCGTCCGTGACCACTGGAGTGTAAAGATGCGGAATATCGGCATATAGGCCAAGTTCCAGCCGCTTCGGGTCGATCAGCACGAGCTTCATGTCGTCGGGAGTAGATTTATACAGCAAGCCCATCAGCAGGGAATTGATGAACACGCTCTTGCCGGTGCCGGTGGCGCCGGCGATCAGCAAGTGCGGCATTTGATTCAAGTCCGCGGAGCGAATGCGGCCGATCAAATCCTTGCCCAGCGGGATCGAGAGCTTCGAAGGCGAATGCGAAAACTCCGGCGACTCGATCACGTCGCGCAGCGCGATTGTTTCGCGGCGCGCGTTGGGCACTTCGATTCCCACCGTCGATTTGCCGGGAATGCGCTCGATCAGCAGCGATTCGGCCTTCAGCGCCAGGCAAAGATCCTCGGCCAGGCTGGTGATACGAGTGTACTTAATTCCGGCCTCGGGCTTGAACTCAAACGTAGTGACCACCGGCCCGGGATTGATCTGCGTGATGTGCCCGCCGACGTCAAATTCGGCGCATTTCTGCTCGATGGCGCGGGCGCATTCCTTCAGCTCGCTCTCGTCCATCTTTTCGCTGCGTTCGGCGGCGCGCAGCAGGTTACTGGGAGGCAATTTAAAATTAGTTTTGCCGTGCGAGATTTTCGGCTCCGCGCTTTTCTTAGGCGGCGGAGGATCATCCTCGTCTCGAAATTTGATAATGGCAGGAATGCGCGAGGCGGGCTCCGGCTTGGTTTCTTTTTCTGCTTTTTCTTCTTCTTCGGCATCGGCAATTGCTTTGGTCGAAATCCTCTGCTGCGCTACTGGAGGACGTCCCGCAATCTTGATTTCCTCCACTTTCTTACGCAGCGCCGCGGATTCGCGCTCTTCGCGCCATTCCTGCACGCGCGCCATCCACTTACCGACGAAGCCATCGTCCGCCAGCGGCTTTTTCGCCCAGGTAGCCGCCGAACTCAGCGAAAACGCCGTGGTCAGATAGAGAGCGGCGAGCAAAGTAGTCGCGGAAATGATGTTGGCGCCGATTGGCTTGAACGCCGCCTGCAATCCGCCAGCGAGAATCGTCCCGAGCAGCCCTCCGGCTGGGAGCGCCCCGCGCACCGCCGGCACGTGAACCAGACTCAATTCCGCGGTTAGGAAAATGAAGAGCAGTCCAGAACCGACCAACTTCGACACGGGGCTGACAATCAGGTGGCTGCGAAACCACCGCATGGCCACCACGAACATTCCCACGGGAATCAAAAACGCGGCGTATCCCGCGAACTGAAACAGCAGATCGGAGATGTGCGCGCCTACCGGGCCGATCCAGTTGCGGACGGTGCCGGTGGCCAGAGCCGGCGCGGACACGTCGAAGGAAGGATCGAGCGGCGAGTACGACAGCAGGCTCAGGGCCAGCAGAACTGCCAGGCTCAGGCCGACGAAGCCGATCATCTCGTTGAAGCGTTTGTTTGCAGTTGGCGTCAAAGCGCGCACGTATGTCTCCCGGTTGCGTCCCGATGGCCCCTCGCGATTCGGCCCGGTAAGGGGCGCTGGCACGAGGTGCCGGCGGAACGGAGAAAATGGGCAGGGGAAGGCCTCCACTGCTGCGAGGGTCGCGCGGGCGCTGTCGCGCGTGTCCCCCTCGGAGGACCGTCCACACTATAACAAACCGGCAGCTTTCGAGCGCAAGAAGATTTCTGCTGTATTACTCCAACTCGCCAACGCGGAAATCGCGTGGAAATGTGCGCCGGGACGTTCCGGGTAGACGCGTGGTCGCTCGTTTGTTTTCTATGACTTAGATGCGTTTCTACTCGATAGAGTGTTCTGGGTAGAAAAGCGTGATTCGTGACTGCTGAATTGTGATCGGGGCACAGAAATACTGAGCGTGGAGTCGAGGCGAAAGTGTATCGATCTGAGCGGGGCTGCGGTGTTTGTTTGCAATAACTTGCGAGAGGTTTGGGCCGAACATGTATCGATCTGACTGCACGATGCGAAAGACCGGCTGGGGGCTCCGCAGTTGCACAGATCGGGCGCCCGGGAGCGCGCCCAAGATCCTGCGATTGGCGCAACGGACTGGTCGTTCGTGGCAATCGATCCGCCGCTCCGGCGGGAGGTCTTGGTTCGAGTTTTTCGTGCGCGTACATGTCAGATCAACGGTAGCAGACGTAGGGGGTAGAAAAGCTACTGGTCGGGAGTACAGGTCGACGAACGGGATTCAATGATGGTCGTCCCGCTCCCTCCGAAAGATGTGCTTCTCACTCGATCACCGCTGCCGCCACTGCGCAGGTTTGCGAGAGCGTAACACCTGTACTTGAGTTCAGTTCCATTAGGCGTTGACGGTGACTATCCTGAGGTTACGATAACTTCCACTATCGGTGGCGGAGGCTCGCTGAAATTGTTAAGGACAGCTCTGTTTTGCATTTTCGCGTTTTTGGTTGCGGCCGGCGCGGCCTGCATTTTGCGCGCGAGGTACGCGTCCGTGCCCGATACCGAGTCGAGCTATGCCATGTCCGACGAGAGTAATCTGGCGCGTTATTCCTTTCTGCAAGCGAGCCAGGCGGACACGAGTGACGGGCGAGTTGCGCTTGTGGAATACGTGAATTTGCTGAAACGCATCCGCCGGGAGGGCCTAAAATTTCCTGAAAAGCGCCTGCGTTATGACCTTGGCCTGGCATATCTTCGGTTATTCCGACTGGAACTACTGGCTGGTAATTCGCAGGCAGCCGATAGCTACATGAAGCTCGCCCAACAGGAGTTGTCATCCCTGGGGTGGAAGAAAGATGACCTCGCCACAGCCGCGCTAGAAGAGTCGATCGACAAACAAGAAGCTGCGGAGGAAAAACTCTACGGTAGCGGCACAGGCCTAGTCCACGCCCACGAACGGGGCACCGGAAATGAAGGGAGCCAAAATTGAAACGGCTGGTCGCGATATTCCTTTGTGCCGTGCTGGGCATCGCGGCAGGCTATTTCGTTGCACCACTTGTGTCCATGGCCTACGTCGAATCGGCGGAACCACAGCTGTTCGGCGCGTTTTTTACTAGCTTGGCGGATAGCTTCGCGTTTTGTCTTTGCCAAGCCGAACCGACGGTTAAATCCATCGCAACCGTGACGCAGAGCCTGAACGATTTTCGAGCGTGGCACGCAAAAGACCCGGAGAGCAGCTACCTAACACAAGAAGTCGGGTTGCTGGAAGCGCAGCGCGCCCGATTGGAACTCCAGGTGGGGCAATCTGCTCAAGCCGAGCAAGACATTAAAGACTCGCAGCGCGAGCTAACGGCTGTGGGCTGGAGGGACGTCTCGCAGGAGCACTTGCTCAAAGTGACCGCGCAAATTACCTCCGAATACGACCAGCAGAGTGCAAGTAGCGGGCTTGCGCGAGAGCCCCATTAAGACTTGCATGAATCGGAGAGGTAGGGGAATTCGGCCCCGATCGGGATCCGACCTAAGGATTGCGGACGTTGCCGAAATCAAATTCAAAATAAAATTAAAATCGGAATCCGAATCAAAACCAAATTCAAAATCCGCACCCTTCACACAAGGCGTGAAGTATGCGGCACCCTGAACGTCGCCGGCGCGGGGTTAGTGGCGGCCGTTGGGCGGAGAGTTCTGTGGCGCTAGGGCTTTGCGGATGGCGGGGATGAGGGCGGCGCCGCGAGACTTCTGCACCACGCCTTGAAACCCGGCGGCGGCGGCTACCCGTTCGAGATAGGGAGAATCGA
>DATLSB010000009.1:0-38574 GCA_035534415.1 Candidatus Dormiibacterota bacterium | reverse complement strand
AGCGGGCGCGGTTATATCGCATTCCGATATCGGGAGGCGCAACCGGACTTGGCTGAGATTTTGATCTCCGATCACCCTACTGCGCTGGGCGCTAACTCGGAAAGGCGAATAAAGGGAGCTTGGAATGAAACTAGCCCTGGCTGGACTCGTCGTGATGTTTCTCGCGGGTTGCTCGCGCCAGCAGAATCCGGCGCCCAATGCTGCTCTTGAAGCCAAAGTAGCCACCTTAGAACAACATGTTAACGACGGCAAACCGGGGCTGGGCGAGATCATGGGGGTGATTGAGCAGCACCACGCCAAGTTGTACTACGCCGGAACAAAGAAAAATTGGCCGCTGGCGGCGTACGAGCTGAATGAAATTCAGGAGAGCCTCGAAGAGGCTATGAACCTCTACCCAACTCCATTCAAAAATGTGACCGTCGCTCTGCCGAAGATTATTCCTGCCATGACCAAACGAACCATAGCCGGGGTCCAGAACGCCATTCAGCAAAAAAATGAGAAATCGTTCGTTTCGGCTTACCAAGATTTATCCAAGTCCTGTTCCAGTTGTCATGCGGCCGAGAACCATCCTTTTATAAAAATACAAACTCCCGGCCCTGGGATGTTCAGCGACCAAGACTTTGCGCCATGACGCCATCTTGCGAACAACCGGGAAGCAACTGGGAAATTACCACGATCTGTGAACTGTCAAAGCCGAGGGCACGGTGACTGAGCCGCGCGAACTATACTCCGGACTTATCCGGCTGCACGTGCTTCACCATGCTTGTCACCAGCCTTTTTTCGGGTTGTGGATGATCGAGGAGCTGTCTCACCATGGCTACCGTCTGAGCCCCGGCACTCTCTACCCGCTTCTCGCGGCCATGGAACGCAAAGGGTTGCTGCGTTCCTCGCGCGAGCGCGCGAACGGAAAGATTCGCCGCATGTACCGGGCGACTCCCGCAGGCCGCGCGACGCTCCGCACCGCGAAAAAGCGCGTGCAGGAGCTTTTTGGCGAAATGTTCGAGGAAGAATGATGAAACGACACGCCCTACTGCTCGTTCTGGTGCTGTTGGCTTGCGCCAAACCCCTGTTTGCTGGCCCCCCGTTTCAAACTGACGACCCCGAGCCCGTCGATTTCCGCCACTACGAGTTCTATATTTTCGGCGGAGTTGATGGAACGCCGGTGGAGATCGACCCCACGGGTCCGGCGGCGGAGTTTAACTGGGGCGCGGCGCCGCGACTGCAGATTCACGTGGTTTTTCCGCTCGGCGCAATCATGCCTTCGAACAATCCCAAATATCTTCCCGGCGGCGTGGGGCCCAGCGCCTACGGGATCACTGATACGGAATTCGGCGCCAAGTACGAGTGGCTCAAGGAAACGAAATTTCGACCGATGGTTGGCACCTTCACCATGATCGAGATTCCAACGGGCAGCTACTCAAAAGGACTGGGCATCGGCACCCCGTGGTTTAAGCTTCCGCTGTGGATGCAAAAGAGCTGGGGACCTTGGACTACTTACGGCGGCGGCGGATATGAAATTGTCCCTCAAACTCAATACAACAACTTCGCCTACGAGGGCTGGTTGGTACAACGCGACATCGGCAAGAAGCTGACCTTGGGCACGGAAGTGTATCATCATGGAAATGAAGGCTACGCTACACCGCAAATCCGAGCTTCCACACTGATCGACACGGGCGGCTACTACTATTTTCGCAATCCCGGTTTCCAACTGCTATTTTGCTACGGACATTCCGTCGCGGGGTTCGCCGAAAACTATGCCTATCTTGGAGTTTATTGGACGTGGGGCTCAAAACCAGGCCACGGCCTGAATGGTTTCTTCGCCCATCACTTCCCTCGTTAGCGCGCAGTGCCAGTGGATTATTCGGCGGCGCCCCCCTGTGGAGGCAGCACTTCGCCGCCGAGCGACACCAGCAGCCGCCGCAGCTTGGCGCGATCATCCAGCCCCATTCCCACCATTTCGAATCCGGCTTGGTGCGAGCGCACGAAGCGCACCACTGCACGCATGTTGATTGAACGCAGACCCGCGGGAATTTTCAGAGTCGCTTCCGTTCCCACCGCCAGCTGAACATCGCCGCTCAGCAATCCGCCATCGAGACTTAGCACGCTAATCGCCGACGAATACTTTCCGCGCTGCGAGGTAATCACCGCGGCCACATTGCGCGACAGGCGAATCCGCTCATAACGGCGGTGGCGCACCACGTCGCGCTCCGGCGCAGCATCGAGCGGCGCCAGCGCCAGCACTTTACCATTTAGCCCGAGCCGCGGCATATTCTCGTGAACCCATTCAGGATCGAGCTTCTCGAGCGCCTGAGCGGCTGCGGTGCGAATTTCCTCCGGATATGCCCAGCCGAAACTCTTGCGCGCTTCCAAGAAATGCCGCAAGTGTCCCGCCGCCGCAGGCGCGCGCATTCGTCCCAGCGCCTCGATTGCTTTCACTCGCAGATAGTCGCCTCCTTCCGGCAGGATTTCGCCTTCGGCCAGGCGCAGGAGTTTCGGCGCCGTTTGCGGATCGCCGCACATTCCGATTTCATCCAGCGCCAGCGGCAACACCATCGGATCGATCATCTCCAACACATCGGAGAGAAGACGGCCGCGCTCCTCCGCGCCTGCGATGGCTAGCTGCCGCACCACGGAATCGTGGAAGCTCCGCCCGCCGTGGCGCAACTTTTGCGGCAGCTCGTTTTCCACCGCAAGAGGGTCCAGACGGCTCAACAGTCCGATCACGGTCGCCGCCTTCGCCGGCTGCTCCGATTTCAACACTTCGATCAAATGGCGAGGGCACGCGTTGCCAACCGCCTGAGCGAGACTCACCAGTTTTTCGCGTTCGCTGCGTTTCGCCGAACGCGAAAGCCGCATCGCTAGCTGTTCCGCGGCGCTTTCAGGAACGCGCATCAGCAAGCCGGTCAGACCTTCGGGCATAGTTTCGCCCGTCAGCGCTTCCTCGATGAAATCGGAAAGCCGGCTTTCCACTCCGATGCGCGGACGCAAGCTTTGCACCCAAGTGGGCCGCAGCTCTTCGAGATCGGCGAGTGAATCGAGGGCCTGCTGCATGGCGCGATAGTAGCGGCGCTGCGCCGCTTCCTGGCTGAGCCGCACAAAAGCGGCGCTGAGCAACGTTTGTAGCTCGGGATCTTTTTCGGCGCAGAGCTGCTGCCCGATTTGCAACAGCGCGTCCTGCAACTTCTGGTTCGCCGCTCGGCTGAAAAGTCCGGCAAGCTGCCCCAGGCCGATGGCCGCCTTTTTGCGCGCCGCGGCGTCTTTATTCCGCACACACGCCGCGTATTTCAAAAGTATGTTGGCAGCGGCATCGGATTCGCCGCGTCCCAGAAGTTCTTCCACATATTGCTGCACGTTACGCGGCGGAATGCACCACGCTTCGGGGGACGTCAGCACCGCGCGTTTGCCCGATTCCGGCACGGCGGCCCAAAACTGGCGATCGAGCAAGTCCGCGTGAGATTCCACGGCCATACCGGCGCTGGCCATTTTGTCTTCGCGCGCCTTCAGCAGCTTCCGCAGCGTGCCGAGTTCGTGGCCCATTTTTTCGAGCATCTGGCGAACGGCGTTCACGCGAACTTCGCCCCTTTGGAAACGGTCCAGCGCGAAACGGATGGCCAAGTCCTCCGCAAGGCGCAGCAGCGCGGCTTCGTCCAATTTCGCGGAGGGGGTATGTGCCGCCATCGAAGCGAGCGCCTGGCGCAACGTGACTTGCGCGGTCTGTGGCAGCGCCGCCAGCTTGTGCTGCCACGCAGTCTGTTGCAGCGCGAAAGGATCGCGGGAATTTGCAGCTTCGCCGAACTGCGCCAGTAACCGCAGCAAGCTGTGCATCTCGGCTTCGCCGATCGGCGCTACGCCTGTAGCGCCGCCAGCTGTGGGCGCGCTCGCGGTGAAAGCTCCGCCCGCAATTGGACCTGCGGTAGCGCTCAATCCGGTTGCATCACGTCCAGCCGCACTCTGAGCGGCAGCAGATCCGGCAACACCGGGTGCAGAAATTCCCGATGGATCGATATCCAGAGCGCCGGCGCTTTCGCTGCTTCCGCCGGAATAGAAGGCTGCACCAACGCCGCTGGAATATGCCGACCTGCTATCGGAATGGGCGTCTGTATCGGTACTCGAACCAGAATCAGAACCGGCGCCTGATCCACTTCCACCGTGCGAACCTTCGGCCGCGGCGATGAGCTGGATCATTTTTTCAGGGCTGCGAAACCATTCCTGGATGCGCTCGGCATCGGCGCCAAGCGTCTTAGCGGTAAGTTGCGCTGCCATGCGCGCTTCGGAAAACGCCGCGTCTTCGGCCACGAAGCGAATCTCGTTGACCACAATTCCAGAGGCGCGGTTTTTGCCGAATGCTGCTTCCAGCCGCTCGGAAAGCGGTGCAGCCTTCGGGCCAGCTTCGGCGAACACTTTGACGAGGCTCGCAAACTCATCTCGCTCGACGTTCGGTTGGAAACAGATGCTCGCCACTCCCGCCGCGTTGAGCATCTCGGCGAAGCTGCGCTCGGCTTGAGTGGATTCGAGCGGAACTCCGTCCAAGAGGAGTTGCGAACCGGAAGTGCCAAGCAATAAGCCCGTGTCGCCCGCGGAGCGAACACCTTCCTGAAGCTCGTTCCAGCTGACGTCAAATTGCCCTGCGGACCTAGCGTGGTCTAAGCCATAGAGACGAGAGAACTTAAGCAGCACATTAAGGCTGCGAACGAAAGCCCGTGCGTTCGGAATCGATTCGCCAGCCATGTCAGCTCACTTTGGAAGGGGGCGTCGCTTCAACGATCACGACTATGTACTAGGACCAGCGGTTGAAGGAATGGTACGAAAGTTCCAAAGTTGCAACCGACGCAACTACGGTTTGTGCCTCAGTTCGGAAGTTCGACCTTCACGCCCAGTTCCTTAAGAATCGGGCGCGTGCGGCGGATCACTTCGCCAGCGGAAAGCCTATCGCTCAAAACGACGAGCGAGCCGTCTTCGAAATCACAGACCGCGCAACAGTAGTATCGGCGAAAAGCGGCATGGTATGCATCCAAGCCGCGGCGGGAAAGTTCGCTTTCGAGTTCGGGATCCGCGGCGGGCAGCGGGCCGCCAGCACGCGCGCCGAAGGTTTCATTCTGGAAGCGGTCGATCAGCGTTTCGAGCTGCTTGGGGTCCGGCGCGGGAATCACGATCGACCGCTGGCTGGCTTCGCGAAAGGTGAGTCCGTGGCGCTCGCAGTAGTCCCGCACACGGTCGATATGACTAAAGAAATCGAGCGCCCAGTTCTGATCGCCCACCAGCACCGGCAAAATACGGCTCCAGACGCGCGACGCTTCGCTGCCGCGCACCGGCTCGCGATTTTCGTCCGCCTCAACCAGATCGACGCCCACGGATCGCACATCCGATCCGAGATCAAGGGGTTCCACATCCAGGAGAAACATCAGATTTCCTCTTCAACTCCGTTGGGAAAGACTTTCTGAAACTCGGGGGATTGTTTGCGAACTTCCAGCCAATCGAAGAAGGCGTCTGGAGTTTCGAGCCAGATACCAAACCAGCGCGCGATCTCTTCTTTTTCGGCACGCTTCTTTTGGTCGACCTTACGGTTTCGCGAGATCATCTCGGCGCGGCGACGGCCGAGAAGCGCTACCTCGCGAACGCGGTGTTCGCCGCCTCTTTTGTGCTCCGAGCGAAATTTGCGCAGCAGCTCGTCCAGCCGAATCAGGCACATTTCCGCCTCGGCTAAAGATGAGAAGTGCAGCAGGTCCGTCAGCTCCTCGTCGTATTGGCCGGCAGGATCGGCCTCGGATTCCTTGGACCAAACCACGCGAAGTCCTGCTTCCTCCAGAACGCTGCCGATGTAATCCTCGGAAGTGCTTCCATGCGGACCAAGCTTGGCGATAAGTTGACGGCGAATCTGCTCGATTTCCGCGGGGGTAAATTTCGGCTTGCCAAACGCGCGGGCAGCCTCGAGGATCAGATCTTTTTTGGTGGACGATGCGCCGTTGCTGTGTGCCCCGGAGTCCTTGGTACTCACTGACGGCCTCGCTGTTTCGCCGGCTCAGAGTCTGAGTCGGGCGAAGCCTCTGCGGCCAACCTGCGGCGCAGGCGATCGATGTTGCGATCCTGTTCGGCCAGCGTGCGGCTGAAAAAATGACCGCCGCGGCCATCGGCCACAAAGTACAGATAATCCGTGCGCGCGGGATTCAGCGCCGCTTGCAGAGAAGCTTCGCCAGGGTTGGCGATCGGCCCTGGCGGCAAACCGCGGTGCTCATACGTGTTGTAAGGCGAATCCACGCGCAGGTCCGAAGGCTTCACGTCCTTCACCGACTCTCCATCCAGTTCCATGGCGTATTGCACCGTAGGATCACATTGCAGCGGATAGCCGCGCGCCAGTCGATTGTAGAACACTCCGGCGACTAGTGGGCGCTCTTCCGCATTGGGGGTCTCCCGCTCCACCAGAGAGGCGAGCGCAACGACCTGCTCGGTCGTCAGTCCATCCGGATGCGCGGTGTCGCTAGGATCGAGCGATTCCCACTCGGTACGAAAATCGGCCACCATTCGCTTGGCGATCTCTTCGCATGTGGTGTGCCGCGTGAATTCATACGTAGAAGGGAATAGAAAACCTTCCAGGCTGGCCGCGTGCGGCGAAAGATCGGAAATCAGCGAAGTATCGTGCGCCGCCGCAAGAAAATCAGCGCGGCTACAAATGCCTTGGCCGTCCAGCTCGTCGGCTATCTCATACATCGTCCAGCCTTCCGGCACGGTGACGATGTGCACGAACACGTGACCATGCACAATTTTCCAGAACATCTCGCGCGAGTCCAGCGGACGATCGACAAGATATTCGCCGGCTTGCGGTATCTTCCGGTAATGCCAGACGCTGAAAAGCGCGAATGCCAGCCGGCTGCGGATAACATCGTCATGCCGGAGTATTCCGGCAATCTGCCAGCGGGAGGTGCCGTGCGGAATTTCGACGAAAACCTTGTCCGGGCGATGGCCACGATATGGCCGGCTAATCTGCGATTCCAGCCATCCGGCGCCCGCACCAATAGCAGCAATAGCCAACAAAGTGAGGAGGCCCAGGCGGCGCCACATGGGCTAAACCTTCCGGGCAGCAGCGCGCCCGTGGCTTTGGTTTTGGTTCAGATAGTCGCGCAGCAGAATCGCGGCGGCAAGGTCGTCGACGGGGGCGTTCCTGGGACGGCGCGACTTCGCCTCAGCCAAAAACTGGTCCGCCTCCCAGCTCGTCAGCCGTTCGTCTGCCAACTCGGTGGGAATGCCGAGTTCCTTCGCCAGTCGAGTAGCAAATCGCGCTGATTCCTCGGACATGTCGCTCGGTTCTCCGGTCATGTGCACAGGATGCCCCACGAGAATGCGGGCCACACCTTGTTCGCGGCAGATTTCGCGCAAGCGGCGCATATCCGTTTGGCGGTTCGAGCGCTCCAGGATTGAGAGCGGTCGCGCCGTCAGGCCAAGCTCGTCCGACAGTGCAAGGCCAATCCGTTTGCGGCCATAATCAATCGCCAGAACCCGAGAAGTGCTACCCACACCGGCCGATGCGGAAGGGTCCCGTTCGTTTGCCCCCCGAACGATCATAGGTAACATTCTATACGCGCGTGAGCTGGGATGAAATCCGCGTTGCGCAGTAGCAGTTCCAGAAGTAAACGCCTGAACTCTTACGCAGGTAGTACCAGCCCCCGATGCAGCCGACGCTAATTTGGATTAAGGGCATCGACGGACTTCCATTCCGCTACGTCGGCGGAGCGTCGCAACTTCGGCATCAGTTTCATCGACGTGATCGATTCCTCCACTTTTGCGCGCGACTGGCGAGGGCCGATGCGAGTTTCGGCATCAGCCAGGGCATAGGCTGCAACGGCAGCTACGGCGACCCTCCGCTTCAAACCGCGGAGCACGGCGGATGATATCTCGGCCGGCTGGGTTTTGGGGCTCCCATGCGCAGCCTGATTCGGAGGAGCCTTCGCACGAGTCGCGACCAGTGTAGGAATTCCTTCGAGCCAGAACGGTGTGGTGGCGGAAGGAATTCGCACGAGCTGTGTGAAGTTGCGAATGCCCAGCGATCGCAGCGGAACAAAGGCTTGGCGAACTGCAGCGATCGTGTCGGCCCTGGCCTCAAGCGAGAAACCGTCGATCGCTCCACGCGCCTGGCCCAGCGAAACAGCCGCGGCAATGCGTTCCAGATGGGCGCGGTGTGCGCGAACGTAGGCCCACACGCCAGCGAGATGCGCATCCTTACTCCGGCTTCGAGCCGGGGCGGCAACGAAAAGCACGAAGCGAATGGACCGGCGCGGAATATTGCCCGTATTGTGGATGACACGGACGGCGTCGATGAGAACGGCGGCTTTTTCGGCGGCAAGTAACGAATCAGTTCCCGGGTCACCGAGGACTGCGACAAACAGCACGTAGTCCTGCGGCTTATCGCGGCCGCGGATTTCCGCGACCACGTTTTCGAATTGTCCCGAAGCGCCAAATTTCTCGATGTGCACTTCGTCGGCGCCGGCACGCCGAAACGCTTCGACGGCCCATTCGGCCGCGCGAGCATTCGCCGTACTTGCGACTGTGTGTGACGACAGAATCGCCGCGAACGCACGAGCGTTGTTCGCGACCGGCGACGCGCCAAGGGCTCCCCGAATCATGCCTGGCGCCAAATCGGCGCACGATTTTCCAACCGAGCACGCGCCCGTGCCCTGCGGAACTTGTCCCCAGCCGGGCGGCGACTGAACCGGCGGCAGCTGGGCACTCGCGCCGCCCGAGGCCACGATCGAGACGGAAATCACCAGAATACATACCGACACGATCCGATCCCGTGTGCGAAGCAATTTCACATTCCTACCAAGCTGTCGAAACTTCATGCGTAGTAGCGTCTCATAATAAATTCTTTCGCCTAATCGCAAGCAGAGATACGTGAACTCGATCCAACGCGCGGAAGATATTAACGCGGTGCATGTGGAAAAAATACTTCTCGCGGCAGAAAATTCCACGGAGGAGCAGTTTCTACCTATCGCTCTCGAGGCTAGGTTCGCAACTCACGGCATAAGCCCTTCGGCACGAATCACATACAGAAATGACAAAGTTTGGCAGTTTAGCTGCGAGATGCGAGGCGCTTGTCTCAATTTGAACACTCTTCGTGCTTTCGGGGCGGTCCGCTGTCAGGGAGGACCTCCAGTCGGCACAGATTTATCTCTGGCTGAGCAGCAGAGTTCCGTCCAGGCAGTATCAAATTTCAGTGGAAGTACCCAAAAACTCACACTTTGCCCGCCCCAGGCCGGGTAAAGCAAAGGGAAGGCAAATCGTGAAGAGAATGCCTGTGTTTCCGAAGCCCGATCAGGCGGAGAAGATCCAAGAGAGCAGCAGACCCAACTCGTACATATTCTGTGAGAAGGCCACTGGGGTGGCCCAGTTCGGGGCGGCTTCGGGCAACGATCTCGATTTCACCATCGAGCGTGCGGCTGGACTCTTGGCGATGCAATGTCTGGCGCGCGGAATTGAGCCGGGCGACTTCGCGATCTTGGTCCCTGTGGAGAAAATGCTCGCAGAGCGCATGGTGATGCGCGCCAAAGAACTGCTCGATCACGGCCGCACGGCTTCCAATCCCACTCAGCTGAGTCCTCGCCAGCAGGAGATTCTGCACTCCGTGATATGCAATAGGGAAAACAAAGAGATTGCTTCGAAGCTGAACATTACTGTGCGGACGGTGAAATTCCACATCTCTTCGCTGCTGAATAAATTTGGAGTCGACAACCGGGCCGATCTGGCGCGGCGTGCAGCCAGCATGTTGCGGTGCCCAATTCTGGCGGAGGAGCCTTATGCTTCGCCCAAGAGCGCGATGGAAGCATCCGAACGACGCGGACCACAGTCCATTCCGATGCACGCAGACGCGCAGACGGGGAACAAAGGGCGCAGTATCCGGTTTTCCGGTCGCGTAATGAGCGCCTGAAGCGCTGCGGAGCGCCCCTCAGGCGTGCAAGCTGCGCCAGCCTTCAGCGCGGCGACCCCTCTTGCAGTTGAGCAACACTTCGGCACACAAAATCAATCCAGCTTAATATGGCTCACGTCAACGGTGGGCTTCGGAAACTTCATACGCATTTCATCCAGGGTTTCCGTAATGATGTGCGATACCGCCAGGTTCCGGAACCACTTCTTGTTCGATGGAATGATGTACCAGGGCGAATTCGCGGTACTGCACTTGGTCAGCGCGGCCTCGTAGGCATCCGTATAATCTCCCCAAAACTTGCGCTCGGCGAAATCTGCTTCGGAAATCTTCCACTGCCGTGTCTTGTCGTCGATCCGCTGCTGGAAACGATGTTTTTGCTCGTCCCTGCTAATGTGCAGAAAGAACTTCAGGATCCGCACGTTGTTTTCCTCGAGCGTCCGCTCGAAATCATTGATTTGGTCGTAACGGCGCAGCCAGACCTCTTTCGGCTCCAAATTGTGCACGCGTACGATCAGGACATCTTCGTAATGTGAGCGGTTGAATATGCCGATGTCACCGATCGGCGGGACGGCTTTGTGGATGCGCCAGAGGAAATCGTGTGCCAACTCCTCGGAAGTCGGCTGTTTAAATGAGGTCACGCGGCAACCCTGCGGATTCACCCCCGACATCACGTGGCGGATCGTGCCGTCCTTGCCGGCGGCGTCGCGGCCCTGAAGAACGATCAGAAGCGCGCGTTTGTGTTCCGCATAGAGCAAGTACTGAAGTCCATCGAGTTTTTCGATGGCTTTCCCCAGACTCGCTCTCATCTTGTGGCCTTTATCCCAGCCGAGCGTCTCCTCGGGATCCCATTTGTCGAGTTTCACTTTCTTTCCCGGCGTGGCGATCAACTCTCTGGCAAAATTGGTCGGCATCGAGTGTCAGCCTCCGAATCGAAGCGAACGAGCAAGCGCGGAATATGGGCGATGCGGCAGATCGCCTGAGCGCAAGCACCACGCTAGCATTCTTCGGGCTAAATTTCAGAACGGTTTTCGTGCGAGAACCTCGGCAGGACTGCTCTGCGGGCGGACGACACAGCGAAAGCACAGGTCGGGCGCTTCGAAGCAATGCGCCCAACCCGCGGAAGTTCAGTTACCCCCTAGTAGCGATCGAGACCGGCCGGGCCAGCTCAAACGTCAACTTCGACTCAGGGGCGATCCGGATGTTATGTTTTCCGGAAAAGAGAGCTGCTGCCGTGCCCGCACCGGCGCCGATCGGGGCGCCAATCAGGGCACCTGCACCCGCTCCCGCAATTGCGCCGATAATCGCACCGGCACCCGCTCCACTGCCTATCAAGCCGAGATTATGGTTGCGGTGGCGGCCTTCGATGCGAGCATTCGACGCGGTCCGAATGTCGTAGCGACTGCCGGCAACCGTCACCGTCTCAAGGGCAATTAGCAAATGGGCGCGCTTCTCCATCTTGCCCGAAGCCAAGGAATCGACGACGACCCCAGTTGCTTCCGAACCCTTGGGAATGATCGTTTTCCCGTTGATGACTACCGGCTGAGAGACGGTCGCTTCAAAGCGATCGCCCGGATTGCTGCCATTGCTCGAAAGAGCAGAGTTGAGAATTACGTGGATGGATGTGTCGGACGGGACTATGACCCAGCTCTCCGTAGTGGCTTGCGTGTTGGAGGCGGCGTACGCGCCGGCAACCGCCAGAAGAACCGGCACAACGATAGCGGCGAGACTGCATTTGATTATTCGCATATATTTTTGATACCGATCCTTGGTGAAGCACGCTGCATTCCGTTGCAGGCGTGGCTAAATTATTGAATAATAAAGAGTAAAGGCAAGGCGTTTGCGGCGGGGCAAGCAAGAATTGCCTTCGCCGGGCAAAATCGCGCATCCAAAAGTCCGCCGGATTTCGTTGTTGTGCTTGCTCAGCCCACGGCAGGTGGACAACGGTTTGTAGTTCACGTGTCTGACGGTAATTGTAACGGCGCGTTTCGAGGGCGAACGCGCACAGAGCCGCCAGCCATCCGCGAATGTCGCGGTGTCGGGCGTTAGCTCAGTACGCATTGCCAACCTATATATCACAACTTCAATGGCCACGGCTATCTGCAAACAAGGTACCTAGGCCGGATGTAACAGAATTTTCATGCGATAGCCGTAGCCTTCGGACGTAAGATTAAGGTTCGTGTACGGGTTAGCGAATGGCTACGAGCACTCCCGACATTTCGGTGGTTCCGCAGGCCGCGCCGGAGCAAGCCGCTCCTGCAAAGCGCGAATTTCCCGGCGCACTGGTGGTGGTTGAGGGAATCGACGGGTCGGGGAAAAGTACTCAGCTTTACCTGCTGAAGCGATGGCTGGAAATCGGCGGCTACCGCATCCACTTCACGGAATGGAACTCTTCTCCGCTGGTGAAGTCCGCCACGCGGCGCGGCAAGCAGCGCCGTCTGCTGACCCCGACAACATTTTCTTTACTGCACGCCGCCGATTTCGCGGATCGGTGCGAGCGGCAAATTCTGCCTCTGCTGCACGGCGGGTATCTGGTACTCGCCGACCGCTACGTCTACACGGCGTTTGCGCGCGATGCCGCTCGCGGATGTTCGCCGCACTGGCTGCGAAATCTCTATAGCTTTGCTCCTGTCCCCGATATCACCTTCTACTTCCGGGCACCGCTCGACGTGGCCGTGAACCGCATCACCGCCGGCCGGCCAAAGTTGAAATATTACGAGGCGGGAATGGATTTGGGGCTTTCGCTCGACCGAGCCGAGAGTTTTCGCATTTTTCAGGACCGCATCCTGAATAATTACGATCAAATGGTCGAGACGGACAATTTCGTGCTGATGGACGGCACGATGCGCGTGAACCGATTGCAGAAGGTGATGCGCACGCTGCTGGCGGATCGCGTGGAACTGAATCGGTTCGCTCCGAAGAAAAAGAAATGACACCTGCAAAGAATCCGCTGACAACAGCAACGGCCGGCTCTGCGGCCCGGCGGCGGAAATCCGCGCCCGAAGCGAACAACGGAAAAGATGGCAGCGTGATGACGCGCTTTTACGGCACCCCGTTGCCGGGAGTCAAACCCGAAGAGCTGAGCGGCAACTTGATCGTGGTGGAGGGCACGGACGGTTCTGGCCGCTCGACACAGATATCGCTGCTGACCGAATGGCTCGAATCCGAGGGCTTCGCTGTGGAGACGATGGGATTGCGGCGGTCGTTTCTAGTAGGCGAAGACATCGACGCGCTGCTGGCGGAAAACGCGGTGACGCGCCTGACCCTGGCGCTGATGTACAGCACTGATTTCTACGATCAGCTGGAACGCCGGATTTTGCCGGCGCTTCGATCGGGGTTGATCGTGCTGGCGGACAGGTATATTTTTACCTTGATTGCTCGCGCGGCGGTACGCGGAATCGGGCGCGACTACTTGCACGGAATTTACGAGATCGCATTGCGGCCGGATCTAACCTTTTGGCTAGACGTGCGGCCAGAAGTGGCCTTCGATCGCGAGTTCAAGAAATCGCAGACCATCAGTTACTGGGAGTCGGGCCGAGACATGTCGCTTTCAAACGATCTGTTTCAGTCGTTCATCCGGTATCAATCGATGATCAAACGCGAATTCGAGTACCTTTCCAAGCGGCACGGCTTTCTGGAAATCGACGGCGAAGCCAGCGTGCCCGAGGTAAACCGGCAGTTGCGTAAGAGAATTGCGTCGCACCTGGGCATCCGCGGCACGCACTACCGCCCATCGCACGCGCTCGCGCACCTCTGGCGTTAAAGAGTGGCCGCCCCCATCCAACTGGCAGCAATTGACGCTGGATCGAACGCGATCCGGCTGGCCATCGCGCGAGCTACCTCCTCCGAACACATTGAAATAATCGAATCCGAGCGCGCCGCGGTGCGTCTGGGGCACAACGCGTTCACCCGGCGGATGCTGGACGATGAGACCATCGCGAAAGCTACGCGGGCTTTCCGCCATTTCCGCAGCCGCATGGACCAGAATCACGTCACCGCTTACCGCGCCGTGGCCACCGCCGCAGCGCGCGAGGCGCGCAATTGCCGCAAGCTGCTGGAGCGCATCCGCCGGAAATCGGGAATCGAGCTGGAGGTGATCAGCAGCGAGGAGGAAGCGAAGCTGGTGTGCGCGGCGGTGCGCTGGGCGCTCGCCGGGCGCGCGCAACCGAAACTAATTTTCGATTTGGGCGGCGGCAGCCTGGAGATGAATTTTTTCGACCGCGGCGAATTGCAGCGGCGCGTGGCGCTGCCGCTCGGCACCATCCGCGTCATGGAAACGTATTCGATCCATGGGCGAATCGATGAAGACGGCGCCCGACGGTTACAACATCACGTGATGGCGCTTTTGCGCAGCGCGCTGCCTTCGCCGCCAAACCTTTCTCGAGCAGCTTCCGTGGCTTGCGGCGGAAACGCCGAGGCGCTGGCGCGCCTGGCGGCCGGCACGCCGCTGGCCAGGACTCCGACGATTAGCGTGCGTCTCTTGCGGGACCAGATGTGGCGGTTGCTGGAATTGGACGTGCCGGGCCGGATGCGCGTGTTTCACGTGCGGAAGGACCGCGCCGAGGTTTTGGGAATCGCCGCGATCATCCTAACCACGCTGGCCAAGTGGTTGGACCTGCGGTCGATGCTGGTCCCAGGCGTGGGAGTCCGCGAAGGTCTGCTGCTGCAAGTCGTGGCAGAGCAGTATTCGGGCGGCGTGAAATCCGAGGAAGAAAAAGATCGCGCGGATAAATTACTTGCTGGCGTGCGCGGGTTCGCCCGGCGGATGCATTATGACGAACAGCACGCCGAGCAAGTGTCGCGGCTGGCGCTTTCGCTTTTCGATCAGCTACGGCCGCTGCATGAGATGGGACCTGAGGAACGGCTGGTGCTGGAAGGCGGAGCGCTGCTGCACGATGTGGGACATTACATCAGCAAAAAATCGCACCATCGCCACGGCGAATATTTGGTGCGCAACGGTGAAATTCCAGATCTCAGCGGCTGGCGCGGAGATATGGTGGCGGCGCTGGTGCGCTACCACAACTGCAAATCGGAACCACAGTTGGCTCATGCTTCCTACGCGGCTCTGAACGGCGAACGAAGGCGCCAAGTCCGGCTGCTCACATCGATGCTACGCATCGCCGAAAAGCTCGAGTCGGAACACGCCCAAAAGATCTTCGGCGTTGAGGTGCAAATATCGGGCCGCCGCGCAATTTTCAATATTCGCGCCGCCGAGGGGACGCGGCTGGACTTGGCCGGATTGGAGCGCAAGTCCGGCCTATTCGAAAAGGAATTCCGCTCGAAAGCGGAGTTCCGGCGCGCGCAAAGAAAAGAGAAGGTGGCGTAAGCGATGATTCTCTATCTGGTCCGCCATGGTATTGCCGTCGATCGCACCGATCCAAAGTGCCCGCCCGATCCGGAGCGGCCGTTGACGGCGCGCGGAGTACAGAAGACGCGGTTAGCGGCGCTCGGTCTGAAGGAGCTAGGCGCGAAACCGGATGCGATTCTGACGAGCCCGTACGTCCGCGCGGCACAAACGGCGGAAATTTTCGCGGAGGCGCTGGGATTTCCACTGGAAAAAATCCGCGTGAGCGAGTTTCTGAAGCCCGGGGACAATCCGGCGGAAACGCTGCGCGAGATCTCTCGCATCCGCGCGAAGGAAGTGGCCTGCTTTGGCCACGCGCCGCATCTCGACATGATGATCGCATATTTAACGGGAGCGCGCACGGCGTTCACGGAGCTGAAAAAAGCCGGGGCCGCGTGCCTGGAACAGGCCAGCGCACAGGGCCGATGGGAACTACGCTGGCTGGCAGTGCCGAAGATACTGCGCGAGGTGGGCGATTAATTCTGTCGCGAACGATCCCGCACGACCTCACTAACCTGCTGAACTACGTCTCACCTTTTCAGCTTCAGACCGACTCATGCCTCATCATCAGAAACTCTCAAACCCGGCGCGATCAGGCAAAACGCCGCTGCGGCACCGGCGCGACTGTGAGCGAATGGCCTAACGGAAGCCCCGCGCGCCACACGAGCCACAGTGACTGTGCGCCGCTCAGCTTAGAATTCAACTCTGTAAGACGCGACTTCCTCGCGGCATCAATTTTTCGAACGAAAGCATCGACGGCGGAGGAATCGAGACTCGCCGCCTCGCGCCGGACCGCCGCGCGCAGCACGTCCAGATCATGCGCTTCGCCGAGCAGGTCCTGCACGCGTTTCAGGTCATCGGCCCACGCTTCGTAGCGGGCAGGCAGGAAATTATCCACCACGTAGCGGAAGCGCTTGATGGCGATGCGCAGGCGATGCCACGCGGCGATGCTGCGTTTGCGCCGCGCTTGCTGGTAGAGCTCGGCGGCCTGGTTCAATCGCGCCAGCGCCAATCGCTGAAACACCACACTTTCGAGCGGAAAAAATCCGGCCTTCGAATCCAATTTGCGAGTTAGCTTTTTCCAGTCCTTGCGATCGAATGCATCCAGAGCCTCGACCGCAGCGTCTCGGCAATGGTTTTCACGTCGCGCCAGGAGCCGGAGCAGTTGGCGACGGACGGGGTCGCTGGCTGGGCCGAGCTTTTTAAGCCAAGTGACCATCACTTGCACATCGCGCAACTCGCCGAGCGTATGAAACATCGCGCCCGTGGCTTTCTTGAGCTTCCGCCAGCCTGGGCTGGGATTTACTTCGCTGAGGGCATCCGCCATTGTCCGGCACCGGCGGATAGCAACACGCAAATCATGGATCTCGTCGATATCGAAACTGCGCGGCACCTTCGCGGCGCGATCGACAACACGGTTCATCCATACTTCAAGCCCACTTCGTTTGGCAGCAATACTTCCGGGAAGGGATGTGACAATCGCCATTCTTAGAAATGTCCTATTCGATCCGCGAGAGGCGGGGCGGAACGACCATCTTAACGCGCTGCGGCGCACTTTTTCCAGAGCACGCCTGGACGATTCAGGCTTGGAAGGGCGGAATCTCTAAGATACAAAAGCGCAGCCGACGCGCACGCGGCCGCCTTCGCCCGGCAGTACGTATGTTTTGCGCAGAACGACGCGAACTGGCGGCAGAATGGGCACGTGCAGAACGGCGTTGAACTGCTGCGGCAGCTCCGGCTGTTTTTCGAACTGCAGGGCGACGCCTCCGTAGCTTAGATCGAGAACTTTCGCTGATTTCTGGTCGATGTCGCTGAGAATTGCGTGCGATTTCGTCCCGGCCAATGAGACACGTTCCCACTTTCGCTCCTGATGCGCTTCCTCTGCGGTTTGGCTGGAAGCCGGCGGCGGTTCGGCACTGCTGGCAGCGGATTCGGGTTCAACGGGCGTCGGCTCAGGAGTAGGCGCCGCTTCGCGCGGCGCTGGCGGCGGCATGGGCGTGACGCGAGCGCCCTCGCGCGTGGCGTGCTTGAGCTCATAAAGCCGCCGGTCGGCAAGGCCCAAGAGTTCGCTTTTCTGTTCTCCGTCCTGCGGGTATACGGCGACGCCAAAGTCGACAGTTACGGAGATGTTCAAATTGATCGGTGCCAGTTCGGCCTCGTATTGCGAGCGGACTCGGCGGCAGAGCGTGACCGCCTGCTCGGAATCTGTCTGGGGCAAGAGCAGCGCGAATTCGTCGCCGCCGATGCGAAATGCGAAGTCGGATGCGCGCAAGGTCGTGCGCAAGGTAGAAGCGACGAGTTGCAGGATGCGGTCGCCCTCGAGGTGTCCGCGGCGGTCGTTCACTTCCTTTAGCTTGTGCATGTCGAGAATCACCACCGCCAGCTGCTGGTTGTAGCGCTTGGCGCGAATGAGTTCCTTTTCGCAATGCTCGTCGAATAAGCGACGGTTGTGAAGACCGGTGAGAGAATCCGTGGCCGCGTCGACCTGGAGCTTCTTGAACTTGTCGTATTCCACCAGGACCGGAACGCGGAGAACGTTTGCGGAGGAAAGAACGTCCACCATCACGGTCTTTAGCGAAATGCGGCTGCCCAGGCGCTGCGACATTTGCTGGCGGCGGTGTAGAATCCGCAACCAATACTCAATGCCTTGCGATTCGGTGAAGTCGACCTGCGCGACGGTGCGGAAGAACTCGCGAAGGAATTGACCACGCGCAACTTCGTCAAGACCCTGAAGGGTCTCGATGAGCAGGTCGAAAAAAGAGTCCTCCGCCGATGACTGCGGCTGAAATGCTTCGCCGGGCTGGGCCATTTCGTTGAATGTCCAGAGTTATAGTAGCCTGCCCTAGACATCAGGGGCACCTGCGGGGGCGGCGTCACTCTAGCACGGATCAGTCCAATTCGAACTGCGATCAGCGGCGGAAGAAAATAGCTAAAGGCCAGTGGGTCATAAGCTTACCGATAGGTCGAATTCTGCTCGGCTAGCGTTGGCTGTAATGGAAGTGAAAAACTCTTCCACTTTGCGCAGAAATCCTGAAGGGTAGGCTACGCAGCGCATCGAGTCTCACCCGATCGGCTTGAGAAACTCGACAGCGATAAGGTACACGTCACCGGCCCCTTGTTGACGCTTTACGCGGGCTTGAATCGGCGGCATCCCGGCCGGGACGAGCGCCGATGACGTTATCGACGGAGCTGGGATCGTCAAAGTAATGACATCGTTGATTGTAAGCGGCCTTGGAGATGTAAGCAGGGCGCCGAGTGAACTAATGTCCAAGCTCTTGGCAAGCTCTGTAAACTGATCGCGATGCGCATCCCGTCCCCGCACAAAGAGAGGAATCTGCAAATGCAGCCGCTGAGAGCGCCTGCGCTCCTCGCAAAAATTGGACGAGATCATGTGCTGCTCGATGAGGTTTTCTTTGGCGGCCATTGGTACCCGAGTATTAGTACTTTCTAACTGCCGACAGGTATCTGCAAGTATCGAGCCGAACATTTGCCTCCTACTATTCCATTTATATTCAGTAACTTGCAGTAAGGAGTAGAGGAAATAGCGTACGAACCGGACCGTTCCACTGCTGCTTTAATGTAATCAACTTCCGTGTTTGTGCAAACCATGGGACGCATTTACCATTGACACCCCCTTAGCCCTTTGCGAGCATACCTTTCTGCGGGCAGATTCTCTCCCAGCACATCACGAGAGTCTTCATTCTGTACGAGCCTGAACGGGTTGCCTTTCATGGGAGGGTAGGTTGTCAAGAACTGGCACGGCCGAAAAGCCGGCGGCTGCGCAGATCAACTTTCAGTTGATCGCTAGCCTGTTGGACGCCGTGGACCGGCCGCTGCTGGTAGCGGAGCGCACTGGGCAACTCCTCTTCAGCAATTTGCACGCACAAGACGCGCTGCACGCCCGAGGCATCCCATTCAAGCCTGAGTTGAATCTCTTCCGGGATGTGCTGGGAGTCGATCGCAAGAAGATCCTCGAACAACTTCAAGCGGGCATTCACGAAGTGAATCTGTCGCTGGAATCGTCCGCAGGCGTGACCCGTGCGCGAGTGCGTTGGCTGCCAGAACCGGATTGGCTGGCCGTGTACATGGATCTGCCTGTTGCCGAAGCGCCGGGCGACGAAGCGGAAATGCGCGAGACGGTGCAGTCTCTCCTGCAAGAGCGCGAGGCCACCTACCGCAATTTGCTGGCCGCGTATTTGCGTTTGCAGGAAGCGAATCGGCAGAAAACGGTTTTCCTGGCTTCCGCTGCGCACGAACTGAAAACACCTCTGGCGGTGATGAAGGGCTACTACGATATGCTGCTTTCCGGCTCTCTTGGAAAAGTGAGCCAGCGGCAACGCGATATCCTGCAGGAATCGAAAGAGAGCTGCGACCGGCTGGTGCGCCTGGTGTCGATGTTCCTGAATTACTCAGCGCTCGAAAGCGGCAAGCTCGTGTTGCAGTTGCACGATAACGATCTGCGCGATTGCATTAACGACATGACCGGACGGTGGCGGGACGCATACCAGCGGGCGCGCGTGGACCTGGATATTGACGTGGACACTGATCTGCCAACCTTCAATTTCGATTATCAGAAGGTGCAGCAGTGCATGGTCAATCTGCTCGACAACGCGCTAAAGAATACGCCGGCGAGCGGGCGGGTCACGTTGCACGCTCGCCGGCATTTCTGGGAACGCCGCACAACGGAGGCTTCTCCTTCTGAAGAGAGGCGCCGCGACGCCGCCACGCGCCCGAATAGCGTGCTCGTGTCCGTGAGCGACACGGGCAACGGGATCGCAGCGGAATTTCACCAGGAAATATTCGAGGAATTTGTCCGGGTGGACCCTTCCTCTTCCGGGATGGGTTTGGGGCTGGCGATCACCAAGCGGCTAATTCAAGCGCACCGCGGCAAGATCTGGGTGGACAGCGAGCCGGGGCGCGGCAGCACCTTTTCGTTTTTGCTCCCGATTTTCGTCGAATAAGCATCACGAGCCAATTCTAGTTTTCTAGGGATAATTGATGGCGAAAAAAGAGAAGATTCTCGTAGTGGACGACGAACCAAGTATACGGAAGTATCTTCAAACGCTTTTGGAAGTGGAAGGCTTCGCAGTCGAAGCCGTTTCCAGCGGCAAAGAGGCGCTGCAACGCATTGGCTCCGGCGAGCGGCCCAATTTCGTGATCCTCGACGTATTGATGCCGGAGATCGATGGCATCGAGACTCTACGCCAACTCATGCAGATCGACCGAGGGCTCAACGTCATCATGCTCTCATGCTCGAACGAAGTGAATACTGTGGTGGAAGCGATCCGCATTGGAGCGATGGATTACCTCACCAAACCTTTTGAGAAGCCAGAGCTCGACGCGGCGCTCTTGAAGTGCCGCCAAAAGCAGGAGCTTCGAACCGAGAACGAAGCGCTCAAAGAATATTGCGAGACGATCACGGAGGATATTTCGTTCCTGGCGGCGAGCCCCCAGATGATCAAGATTCGCCAGCAGATACTGCAGATTGCGCCTGTCGACGTACCTATCTTCATCAGCGGCGAAAGCGGTGTGGGAAAAGAAGTGGTTGCGCGCATGGTTCATCTGCGCTCCACGCGCCGCCAACAGCCGTTCATCAAGGTGAATTGCGCGGCTCTGCCAGGCGAGTTGCTGGAATCGGAACTTTTTGGATACGAACAGGGCGCGTTTACTGGAGCGGTCCGCGCCAAACCCGGGAAGTTCGAGCTGGCAAATCGCGGCACGATCTTCCTAGACGAAATCGCCGAAATGGCGCCGCATCTTCAGGCCAAGCTGCTGCACGTATTGCAGGACGGGCAGTATTCCCGACTCGGAGCGCGTGCGGTTGTCAACGTGGACGTGCGCGTGCTCGCGGCAACAAACGTGGACGTGAAGGAAGCGATGCAGTCAGGCAAGTTCCGCGAGGACTTGTATTACCGGCTCAACGTTCTAGCGCTTCATATCCCGCCGCTCCGCGAACGCACGTCGGAGATTCCGCTACTTTTCCGCCATTTCCTGGTGAAGTACAGCGAAAAATATCAGAAGCAGGCGCCGGAACCTTCGCAGCACCTGCTGGAAGCGGCGTTGCGCTATTCATGGCCGGGAAATTTGCGCGAGCTGGAAAACTTCATCAAGCGCTACGTGATTTTAGAAGATGACGAAGGCAGCCTGCGCGAGCTTCTGGAAATGGCCAGCCAGCAGCAAGTGGCCCCCAGTGACGCAGCGCCCGCGCCCAAGGAACAAGGGCTGAAGGCGCTGGTCCGCGGTTTGAAAGACGAAGCGGAAATGGAAGCGATCGCTAACGCGCTGGATCGCACCAACTGGTGCCGTAAAGATGCGGCGCGGATGCTCGGCATCAGCTATAAGGCGTTGCTCTACAAAATGCGGCAATTTAATTTGGACGCGGGGCGCGGAGCGCGATCCGCGGCGGCGCGCGCCGCAGCGCGCGAAGTAACCGCAAAAGAAAAAGTGCAGGAACCCACGCCGGCGCCGGCTGCTGTTCGCACCTCGTAGTCTGCTTCGCTGTGGTGTCACGCATGCAGAGTGACGTGATCATTTGTGCGCGCAACTGCAGCTCTTCTGTGCACGCGTAAACAAACGTCATGCGCGGACTTATCAGACTGACGATTCTTTCGCTCCTGTTCGCTCATTCCCGCCCAAAACCTCATTTACTGGCGCGAAGCTAGCTGATTATTCCGAAGTGGCAAGGGACATCGCTTTCCCCTTCGATGAAAAGAGTTGCATATCTAGAGCACATTCAACGAAATAGCACTACCCGATTTCAGCCCGATTGTTCTAGTATCTCCGCGAACTAGGCGGCACGCGAGAGTCCTTCACGCGTGCGGGACGTTACAAAAACGAAACCGATCCGAATTGTTAGCGCTGTGCTCAAAGGAGTTGTTGGCGCTCGGTCGTTTTAGTCGGCTGGCGGGAAAGGCCGACGGCACGCTGCGTGCGCCCGCCAAGTGGTTGGAGGCAAATACGCTAGGGCTTTGGAGCAGCGATTGCTCGCCTAATACGCGGGGGATCCTGTAAAACTGCACTTAGCCAACAAGGAGCAGGGATGACGGAGCGTCGGACAGCGCGGCGGTACGATTTATCTCTACCGGTAAATGTTCGTGTGCCGATCAGCCGCGAGCCCAAACCGCAAAGTGGTCGGACACGGGACATCTCCACCCGCGGCGTTTACTTCACCGTCCAAAATGATTTGGCGCCTGGGACGGAGTTGGATTTCACGCTTACGCTTCCCGCGGAGATTACTCGCGGATCCGAAGTGTTAGTGCGCGCGCACGGTCGTGTCGTGCGCGTTGACAAGCGCTCCGATGACAACTATGAAAGCACGGGAGTGGCGGCGGTCATCGAGCGTTACGACATTATTCGCGGCGAAAGCTCGCGAGTCTAACCAACACGGGCCGGCATGAGTGCGGCCCGCTTCTCTCTTTCTTCCGCGACTGATCCGCATAGAACCAAAGCTGCGTCCCAAGTGAGTCAGCCGCGCCCGCGCACGAGCGTGCGGTTCGCTCATTGTCGGGCTTGGGAACGGTGTTTCTCCCAAGTGCCAATCCTTTACACCAATGTGGCGGCGTCTGGACTCCAGTTGTGGGCCACTCGCCGGCATCCCGTATCCCACGTCAAATGTAAACTTCTGGTACTAAGCTACTTACCCCATTCATTGCGCCGAATGTTAGCACGAGCCTGGCGTCAGTCGAAGGCGGCGTTTGGTTCCCGATGTGCACAGCTGAAGGCAGCGCGCAGAACCGGGCTGTCTCGGCCCAAATTTTCGATCGCGGATCAGAACGATCACATGGCGTCCCCAGCCCAGTCGAAGGTTGTACCGACGTCTCATTCGCCGGAATGGCCGCCGAAGCAGCAGTATTTCGGCCCATCGGAGTCCATGCGTTCCGTCCGAAGGAAGATAGACCGGGCCGCCGGTTTAAATGTCCCGGTTCTGATCCTTGGCGAGAGCGGCACTGGTAAAGAAGTTCTTGCTCGGTACGTTCACAGCGTCTCGCCATGGCGCAACGGCGCCTTCGTGAAAGTGAACTGCGCGGCGATTCCCGGGCCACTGCTTGAAAGCGAGCTTTTCGGATATCAGAAAGGCGCCTTCACGGGCGCAAACACGGCCAAACCCGGACGAATTGAAGCAGCACAGGGCGGAACTCTTTTTCTAGATGAAATCGCGGAGCTCGACGCAACCCTGCAAGCAAAACTTCTGCACGTGCTGCAGGACGGGGTTTTTATGCGCGTAGGAGACCTGGAAGAAAAGCAGTTGGACGCGCGCGTGATCTGCGCCACCAATCGCGAACTGCGGCGCGAGATTGAAACCGGAGCATTTCGAGCGGATCTTTTTTATCGCGTCAACGTGATTAGCGTTCAGCTGCCTCCGCTGCGCGATCGCCGCGACGACATTCCGCAGCTGGCGGAATATTTTCGCCGGCACTTCAACCAACGGTTCAAACGGGAGGCTCCTCCGATTTCCCACGACGTGATGGAGCTCTTGCGAAATAGGAACTGGCCCGGAAACGTGCGCGAGTTCGAGAACACTATCGCCCGATATGTGGTTCTAGGCTCGGAAGACGCGTTAGTCGCCGACAGAACCGAAAGAGCCGCGGCCAAGCCGTCGTTCGTCACGCAGAGTGGCGGCAATATCCCCCTGAAACACCTCGCCCAGCAGGCCACTCGGCGCATGGAACACGAGGTTATTCTCAGAGTCCTGCAAGCCAACCACTGGAACCGCCGCAAAACAGCCGAGGCGCTGAAAATCAGCTACCGCGCCCTCCTATACAAGGTCCGGCAAGCTGGGCTTCCGTCGAAACGGCCGCGCCACAATTCCGGGGACCTTCCTGTTGCCGCGGGACCGGCTTCGAGTTTGGACTAGCCTGCCCCCGAGCGATTCTCGCTAAAACTCTTTCATCCGGGCCTAGTACCTGGTTTGAAATCACCTCCTCTCGTCTATATTGCCCGCGCCTCCCAGTTCGGCTAGCCTGATTACAGGATGACCAAGAACGGCAAGCACAATTTAAAGGTCTGCCTGCTCTCGCCGCATCCGATGGTCTTGAACGAGTTTCACCGGCTATTAGAGGACTCTGGCTTTCAGATCACCTCCAAGCAGCTGGATTCGATGCTCGCCCCGGACCTGCGGAATTTGGACGTGCCTAAGGCATCGGTCTACGTGGTGGACGCCCACGCCGCTCGCCAAGCCACCGGAGTGCTACTCGGCAATATCCTCGATCACAATAACGCGGCGCGGTTGCTGGTGGTGGGCGACCGGCTTAAGGAGTCCGACAGCTACGCTTTGCTGCGCCAAGGGGTGAAGGGAATTTTGACCTACGCGGAAGCTCGCGAACAGTTGTCACGGGCCTTGCCGCAGGTCGCGTCCGGAGGCATCTGGGTGCCCCGGCCAGTGCTTTCGCGCTTTGTGGACTCGATTTTGACCGGGCGGCAGGCCCGGCGTCTGCATCCTGATTCAACCAGCGACCTGAGTCAGCGCGAGCAAGAGGTGCTAACCGGTCTGCTCGAAAATTTGGCCAACAAAGAGCTCGCACAGAAGATGAAGATCTCCGAACGTACCGTCAAATTCCACGTTTCCAACCTGCTCGCCAAGTTCGGTGTGCGCCGCCGCGCGGACTTGATTCTGCTCTGCTATCAACGCCGCGTCGGGATATAGCCCGGTCGGGTCTGATTATTTTGGCGTCGGTTTTGACCGCTATTTCCCCCTTCCAGTCGTTGCCTTCTGTCGCCCCGATTTCACGCCATCCGCTGCTATAATTCCAGCCGGATCTTCGTTTTCGCAACCTGATGCTTGGCTAATGACCACCTTTTCCATCCAGAATTTTGGCTGCCGCGCAACAGAAGCGGACGCGTCGGCGCTGCGCGGTGAGCTGCTGGCTCGAGGATTGGCGCAGGTGCAGGAACCCGCGTCGGCCAATGTGATCGTGCTCAATACCTGTACCGTGACGGCAGCGGCCGATTCGCAAGCTCGGGAAGCAGTCCGCAAACTTCATCGCGCGAATCCCGATGCTCAAATTATCGTGACGGGCTGTTACGCGCAGCGAGCGCCCGAGGAAATCGCCTCGATTGGCGGCGTCGCTTGGGTGGTCGGGAATTCGCATCAATCGGAAATTCCACGGCTAGTCGGCGCGGTCACGGCGCCGAACACACCCTCTGGTGCGACGGTCGCAAGCGATGGCCCACAGCGGATCGGCGCCGATAGGGCGACGCCGGATTTCGTGCCGCTCGCGCAGATTGCTGAAGATGAAATGTCTCTCGCACGCGGACCAGCCAAAATTCTTACTGGCGACATCTTCGCGCAAACCTCGGTGCAAATCGCTCCGGCTGGATCGCTGGCTGGCGATCGCACGCGGCCAATCCTGAAAGTTCAAGATGGCTGCAACAATCGCTGTTCTTATTGCGTGATTCCATTGGTGCGCGGGCGGAGCCGGAGCTTGCCGCCGGATACGGTGGTGGACGAGGTGCGGCAGCTCCATGCGGCGTGCGCGAAAGAGATCGTGCTGAGCGGGATCAATCTCGGCAGCTACGGCCGCGATCTCGCGCCTCGCGCCGGTCTGCCCAACCTCGTTCGACGTATTTTGGACGAGACCGAAATCGAGCGGATTCGCTTCAGCTCTATTGAGCTGCAGGACGTCACTGAAGATTTTGTGTCACTCATGGCCGCATCGAACCGGCTGGCGCGGCATTTCCACGTTCCACTGCAGTCGGGGTCGGATCGCATTCTGCGCGCTATGCACCGCTGGTACCGCACGGAGCACTATGCGCAACGCATCGAACTGATTCGCCGTTTGCTGCCCGAGGCCGCGATTGGCGCGGACGTGATCGTCGGATTCCCTGGCGAGACGGACGAGGATTTTGCCGCTACATGCGATTTTATCGAGCGGCTTCCGTTCACCTACCTGCATGTGTTTTCGTTTTCGGAGCGGCCCGGAACGGGTGCGCAAGAGCGGACCAACACCGTGGCGCAACCATTGATTCGCGAGCGCGCACGTGAATTGCGCGCGCTTGGGCAGAAGAAATCGGCCGACTTTCGTGCCACGCAGTCCGGCCGAGTGGCGCGTGTCCTGACGCTTAACCGCCGCGGCGAAAACTGGACCGATGCGCTCACGGGAAATTATCTGAAGGTGCGGCTTGCCGGCTTGCATCCAGCGAACGAGTGGCACGAAGTCCGCATCACCCAAGCTGATAATCTCGTCGGCTCGCTTAGTTTTCGAAAATAACCTGCGCCAGAGCCAAATTGCCGCTGTGCGTGATGGAAAGCGAAATGCTGCGTACGCCCATGCGGTCCGCAAACTCGCGGGCCACTCCGTTCAGAAGCAACGTCGGTTTGCCACTCGTCTCGCGCGTCACTTCGATATCGCGCCAGCGAACTCCGTAACGCCAGCCAGTGCCGAGCGCTTTCATGGCCGCTTCCTTGGCGGCAAAGCGCGCGGCGTAACGTTCGTAACGGTTCTTGTATGTTTCGCAGTAGGTCATTTCGCCGGGCGTGTACAGCCGGTTGAGGAAGGTCGCGCCGTAACGCACGATCGCCGCCTCGATGCGGTCGATCTCAGCGATATCCAACCCGAGCCCGACGATCATCAGTCTCTCCGGTGAAGCGAGTCGAAAACGAAGTGCGACAGGAACTGTCGCACGCCGCGAGATTATACCTGACCATCCGATAAGGATGGTCATCCTGAGGACCGCGCAGTGAGCGGTCCGAAGGATCTCAACACCAAGCATCCTAGTGCTGATGACGGCGTTTTTGAGCCGCCCGAAGGATCCTTTTCGACTCCGCTTTCGAACGGTGTCATCATATCTATTCAATAGCCATGATCACCGCCCCCACGCGAACTCGCAGAGGAGCGTCGCACGCCTCCGACAAAATTGGCTGGAAATTGCGGCGTTCAGGAGCATTGCAGATCCTCGAGGCTGCGCCATTCGCGCAGCTTGACTGGCTCGTGCACGGCTTCAGCACGTGCCCTGGCGGCGTAAGCGAGCTCATTTCGTCGAATCGAGAGTCCGGCGGCCGTGGAGCGCCGGGCAACCGCTCTGCCACCGAACGCGTCCTGAATCTCGGCTTCACCGATTGGGACCAGCGCGAGCGCGTCCTCGCAAATCGCAAGAAATTCTTCCGTGCCATCGGCGCTGACGATTTGCAGCCCGTAACGCTGCGGCAGATTCACTCCGACATTCCGCTCCGCGCGAATGCGGCACTTGCGCAATCAAAAGAACCGCCGCAAGCCGATGCGCTCTTCACTCGCGAGCCCGGCACCTTGCTCGCCATCCAAACCGCGGACTGCATCCCGATCCTGCTGGCGGACACGCGCCTGCATGCGGTTGCCGCGATTCATGCCGGATGGCGCGGCACGCTGCGGCGCATCGCGGCGAAAACTTTGGGCAGGATGCAGATGGAATTTGGCACGCGGCCCAGCGACGTGATTGCCGCGCTGGGCCCGGGCATCGGCCGCTGCTGCTACGAAGTGGGCGAGGACGTGGCGCGCGAATTTGACTCACAATTTCCCAACGCGCGTGAATGGTTTGATGGCCCGTTTGACGCGCTTGCTTCCGGAGAAAACGATCCCAACTGGCTGCCGTGGCTCACCATGAAGCCGCCCGGCCATGCGCCTCCGCCGCTGCGCGTGAATCTCGATCTGATCGCCGCCAACCGCGCGATCCTGGCCGATGCTGGCGTGCCTGCCGCGCGGATCTTCTCATCCGATTACTGCACGTCGTGCCGCACCGATCTCTTCTTCAGCTATCGCCGCGAACACACCACAGGTCGCATGATGGCAGTCATTGGAATTCGCTAGCGGAAATCGTACGCGCGTGGCGCAACCTGCAGTAAGCGTGCTACTCGGTGACTTGCGGGTTCTGTACTGGAAGCACCGCTGATTCAGAAAGCGCCAACTGGCCGCAGGCAGCCATCACGTCTTGCCCGCGCGAATCGCGCACAAACGCGAGCACGCCCTTGTCGACCAGAATCTTCTGGAACTCCGCAACTCGCGCCTGGTCCGGCCGCTGGAACGGAAGCGCTCCGGGATTCCACGGGATCAGATTCACCTTCGCGCGGATGCCGGAGAGCAGCCGCACCACACGCCGCGCGTCATCCTGCGAATCGTTGAAGCCTCCCAGCAGTACGTACTCAAAAAGCAGCCACTCGCGCGGCTTCAGCGGAAATTTTCGGCAGGCTTCGAGAAGTTTTTCCAGCGGATACTTGCGATTAATGGGCATGATCTGGTCGCGCTGCTCGTTCGAAGAAGCATTCAGCGATATCGCCAAATTCGGCCGCACTTTTTCCTGCGCTAGCCGCTCGATTCCCGGGACGATCCCGCTGGTCGAAAGCGCCGCGTGCCGCGAAGCAATCGCCACGCCCTTCTGGTCGAGCAAAATGCGCAGCGCGCCGATCGCCGCATCGTAATTGAGCATCGGCTCGCCCTGGCCCATCAGCACGATGTTGGTCTGCGGCTTCAGCGTCGCGCGATTGTCTTCCAGCGCCACCAGCACTTGGCCCACAATTTCGCCCGCCGTCAAATTGCGCACCAGACCCAACGTAGCGGTCAGACAGAACTGGCAATCGACGGCGCAGCCCCCCTGTGTCGAAATGCAAATCGTCTGGCGATTTTCCTCGGGCATGAAAACCGTCTCGATGTTTGCCTGCTTCAGCGCTCGTCCGGGCGCCGCGTTGCTCGGCGCCGCAGAATCGAGCGCCAGCACGTAGCGCACGGTGCCATCCGACGACAGATGCCGGCGGACAGTTCTCGGCAGCGAGATGGTCGCTTCGCGCGCCAGCTTCTCGCGCAGCGCCGCCGGCAAATTGCTCATCGCCGCAAACTCAAACTTCCGTTCGGCGTACATCGCATGATAAATCTGCGCGCCGCGATAGCCCGGCTCGCCTAGCGATTCGACCAGCGCGCGCAATTCCGCGGCAGTTAAACCGAGCAAATTCACCGCCATTGTGGGTTTGTCAGCCGTCATCTCGAGTATCAAGTTGTTGTTCTATTTTACCACCGCGGCACGTATCCGCGCTCGAACGCAAATCGCCCAAGAAACCCCCTCGGCGCGCCGAAATGACTTTGCCGCAGCTCCATGCGAGAATAGCTATGAGATGGTGAGAAGAACAAACGCGCCGCAGAAAGAAATACTGCCAAACGGGCTGGTCGTGCTCACCGAACCGATGGATCACGTCCACTCCGTCTCCGTGGGTATCTGGCTGCGCTCGGGGTCGCGTCAGGAACCCCCTGAACTGAACGGCATCTCGCACTTCGTGGAGCACATGGTCTTCAAAGGCACGGCACGCCGCACCTCCGAAGAAATCGCTCGCGAAGTGGATTCCGTCGGCGGCATGCTGGACGCCTTTACTTCAAAAGAAATGGTCTGCTTCAACGCGCGCGTACTCGATGAGCATCTCCCCCGCGTGTTCGACATTCTTGCCGACCTGGTGCTCGAGCCCAATTTCGCGATCGAGGATATCGCCCGCGAACAATCCGTGGTGCTCGAAGAAATTCGCATGACGCAAGACAATCCCGAGGATCTGGTTCACGAGTTATTCGCGGAGCATTTCTGGAGCCCGCACGCGCTGGGAAAGCCGATTCTCGGCACGGCGGAGACGGTTTCCGCCTTCACGCGCGCCTCGGTGCAGGATTGGTTCCACAGCCAATATGCGCCCAACAGGCTGGTGATTACTGCGGCGGGGCATTTGACGCATTCGCAGATGGTCGATCTGGTTGCCGCGCGATTTTCCGGCCTGACACCAGCTCGGATGCCGGTACCCGACGTTGCGCCCGCCGCCGCACCCCACATCACCCTGCGAACCAAGCGCGAACTCGAACAGGTGCACATCTGTCTCGGGGTCCCTGCGCTGCCCGCCACCGATCACCGCCGCTTCGCCGTTTCTGTGCTCAACAATATTCTGGGCGGCGGAATGTCTTCCCGGCTGTTCCAAAACATTCGCGAGCGGCAGGGGCTGGCCTACGCAATCTTCAGCGAAATCAGCTCTTACCACGATGCCGGCGTGCTTTCCGTTTACGCGGGAACTTCGATCGAAACCGCCGCGAAGGTGGTGCAATCAGTGCTTGCCGAATTCCGCCGTTTCAAAGACGAGCTGCTGCATCCCTCCGAACTTCGCCGCGCCAAGGATCACCTGAAAGGCGCCACTCTGCTGGCACTGGAAAGTTCCGGCCAGCGAATGTCCAGCTTGGCGCGCAATCACCTGTATTTCAATAAGCAGTTTCGGCCCGAAGAGCTGATCTCCATGCTTGAGGCGGTGACCATCGAAGACGTGCAACAAGTCGCGCTCGAATTCTTCCAGCCGAAGCGATTGGCCGCGTCAGTGGTCGGCAATCTCAACGGCTTCGCCCTGACCCGCGAGCAACTCGCGTTCTAAGGCTCGTGTCCTCTGCCCGGCGCGAGCTAACCAATTGCCATTACTCTCTTCTTTGGGTACTATCCCGTCTCGCTAGGAGACGCGAATGATCAAGATCAGCGTGTATTACCCCAACAGCGCGGGCGTGAAGTTCGACATGAACTACTACGTGAGTAAGCATTTGCCCATGGTGCAGAAAAAAATCGGCCCAGCTCTCAAGGCGGTCGCGGCCGACCAGGGGGTTGCGGGCGGAACTCCCGGATCACCAGCGCCTTACATAGCCGTTGGGTACCTCACATTTGATTCGGTGGAAGCGTTCCAATCCGCATTCGCGCCGCACGCCGAATCCATCATGGCCGATGTGGCCAACTACACGAACGTCCAGCCAGTGATCCAGATAGGCGAAGTGAAGCTCTAGGCTCAGGTCTCTTAGCCAACCCGATGGCGGGGGCGGCGCAGGAACTTGCTCCAAGGCGGTTAAGCAACAGCGCCGAGCCTCGTCCCTTCAGACCGCTTGCGGTCTGCCAACCCCCTGTTATCCCCTTCGTCACCACACCTGCGCCGCCGCATAGAACCCCTTTTTGCCGCGTGCTAACCTTCCAACTTGAGTCGCTCCTGACTGCAGGACGCAACCTCTCCTAGGCAGAGGCGACCGGGGACGCGGGACCGTCGATGGCCTTTAACAAGAACAAGGCGCTAGAAAGCGCGCTGAAATACCTCAGCCAGGGCAAGCCTGCCCAGGCCATCGCCGAATATCAGCAAATTCTCCGCCACGACGGAAAAGATCAGGCCACGCTGATGACCGTGGGCGATCTTTTCGCTCGCCAGGGCGACATGACGCAGGCCGTCGAGTATTTTGAGCGGCTCGCACAGGTCTATCTAAACGACGGCTTCAACAGCAAAGCCATCGCGATTTACAAAAAGATCGCCAAGCTGGCGCCCAACGAACTCGCGCCGCTAGAGCGCCTGGCAGACCTTTACGTACAACAAGGCGTGCTCAGTGAAGCGCGTCCTCTCTTCTTGCAAATCGCGGAAGCCCACCTGAAAGCGAACCACGCGCCGAAAGCGGTCGAGGTCCTCAACCGCCTGCTGGAGGTCGAACCAGACAACCCGCGCGTGCAGACGCGCCTCGCGGAACTCTACAACGTGATGGGCCAGAAAAAAGAGGCGGCCCAAACCTATTTCAATTATGCCCAGCGGCTATTCGAACGCGAGGAAACCGACGAAGCGCAGAAATTAATCGCCCGCGCCATAGAACTCGAGCCGCAAAATCCCGGCACCCTCCTGCTGGAAGCGAAAATTTTTCATCTGGCGAATAAGACCGATAAAGCCGTCGCCGTGCTCGCCAAGCATCCCGACGCAGATGCGGGCGGGGAAGTCACCAACCTTCTCGTCGATTGGCAATTGGCCGCCGGTCATTTCGAGCAAGCCGCCGACCGCGCTCGCAACCAGTTGCTGCGCGGAAGCAGCCATATAGGGCTGTTGCAGAAGGTGCTGGATCATCAGATCGAAAATGGCCACGCCGCCGAAGCCTTGCCGCTTCTGGCCGAAATCCGCGAGCCCGCGATCGAGGCGGGCGAGCAGGAAAGGTTCCTGAAGTCGCTGGTGGCCATCACCGAGAAAGCTCCCGGGAACGTCGAAGCGCTCCAATTACTGGCCGATTTCAGCCGCCACACCAGCGATCCTTTCCAATTAAGCTCCGCACTAAACCGCCTGGTCGACGCGTACAGCGCTCAAGGTGACTACCCGCGCGCCGAGGAATCTCTGCAGGAGCTGATCGAAAAGAATAAGGGCGACGAGAGGCTCCAGGAGCGCCTGGAACAATTGCGCGCGCGCGCCAACGGAGAAGTTCTGCAACCGGCGCCAGCCGAGATGACAGGAACGTCGTCCGCGGCGATGCCGATCGCGTCCGACGATCAGATCGCGTCGATCTTCGAAGTTTCGAAAGAAGCCGAGGAAGAGCATGAGTCCCAGGCTGCCAATGCGATTCCTGAAGAGCCCTTGGACGACGAAACGCAGCTGTACATCGCGCAGGCGCTCACGGACGTCGACCTATTTTCGAGCTACGGACTGACGCAGAAAGCCACAGTGCTGTTGGAAACCGTTTTGGAGAGAGCGCCGCGGCACGCGCCAACCCTCGAACGCCTGCTCGATCTCTACGTGGGCGCAGGGAATAATCGCCGCACCGCTGAATTGGCCGCACAGCTCGAACAAATTCATCTTCAGCGCGACGACAGCGCAAACGCCGAGCGCTTCACCGAAATTCGCGAGCGGTATGAGAAGCTTGCGGGCCTGACTAGGGAAGATTTGCAGTCCGCGGCTGCGCAGCCGCCTGCCGCGACACCCTCCGCAAAAATTGCGGCGCCGCAAAAAGTGGAAGTTCCACCCGCGCCGGCTCCAGAAACGTTGGAGGTGAACGCATCCGCTCCTGCTCCGCTCGAATTCGAGATCCCGATTACTCCCGTCGGAGCCGAAGCTGCTGCTGAGGAAATCGTAGTTCCCCGCGCCGCCGCGCCCGAACCGGAGCTTTCCGCGCGCCCGGCAGCCGCTCCAACCGAAGAAGTAGACCTCTCGGACGAGTGGGAAGCGATGGTGCAGGAGGTATCGGAACCCGCCAAAGCGGACGAAGCTCTCCCGCAAGAAATTGCTCTGCAGCCAGAAACGCCGAGCGTTCCCGAACCCGCGGAGATTGCTCCCGCCGTGGTCCAGTTCGAAGCGGAGCCCAAGCCAGAAGCTGAACCCGAGCCAGAACCCGAGCCGGTAAACGTTCCGCTCGCCGAAGAAGAAAGCGCCGACGAATTGCCCATCGAGCTGGTCCTTGAGCCAGCGTTCCAGGCGGACGAAGAGGAGCAAGAAGCGCCGCAGGAAGCCGCTGAAGAATTAGCGACGGCGCGCAAAGAAATCGAGTTGGAATTAACGCCTCAACCCGCCGCATCCAACGGCAATCAGGCTTCGAATCCCAAAACCGCCGACGATTTCCTGAGCGAGCTGAACGCCGAGCTCGACGCCATGGAACCGCCCGTTTCGGTCGATCCCGCGGCACCGAAGGCAGCAACGCCTGCTGCTCCGCAGCCAGGGACAAAGGAAGTGAAGGAACCCGTTCGCGCCGCTTCGAAAGAGCCGGTGCAGACCGCGCCGCCTGCTCCTGCTGTCGCGGCATCGATCGCTCCGCCCGAACCATCTCCCGAAAGCCTGAATCAACTCGCAGAAGTGTTTCAAGAGTTTCGCAACGAGCTCGGCGAGATGCCTGACGAGGACGAAGACCTCGAAACGCACTACAATCTCGGCATCGCCTACCGCGAAATGGGGCTTCTCGATGAAGCCATCGGCGAATTCCAGAAAGTGGCGCAAGCCGTACAGCGCGGCAAACCGTTCCCTTACGCCATGAATTGCGCGGCGATGCTCGCTCTGTCGTTCATGGGCAAAGGCGAGCCCAAGATCGCCTCCCTATGGTACGAACGTGCACTGAAAACATCTGGCCTCGATCAGGATGCGATCCTGGCGCTGCGCTACGATCTGGGACTTTCGCTCGAATCGGCCGGCGAATCCGCCGCGGCTCTCGATCATTTCCGCCAGGTGTACGCCATGAATATTGATTATCGCGACGTCGCCGATCGTATCGCCATGCTGCAAAAGCATTAGTATTTCGGCGCCTCTGCGGTCGCGGCTCTGCGCACGCGATCCCATCTACGCGAAATTCTTCCGCAAAATTCCTGCCTGCTGTTGCCACTCCGTCGCGAATCTCAGATAATTCCAAGACGATGATGAAGCGCGCGGGGCTGATTCTATTGGCGCTCGTATGGCTGGCGCTTGGGATGTTGCTGATTCTCGCTCCCTGGCTCGAAGTTTGGCAGGCCAATTACTTTGTCTACGCGTATCCATCGTTGGGCCAGGTGATGACGAGCCCATACACGCGTGGCGCGATCACGGGATTGGGCGTTTTGGATGTGCTGCTGTCGCTCGAAGCCCTTCGCCAGTGGACGTCCACCGTCACAACCCGCAGCTGAAAATGTCTTTTGCCGGCGGATCGAAACCCCCGATCGTCTGTTACGTCACGGATCGAAAAGCCTTGGGCAGCGGTAGTTCCTTCAAGCCGCCCATCGCCACGATCCGTGCGGCGGTTGCCGCCGGTGTGGATTGGGTGCAGATACGAGAAAAGGATTTGGTCGCGCGCGATCTGCTTGCGCTCACCACCTCCGCCATTTCTGCCACGAACGAAGCTCGCAAAGCTCAAACAACGTCCGCGCGCGTGATCGTCAACGATCGTCTCGATGTTGCCCTCACCGCAGGAGCAGCAGGCGTGCACCTCGGTCGCAATTCCATTTCGGTGGCAGACGTAGCGCGTTGGTGCCGCGGCGGCAATGCGCCGCCTGAGTTTCTGATCGGTGTCTCGTGCCATAGCTTCGAGGAAGCGCGCCAAGCCCAAGCTGCCGGCGCAAACTACATTTTCTTCGGGCCGGTCTATGACACGCCTTCGAAAAGGCCGTTTGGACCGCCCCACGGAGTTCAGCGATTAGCGGAAGTCTGCGGAGCGTTGCGCATTCCGGTAGTCGCGATCGGCGGAGTGGATGGCAAAAACGCAGCGGAATGCCTGCGCGCTGGAGCAGCGGGAATCGCAGCGATTCGTTTTTTTCAGGAAGACAGCGGCACAGTGCTGGCGGAGCGTATCGCTAAATTGCGCGGCTAAGCTGCCCTTCGTCTAGGCGCTGAGCCATCGGCCAATCGGCTGGCAGCCTTCGACGTGATCGCAAATCACCTTAATCACCGCGGTAATTGGAATCGCGAGGATCAGGCCCATCGCACCCCAGAGCCATCCCCAAAAGACTAGCGAAACCGTGAGCGCCAACGCATTCAATCGCACGCGCCAGCCCACCAGTGCTGGCACCAGGAGGTTCGCGGCAACTACGTGGAAAAACGTGAGCATAGCGAAAATGCCGATGAACGGCCCCACGGAATGAAACTGTTTAAGACCCACCAGCAGCGGGGGAATCCAAGACATCACCGCGCCCAGGTACGGCACGATATTGCATAGACCCGATACAAGCGCGGTGAGAAACGGAAAATCGATGCCCAAGCCCCAGAAAAACGCCCAACTCGCCAACACCAGCAGCAACGCTACCAGGACGCTGCCCGCAAGATAACTACGCAAGACGTGCGTTACGTCGGTTAGCGTGTCTTTAGCCTGCGTGCGCTTGTCCACCGGGAACAATTCCATCGTGGTATGCCACACCTGTCGCTTCGCCGCCAGCATGAAAAAAACGAGAAACGGCATAAAAGCCACGGCAAAAAGAAAGGAGTAGAGCGAACTCAACCGGCCGAGCAACGCATCGCGCAGCGGATTCGATTCCGCGATGGTTAGCACTCTGCCCACCTGTGGCGTCGGTGGAGTGAGTTCAGAAACATGCATTTCCAGAACCTTCAGCTTCGCATCGACTGCTCCTACAGCGGAGCGAAGCGGCGCGCGATACTGCGGCCAGTCGCGGCCGAATTGATCGAAACGTTCGATGAGCGTCCAACCCAGTCCGGCGATGAGCGATAGAGAAAGCAGCACGATCAAAAGCGATCCGAGCGCGCGCGGAATGTGAATGCGTTCGAGCCAGGTCACCACGGGATCGAGGAAGTAAGCCATTAGTACAGCGGTCAGCAGCGTAACCAGCACCGTGGAGGCCCAATAACAAAAGGCGATCACGATCCCGGCCGCAATAATCCGCGCGCTGATCGATCGTGTTACGACCCTGGTGTCAGCTGTGACCGGCATGGTAGACACGATAGCACAGCGGCTACCGCGCGCATGGGCTAGTGTCGCGCAGTGCAATAGCTGGGCGGAACCTTTTCGGCCTGGAACACGGAAACAAAATTCTCCTACGTCCGGCCCGAACATCGCCCGATGCGGTGCTAAAATCGCAAGTTCGCTCCGATCCGCGCGAGGAAATGGTTCAAGTCGTAGACATGGGCAAACATCTTTTCGGCACCGACGGCATTCGCGGTATTCCCGGGGAATATCCGCTGAATGACGCAACGCTCGTGCGCGTCGGCTTCGCGCTCGGAAAACACGTCTCCGACTCGGCCGGAGCGCGCGCCAAGGTTTTGGTTGGACGGGACACGCGCGAATCCGGGCCTCACATCGCGCAACTGTTGGCCAACGGCTTAACCGCGGCCGGCGTCGTTCCCGTATCGGCAGGCGTGCTGCCGACGCCCGGTGTCGCATGGCTGGTGCACCGCGAAGGTTTCGCCGCCGGCGTGGTAATCTCCGCGTCGCACAACCCGTATCACGATAATGGAGTGAAGCTGATTTCGTCCTCGGGAATGAAATTCCCAGATGCCGTTGAGGCCAGTATCGCAGCCGTCATCCTCTCTGGCGAACCTTTCACGGTTCCGCCCGACGTTCCATCAAACGACGGCAAGGAAGCCTTGTACCACGATTATCTGGACGGACTTCGCGCGGCGGTGCTGCCGGGCGCGAAGTTTGCGGGAATGAAGATCGTCCTCGATTGCGCCAATGGCGCGGCGAGCGATCTTGCCCCCGAGTTATTTCGCTCGCTCGGAGCCAACGTGATCGCCATGAACAACAGTCCCGATGGCCGCAACATCAATGCCGACTGCGGCTCGCTGCATCCCGAGCACATGCAAAAGCGGGTTGTGCAGGAAGGCGCGGCGCTCGGTGTAGCCTTTGACGGAGACGCGGACCGCGCCATATTCTCTAACGCCGCTGGTCGCGTTGTAAACGGCGACGGAGTGCTGCTGGCAGCCGGCCGCTACCTGAAATCCGCCGGCAAGCTGCGGGGCGACGCAATCGTGGGAACCACCATGTCTAACCTCGGCTTGGAGCGCGCGCTCGAATCCTCGGGCCTGAAACTGATTCGCACCGCCGTCGGCGACCGCTACGTTCTCGAGGAAATGCAGCGCATCGGCGCGAATCTCGGAGGCGAGCAGTCCGGCCACATCCTGTTTCTCGACGACGCAACCACCGGCGACGGCATGCTCACCGCCATCAAAATCGCGTCGCTGGTCTCGATCTGCGGCTCGCTCGAATCGCTCACCCGGGATCTAAAGGAATTTCCCCAGAAGATCGTAAACATTCGCGTGGAATCGAAGCCGGCCCTCGATTCACTGCCGGGCGTTTCCGGCGCTCTGCGCCAGGCGGAAACAGCTCTCGGCAATTCTGGCCGCGTGGTGCTGCGCTATTCCGGCACGGAGCCGATGGTGCGCGTCATGGTGGAAGCCGAGCACGAAAAAGACGTTCAGCGCTGGACCGATTCGCTCGCCGCCGCAGTTAAATCCGAAATTGGCGCCTAACGAAACTGCGCGCGAAGTTTTACGCGCGCAGCGAATGCTGCACTTCGACTTCGGAATATTCCAAAGAACGTAGGTAAACACCGCAAGACTTCCGAGAAAGTGGATTCGCCGCGCAAACGCTGCACTCTGATCGGGCACGCCCTCCGCTAAGTTCCGCAAGCGCATGAACATACGCTTCAGAGCAACGAGTCCCATTCTGGCATCGCGCGTGCACTATTACCCACCGACTGTCTCTGATCCCCCGGGGTGAACTACCGGTTCTATCGCGCCAGAGCCGGCTCTTAGGGGTGGGGCACACGTAGGGGGCCTGGGTGGGCCCCCTGTTTTTTTGCGGGACCTTTCATCTCGCTTCCGCTCGCTGCATCCTTCCGCATCTTGCCGCATCTTGCCGCATCTTGCCGACAAATCGCGTATCCGATTGCGCATCGAAAAAGCCAAACTACCGCTTGGATACGAGCGCTCTTCAAGCTTTCTTTCTTTCCGCCATTTAATTTTCAAAGGGCTTTGACGTGGCGACCTCTCCAGGAGGGGCCGATTTCAGCAGCTAAAATTTCGACTCAAAACCGCGACGAGAGTGTATCGATCTGGCTGGATCGCCAGCGTTTGTTTTGAGCGACTTCCGGGGCGTTACAGCCGAACATGTATCGATCTGGGCGCAGGTAAATTCACATTGTTTACGGAGGCAGGAATCGC
>DATLSB010000008.1:0-8066 GCA_035534415.1 Candidatus Dormiibacterota bacterium | reverse complement strand
AACTGTGATATACGACGAGTTGTCACCTTTGGGATGCTCCAAAATGGTGTACTGGGTTCTCAGAAAACCCAGTGTTCATGCACCTTCTAGAGCATCCTTTCTTTTTCCGCTACTGAAATCAACGAATAATCCAGGCTAGGCCAATTCCGGAGTATCCATTCGCAACGTACTCCGATATCGGTTGACTTGGCGCGATATGCGTGTAGTAGTAGTTCCAGTTCAACTCTTGCGGGTCGAAACCTGTCCCCGGATCCCAATACAGTTTCCCCGAACTCTGGTGGTAAACCCAGCAGAGGCCAAACGGATCGTCGAGATCTACGGGGCTATTTGAAACGTAGCGATAGAAATTCGCGTCAGAGCGAAAACTAGCTGGGTCCTCGCTTAGGAATCTTCCAGTTATCGGATCGTAGAATCTGGCGCGGTAGTAATACAACGCAGTTTCGGAATCGAAATCGCGCCCGGTGTAGCGGAATGGGTTGGCGATATTACCAGATGAATTTGTCGCATTCCCGAAAGAATCGTAGGTGTATGTCTGAGCGAGCGCACCTGCGGAATTCGTTAGTGACGTGACGGAGCCAAGGCCGTCCTGCTCGTAGTAATCGGTCCCACCGGCGGTGGATTCCGCGAGTGGTTCGTCGATGCTCTGTCCTTGCGCGAATTTCTCGACGACGTTTCCGCTTTGATTTGTCGTCTCCACGACGTTATCACCGTTGTATAAATAATCCGTGGTTGTGGTTGTTCCATTCTGCGTAAACGCCTTCTGAATGCGTCTCCCGAAGGGATCGTATTTGAAGGTAACCGTTCCGCCCGAGTTTGGCAGCGTGACGCTCGCCAGACGATTCTCGTAGTCCCACGCGTAGCTCGTCGTGCCGGTCGAGTCGGTCTTGCTCGTCGTATTGCCGTTCGCGTCGTAGGTATAGCTCGCGACCGAAGTTGATGTCAGCTCATTCGACGTGTTGTTGGTATACGACGCCACACCGAGCGAACTCAGTCGGTTGCCCACCGGATCGTAGCTGTAGCTCTCCGGGTTTCCTCCCGTCACCTGCGTCAGCTCGTAAATCTTGTCATAGGTGTAATTCGACGTTGCGCTCGCCAAGTAATCTGTTTTCGTCGTGCGATTACCAGCAGGATCGACCGTATACGCCTCGCCGTCAATGGTACTTCCGCCCGCCTGATGCAACACGCTCAGCAAGCGTGAAAGCGAATCGTAGGTGTAATTGGTGGTGATTCCAGTCGGACGGGTCATCTGCGTCCGGCGGCTTAGCGAATCGTAGCTAAATCCAAACGACCCTGCCCAAGAGTTCGCCAACGTGCCCAACCTGCTCGGGATTTCCACTTCCAGAATAGCTTGAAACCCTTGCGATGCCAGCCAATAAGCGTCTCCGGCTTGACGATCACGAGAGCGCCTTTCCAATCAAACAGTCGAGACCAGAGGACGCGTGAGGTGCGGGCCGAATCGGTCAGTCGTCGTGGCTCGGTTTGGCGTTCTTCATAGAAGGCCAGCTGTTTGCGCAGGAACAGGATTTCCGCGCTGAGGGCGGATTGCGACCGGACAATGAATCGGAAGAACTGCAGCCCGTCGGCGATCAGATCGCTGGCCAAGCCAAGGAATGAGCGGAGCGGGCGCGCTGCGTTGGGGACAAATCGTGACATGGGGCGTCAGAATGGCGTACGGAAAGCCGGATTGAGAAGAGATTTTTGACTTCTTCCTCCAGTCTTCCAAGGCAAAAAGTGTGAAAGCTAACTACGCCGCTCACGTGAGATAGCGCCCCGGTGGAATTTTTGCGTAGCACAGGAGGATCGCAAAGCCGTTTTCGGCCAGATTTCCCGAATTGGCACGCTCTCGCCGCGGTCACAACGCCCTAAACCTCTAGTTTTCCGCGTCGGCCGCGGCACTCAGCGTGCCCGAACATGCGTTCAACAAATGACTACGATTGCGCCGACCTACAAAATACTCTTGATTGAAAAGGACGTAGCCGCTGCAGACGCGATTCGGGCGGCTCTCGCCACGGCAAGCGGCGGTTCGTTCGATCTGAAGCTGGTTAGCGGCCTTCCCGAAGGTATTCAATGGCTGAGCCAAAATAGGACGAGCGCCATCTTACTAGGCATCGCGCAGTCCTTCACCCAAGCTTTTGAAGCGTTTGATCAGCTGTTCGGCACCGTGCCCGAAATCCCAATTCTAATTCTAGGCGACAATGCTAGCGAAGATCTAGCAAGGGAGGCCGTAGCGCGTGGCGCGCAGGATTATCTCCTGCCAGATCACCTCGCATACTCCCTGCCCCGCGCATTGCGCAATGCCATCGAGCGAAAGGCGGTCGAGGATGCGTTCTACCTTGAAAAAGAGCGATCTTTAGTCACCCTCAACTCCATCGGTGACGCCGTGCTCTGCACCGACATTTCCGGTGACATCTCCTATCTGAATCCCGCCGCTGAGGCACTGACCGGCTGGCGGCGCGACGAGGCAGCCGGCCTGCCCCTCGCTAAAGTCTTCCGCATTATTGACGGCGCCACACGCCAGACTGCCAAAGACCCTATGGAAAGGGCCGTGAAGGAAAACAGGACGGTCGGCCTGACCGCGAATTGCATCCTCATACGCCGCGACGGAATCGAACATTCTATCGAGGATTCTGCCGCGCCGATCCACGACCGGGCAGGCCACGTCATCGGCGCGGTCATCGTTTTCCATGATGTAAGCCTCTCCCGGGCCATGTCGGTTGAAATGACCCGCCTGGCGCAGCATGATGCTCTTACCGGCTTGCCTAATCGCGCCTTGCTCCTCGACCGCATCGCTCAATCGATTTCCTTGGCTCACCGCCAAAATAGATCCATCGCCGTGATCTTTCTGGATCTGGACCATTTCAAACATGTCAACGATTCGCTCGGTCACGACTCGGGCGACAAGCTTCTTCAGTCCGTCTCAAGCCGATTGGTGGCTGCCGTGCGTGGCTCCGACACGGTCAGCCGCCTGGGCGGCGACGAATTTGTGATCTTGCTGTCGGAGATCGCCCGTCCTGAAGACGCCGCCACCAGCGCGAAGAAAATACTTCTTTCCCTCAGCACGCCTTGCTCCATCGGGGGGACCGACCTGCACATCAATGGCAGCATCGGAGTCAGCATCTATCCCGACGATGGAAGGGATGCCGAGACTTTAATCAAGAATGCGGACACAGCGATGTACTGCGCCAAGGAAACCGGGCGCAACAATTGGCAGTTATTTAAGAACGAAATGAATCTTAGGTCCGTGGAGCGCCGATCCATCGAAGGCGACCTGCACCATGCCATAGAGCGAACGGAGTTCCTGTTGAACTATCAGTCTAAGGTGGACCTGAATAGCGGTGCGATCACCGGAGTTGAGGCATTGGTTCGATGGCAACAGCCCGGTCGAGAGCTCGTTCTTCCCTCCGGCTTTATATCCATCGCCGAGGATTGCGGCCTGATTGTCCAAATCGGCCGCTGGGTGCTGCACGAAGCATGCAGGCAGGCGCGCGAATGGCAAGAGGCCGGATTGCCGTTCGGGCGGATTTCCGTCAACGTTTCTTCCGCCGAATTTCGCGCCGAGACTTTTATCGCTGAGGTAAAGAGGGCCCTTGGGGAAACCGGCCTGGATGCGCGCCATCTGGATATCGAACTTACCGAGAACGTCCTCATCGCCAATGACCAATCCGTGGTCGCCATACTTCAAGAGCTTAAACGGATGGGGATACACTTGGCCGTGGATGACTTCGGCACCGGCTATTCCAGCCTCAGCTATCTTCAGCAATTCCCCGTGGATGTTTTGAAGATCGATCAGTCCTTCGTTCACCGGATCACCGGCGATGCCGCGGACTCGCCAATCGTGGGTGCCATAATTGATATGGCCAAGAACCTCAAGCTGCGCGTGATTGCCGAGGGCATCGAAACCCAGCAACAACTCGCATTCCTTCAGGCCCTTCATTGTGCCGAAGGGCAAGGCTTCATCTTCGGCCAGCCAATGGCCGCCGAACAATTCGCCCTTTTACTCCAACAGGGGTTCAGCGATGCCGTCCTCCACTGAAGCTTATGCGGCCGGTCAGCCAGCCCAGTCCTGATTCGTCGGATTGCCGGACATGGCCCGCCCCAAAAAATTCGCGCGGGTGATCGTACTATGTTTGCCCGTTTAACTGCAGCGGCGGTGGATGGACCGCCGTCGCCGGAGCTCTGGGAAAGCGGGAATCTTCGCCACAATGCGGACAGTTGAATCGGTGTTCGATTGAATGCCCGGCCCATGCGTCGTTGGTCCTTGGTCAAAGGCTAGCGAGGGCGTCGATCGTCACAGGAGATTGGCCAGTTGCTGCACATTCAAGATCTCAACCCCGTACTCTGTCTTCAGCCACGCACGACTCTCCGCGTCGAATATTGAAGGAGAAACTGCGGACCTGCCACGATCTTCAGCACAGAGGTAGTCGTTGCCAAAAGCGATATGCGCAGCTACCACATCACCATCGGTTGATTCGTTGGTTTTTCAAACTTCTCAACCACTTGGGGAGTCTGCTTTTCGCTCAAAGCTAATCCCAACCGCAGGAATGAGCAGGGTTTTGGCACAGTTCTGGCACTGAGGCTTGAAATGACCTACGGAGCGGCGGCGCGTATAGTCAAATTTACTATTCTCTGACTGAGTCTAAGATGCGAGTTTCAAGCAGCACGGGCGACACGGCCTACGCGCCGATGCCGGGCGGTGGCGCGTCAATCTGGTCGCCGTCTGGATTCTACTATCGCCACGGGGATTGGCTCGGGAGTTCGCGCTTCGCGTCCACCCAGTCGCGCACGGTGTACTATGACGTTGCCTACGCACCCTTTGGGCAGCCCTATAACGCCACAGGAACTGCGGACGCCGACTTTACCGGCAAGGATCAGCAGACCGTCTCCGGACTTTACGATTTCCCGGCGCGCGAATATAATGGCCTCGAAGGCCGCTGGGCCTCGCCCGATCCGGCGGGCCTTGCCGCCGTCAATCCCGCCGACCCGCAAACTTGGAATCGCTACGCCTACGTCCGCAACTCCCCCCTCGTGCTGACCGACCCAACCGGCCTCATCGGAACGATTGTCTCGCCCCCGGCGATTGGCTGCATCGAATTGCCCGCATTCTGCCAGCTGCAATCCGAGCTTTTCAGCTTGTCGGGAGATTTCGGCGTGTTGGACAGTGGAGGCGGCCCTGACGATCCCATTGGCTTCTCACTTCCTCCGACGCCTTGGTGTAATCCGTGGTTTCTATCCGGTTGCTTCGGCGGTCCTACTTGCGAGGTCATATCGGGGCCAGGCTGCGGCGGCAACAGCGGTAGTACCGGCAGCGGCCCGACTCCGCCCACGGTCAGCGGACCCACTCCGCCGACCGTTAGCGGGAATCAGCCGCAAACACCGGCACAAGCCGACAAGCAGTGCTTGTCCAATCAATACAACTCACCTTTCGGCAAAGCGGTCAAATTCGGCAGCCCTCTACAAATGATCCCCGGATGGGGACAGAACCCAAAAGGGGCTGCCGAAGAGTGGTTCGGATTCGGCGCGCTGAAGTACGCCTACTTCAAAATCGCGGGCGGCGGTGCGCAGTCTCTCTATGCTGCCGGAGAGTCATCTACATTCGCCGAGGTTTTTGAACCAGCTCTCACAAAGGCCGGGCTCGTTTTGCTCGGCGCTGCGGCAGCGAGCGACATTGCAATTCACGAAACCTGCGGCGAGACCAGCTACACGCCCGGCGTGACTTTTGGGGGACCCAGCCCATGGTAGCGGTGATGGCAGCCAATTTCACACTATCGCCGCTGTCGGTGGCCGATGGTTTCCTGGCGCGCCATCTTGGTATCGGCTTACTGCTAGTTTGGGCTGTCTGGACGCTTTCAACGCAACAGGACATTCGGCGTCGCGACTCAGCCGGTGTGGTTTTGTCGCAGTTCATCGCGCTAGTCGCCCTGGTCGCGCTTCTTATTACCGGGATAACCTCGCGGTCATGGCTCAACGTCGCGCTGGCAACGGGGGCCGTGTGCGTGCAGTTCTGGCTAATGGCACGTTGGTGGGTAGCTCGGAAAGCGCAGTGAGTTGCCCCAGTAGCCGGGATCGAGGGTGCCGGAGTTGCTTTCGTAGCAGCCCCAGAAGTAGGCGCGGCGGCAACAACTGCATACTCGGCAGGAACAGAATATATGTTGACTAATCCCCAAGGATTCGTGAATTTTACTCAAGGTTTGCTTGGGGGTCCAGGAGCCTCGTCCACGCCCAGTGGGATCGTAGGCGGGATTATCAACGTTATAATTAAGAGTCTGATTCCCTAAGGATTCGTATGCTTAGACCAAGGCGAAATTGCCCCAAATGCGGCGCGTCATTGAAATACGAGGACATCATGGCAGCCGGACCATCTTTTGCATGTCCATCCTGCGGCGAAACTCTTCAGGTCCCAGACTATTACTTATCCTTGCTTTGGACAGCGGCGATCATGATTCCGGTACTAGTCCTTTGGGCGTTCGGCTTGTCGTGGCCGTACCTGATCCTTGGAGAATTGGTTGTTGTTTATCCGGTCGTTTATTTGGCACTCAGATTCGTTAAATATATAATTCCGCCCAAAATTGAAACCTATTTACCCCGTGAAACGGAGCTGCATTTGCGCGATTGCTCGGGTTCAGTAACGGATCGGCTCCGGGACAGAAAGCGACCACGGTGAATAAAGCTTGGCGAATTAAAATCACTACTGGAGAGTCCGTGGTCAAATTATTGAAATGCCTCATCCAAATCCTTACCTAGCGCTCGCAACCTTCCCGGTCGCCTCCCTACTGGCCCTCAACCCAGTTCGATTCTCCTGGGGCCTGCACCACGGGTTCGAGCCCATGCCTGTTAGCGTACGTGACAAAGCAGAGTCGGTAGACCGCTATTTCTACTTCCTTGTCTACGCGCTCACGGCAGGATTCGTCCTAGGACTTATGTGGCGCAGCAATCTTCCCGCCGCGCGTGTTGGCTTGAGGGTGGAGCATTGGGGGAGCAATCTGGCTATTGGTGTCTCAGCGGGTGGGTTGCTCGTTCTGTTGCAAGCATTGATTCATAGACTTCTTCCCACGCTTGGACAGCCAAAAACGACAGACCGATTCCAAAGAAGATCGGTGGGATTGTGGGTGCTTGTATTCCTCGTTGCGGCCGCTACAGAAGAGTTCTGGATTGCCTACTGCATTGTCAGTATGACCGCGACAGGGCGATCCGGGACAACAGCGGTGATGGTCACCGCTGTCGTTTTCGGGGCAATGCATCTAGGATATCGCCTATTCGGTGCGCTCTCGGTCGCCGCAAGAGCAGCCATGTCGGCGATTCTTTTCCTGTGGTTAGGGTCTCTGATCCCGATGGTACTTTTCCATTTTATGGGCAACTTGGGTAATCTCTACTGGCTTAGGCGTCCAGCAGGAGCGCGCTAATACTGAGCGCTGGGGGGCGCCCGGAGTGCGGTTTTTTCGGCACGGCAGAGGGACGCGATGACCGGCTCGTTCCATCTCGCCCACACCAGTCGCTGGTGGATTCGCCGAATACGCCGTTCACCAACTCCTTCACCTACGACGCGGATGCGAATCGCACCGGCTACACCGCGCCTGACGGCAGCACGAACACCCTACACGTGCGATTCGCTCTCACGCTTTCCAGGGAAGCAGTTCCTCGATGCGATTGATGGGATGGTCCGCGATGCGCGACAGCACTTCGCGCAAGTACATTTCCAGATCAAGCCCATTATATCCGTAAGCGTCCGATTCTGGCCGTGTCGACAGAGGGCGGTTGGACGAAGATGATGACCTTTGTGGACGCCATGATCGTGTCCACGGAGGTTGATTGTGGACACTTCAGAACAAGCCATACAAGTGAGAGGCAGTGGGTCAAAGCCACCGAAGCGATATCGCACGGTGGAAGAGAAGCGGCGGATCGTCGAAGAGACGCTTCAGCCGGGCGCTTCCGTCGCACGCGTAGCTCGGGCGCACGGAGTGAACGCCAACCAGGTCTTTGGCTGGCGTCAGCTCTATCGGCAAGGGCGGTTGGAGCGAAAGGAAGATGCGCCGAGTTTGCTCCCGGTTCGTGTGACGACCGCGACCGTG
>DATLSB010000007.1:0-6794 GCA_035534415.1 Candidatus Dormiibacterota bacterium | reverse complement strand
CCGCTTTCCCTTGGCGCGTGCGTTCCGCAGACCCGCCTTAACCCGCTCGGCGATCAAGCTGCGTTCGAGTTCTGCGACGGCGCCCAGGACAGTAAAGACCATCTTTCCTGACGGCGTGCTTGTATCGAGAGATTCGCTCAGGCTGACAAAGCCGACGCCGAGAGCGTTGAAGGTTTCGAGCGCGCGGAGTAAGTGGCCCACACTCCTGGCGAAACGATCGAACCGCCAGACCGCAACGACGTCGAAGCGCCGCTTGCGCGCATCGGCCATGAGCCGGTCGAGTTCGGGCCGCGTTTCCTTCGCCCCGCTGATTCCCTCGTCGAGATATTCACCGACAACCTGCCAGCCGCGGGCTTCGCAGAATTGCCGCAGCTCGCGCGTCTGCATTCCGACATCTTGCCGTTTATCTCGGCACGGCACGCCGCACTTCGGGCAGGCTATCGCCTCGGTGCTGCTGCGCAGCGCCCATTTGTGACCACACTTCGAGCACTCGAATATGCTGGTGCTCACTCGACCGTATATCGCGGTTCGCATACACCTCTTTCCTGCAATACGCCTCGCCGGATCAAAACGAAAAACCGGCGAAGCGTTTCGGATTTATGCTGTGACGACCAGATTCGTGAACGTGTCCGGCTTTGTGCCGGCGAGAACGCGCTTGCAGTATTCCTGGCCGAGCTCTCGCTCGCACACGGCTTTCCATTGAACGCTGCGCCGTTCAGTGGTTTTCAGAAACGCCCGGAGCAATCCGGCTTCTACCGGAGCACCCGCCTCAATCTGCGCGCGTACGACGTTTTGCTGCGCCTCGGCCTCAGCTTTGAGCATAGCGATTTCTTGGCGAAGTTCGAGAATGCGAACGAGCGCCGATTGTGTGACAGGTTCAACTGCGGGGACTGCTTGCGCGGGTAAAACAAACGGGATAGATTTTGCAGTAGATGCCATCGGAGGTCACTCTCCTTTTGGTGTTTAGGGGCGTGTCGGTGTTAGAAGCACCGGCGCGTCCCGCTTTTTACTTCCTCGGTCGCTTCTCCTGATAGATTTCTTTCTTCACAGCCTTCAGTCGAGCGACATCGGATGCGGTCCAAAGCCTTACGGTAATGTTGGCAAGCTGCGTGAGCTTGGGGGCCGCAAATTTTCTCTTCTTGATCCAATCCTGAAGAGTTGCCCGGGTGATTCCGGCTTGCTTCGCAGCCTCGCCCGTCGTGTAAGTCTTCGGACTCATCGCCACACTAAATATCACACGTTGACATAGCTGTCAAGACTTTGTTAACGTGTGGTCGCGGGAAAGAAAAAGCCCCGGGTTCGCGGCCCGGGGCGGAAGGAAATACTCTTGGATCGTCGGCGGAAGAGTACTGCTTCAAGGAGCCGTAGCGCAAGGGCTTCGCTCACAAGTACCCAGAGGAAACTTTTTGCTATCGGCCAGAACCTCATAGCGAAAAGCCCCGCCGGGCGGTCGCTTTTTGAAAATCTCTGCCGCGCGGGGTGTGATCGTCACGAACTCTGTATCGCCGTGGTTCAGGCAGCCTACGCCGAGGCGTCGGAGCGGCGCAGCACTGAGGGGCAGTCTGGCAAACGGCGCCCAGCGCTTACTTTCGAGCGATTCCTGCAACCCTCGAACGAGAAAAGGCTACGGTCCCTTCCCAATCGAATCCGTGACCTCGCCGCAGAGATTCGAGAAATTCAACGCAGCATCTATCGAGTTCCCGCAGAAATTTCGTTCCGGGTGAGCCGTGCCGGAGCCGATGCCGATTTGCCAGCCGCAGCCGTACCAAAGGTTCTCGACTCATATGCCAGCATCCTTGCGTTGGTCATCAAAGAGCAGTCGAGGCCGAGCGAAAAGGTCAAGCATACCTTCCTGTCGCGAGCGAACCTGGTCCGACTTGTTGCGGAGCGCGTGACTCCTCTTCCCTACGAGGATCTGTCCAATCTGATTAATTCGGTAGTCAGTGTGCTGCTGGCTAGCGAGATCACAGTGATCGGAGCGAAAGCCCTGGAGCAGACCTATCGTCGTTATAAAACCCGCAAGCAAGCAATCGCGATTCCACATTACCCCACAAACCAACACTCCTAAACTTGTCGTTTTGTTCCTCGACCTTTTTCCTTCGTCGCCGTAACGTGCACATGTCCTCGCGAATCTAGTCCGGGCTTTTTTTTGGGGCGCAGTTACGAAAAAAAACTTCGCGACACTGGAGAGAAACCGATGCTTGTGAACCTAAAGGCCGCTCTGGCTGCTCGTCGTATGCGACAAGCGGATCTCGCGCTGGCGTTGAAGATTCCGCCCAGCACGCTGAGTGAAATCGTCTGCGGCCGTCGGCAAGCTGAAAGCTGGCTGCGCACACGTATTGCAGAAGCTCTTCGCGCAGATGAATCGTGGCTCTTCTCGACGGTCACGCGAATTCCTTCGCGAGTAACACAGGCGGAAGATTCTGGGTCCGTGGCGCTGATGGCAGCGGCGCAGGAAACTTAATTTCAAACGCACCTCGAGCGCTCTGACGGGCGCTTGAGGGCGTGATCTTGCAACAGGAGGAACAGCGTGGAAACTCTAATACCGACCGCTTCCAGCGGTCAAGCCAAAAAATCAGATCAATCCGGCCCTCCTCTAAGCGCCGCGAGCAAGCAACGCAAAGGGCTGGACGATTTTTCACCGCTCGATTTACGCATCATCTTCGGCAGCCAAGCGCGTCTACTTTCGGCTCGCGCCGAGCGCGGCTTGCGCGTTGATTCCCGGTCGGTCGCGAACTTACTCCTTGTTTTCGACGCGATGGTCGAGGCGGGCGACGCATGATATCCGCCGGCAGCAAGCCAGCCCAGCGCGAGTTCGTTTTGCAGCTCTTGCGGAAGCGCGGCACGGAAGGGTTCAGCTCGCTCGAAGCGTTGAACTTCGCGATCATGAGATTGCCGAACCGCGTCTGTGAGCTCCGCAAAACGGGCTCCGTCATCGACGGTCGCCCCGAAGCAGGCGGCGTCATGCGCTATTTCTTGCGCTCGGAACCGAAGAATCCGAGGCCATTGCTGAGCTACGCTGAGCGCACGTGGGAACTCGAAGCCAAGGCCGCACCATTATTCGCGCCGCTTTTTTCGGAGATGTCGGCATGAGCGCTCCCGCGCGGCATTACGGCGACGAGCCATCGCGCCCGATCCCCGTCTGGAATGGAATCCTCGACCACCAGGTAGCAATCGGCCCGGCGATCTGGGTGTTCCTGTGGTGTCTCGACAAAATAACCGATGAGCGGGACGGAATCGGTTACGTCCTGGGGGGAGCACCGATCAAGATCGGGGAAATAGCTGCTGAACTAAAGAGAAGCCCGCGGTCGGTCAAACGTGACATCGGACAACTCAAAACAGCTTATCTCCAACTACGCCGGACGCCGTACGGGTATGTCATTGGAGTGCTCAACTCTAAAAAGTTTGGGATCTGGCGCCCCTGGAGACAGGCCACGAATGGCCCATCTCTACACAAAGAGACAGGCCAGAAGTGTCCCATCTCACGACCCAAAATGGCCTATCTCCTGACCAAAAATGGCCCCGGCAAAGAAGACCCAGCAGTAGACCCAGCAATAAAAGCAGCAGCACGGCCGCTTGCCGCTGGTACTTCAACCGCAAAAGACTCTGTTTGGAATTTTCTCGGAATCGAACACTGCGGCGAACTGCATTGGCGTTCATTCCTCGAAAGCCGCTGGGCTTCGCGTAACGGTGATTCTCCTGCGGTGCTTCTTGGCGAAACTGTCGATGCTTGGGTAGCAGCGAGCGGGACTCCGCGCAGTTGCGGCGCGCCATTCTTTCGGGCATTGGCAAAACTGCGGTCCAGTGAACCGGCCAAGCCCAGCGCTTCGGCTGAGGTCCACAGGCTGACGGCGGAGGAAATTCCCGTATGACGACTCAAGCGCAAATCGAACAGCCTTTGCCGAGCAACGCGGAAGCCGAGCGCGCCGTGCTGGCCGCGATTCTACTGGGAACCAAAGGCCGGGACGTGGCGTTCGACCTACTTGCGCCCGAGCATTTTTTCGTGCCGCAAAACCAGCGGATTTTTCGGTCTCTTGCGAAGCTACGGGAAGCTGGCAAGTGCGCGGACGCACTGATGCTCGATGACGAGATCCGCAGAAGCGGCGAACTCGAAGCCGCCGGTGGAAGTCAGTACATCATGGAACTGATCGCCGGTGTGCCGCAGGTTTCGAACGTCGAGCACTACGTCCGCCTGGTGCGCGAAAAGTCGCTGCTTCGCAGGGTGATTTACACAGCCACCGAAATTCAGCAGGACGCGTTTTCGAGCGCGTCGGCCGGGGAGTTGCTGGACCGCGTGATCGAGAAGCTCTCGGAACTTGCACGCACGGCTGAGGAGCAAAACGACCTGGGCGTTACGTGTCGAGATGCGGCCGCGGCTTTGCTTCAAAGCTTCGATGCACAAGACTCCGTGCGGATCTTCACGGACGTTGACGAGCTGGACCGGCTGACCGGAGGCTTCCGCGCCGGCGAGCTGGTGATCTTCACCGCTGAAACGGGCGTCGGTAAAACACTGCTCGCGCAACAAACGCGAAGACGCTCTTGTCGCGACGGACGCCACACGCTGTATTGCTCGGGCGAAATGAGCGCGCCGCATTTGATCTCGCGCGAACTCGCGACGGAAGCGGGCGTTGAGCACTGGAAAATGCGCCGTCCGGAGCGCATCACACCGGAGGAAACCCGCGCGCTCACCGAGGCGGCAAGCCATGAGTGCCAGCGGTGCCGAATCCTCGACGGAGAGCTCAGCGTCTCGCGCATTCGGCGCGTCGCTCGCCAAATGAAATCCCGCGCCGGAATTGATTCGGTGATCGTGGATTACGACGAGCTGGTGGAGGCGCCCGGCAAGGACGAATTTGAACAGCAGCGGAATCTTGTGCGCTCCGCGAAGTCGCTGGCGATGGAACTCAAATGCCCAGTGATTTTGATTTCGCAGCTTCGCAAGTCCCTGCAGGGCGAGGACCGCAAACGTCCGAATCTCCAACGGCTCTATGGCAGTGGAGCGAAGGCGAAACATTCGAGCATCGTGATCTACGTGGACCGCGAGTATGTACAAGAACTTTGCGGCGATGAAACCGTCGCTCGCATTGTTGTGGTGAAGAACCGCGACGGCAAAGTCGGCGCCCTCGATGCCTTCTTCAACGTGAAGACGCTGCGCTTCGAAAGTGTTCAGACGCCGCAGCCGGAACAGCCGGACTGGGTGACGCGGTGACATCTCAGTTTCGCGGCAGTGGGTCAGTCTCGCGAGGGGAGTGAAGCGTAAGAGGAATGGCAAGCGCGATCAAACTCGTGAAGGTGGAACGGCAAACGCCGGCCGCGTTGCCGCGGCTGCTCACCGCGGAAGATGTGGCGCGGATAACCGGCCTTTCCATCGAGACGCTTGCCCAATGGAGAAGCCAGAAAAAAGGAATTCCGTTCCTGAAACTGAGCCGCAACGTCGTGAGATATCAACAGGGTGATCTTGACGCATGGGTGGCCCAGCGTATAGTTCGCGTCGCAGTGGACCCATCCAACGCTACGAGGAGAATTTAGCCATGGCGGTCTATCGACGCGGAAAAAAGTGGTGGTACAGCTTCGAGTTTGAAGGGCGCAGGATTCAGGAATCGTCCGGCCTCACCAACAGGACAGCGGCGCTGCGCGCCGAAGCCAAACGGAAGGCCGACCTTCTCGATCGGCGCGCCGGATTCACGCGGAGAAAGCTGCCGCCGAAGTTCGAGGAATTTGTTTCCGTCTTCCTCGCTTGGTCCGAGCGGCAGCACCGGCCAAAGACCTACGAGCTGCACGACAACAATTGCAAATCGCTCAAACGATACTTCGAGGGCAAGTGGCTGGACGAAATAACGCGCGGCATGGTCGAAGACTTCAAGCTCGCGCGCGTGCAGGAGAAGCGATGGGGAGAGGAGAAGGAGCGCGCAGTGTCGTGTGCAACCGTGAACCGCGCCCTGGCCACTCTGCGGCTGCTGTTCAACTACGCCGAAAGGTGCGGCTATCAAACGCCGAATCCGGTCAAGGGCGTCGAGTTCTACAAAGAGCCGAGGCACATTCGGACCATTTCGCTCGAAGAGGAAATTGCCTACTTCGCCGCGGCCAGCCAGCCGCTCAAGGACGTTGCCAGCATCATTCTGGACACCGGCATGCGACCCGACGAAGTCTTCCGCCTTGAGTTCGCCAACGTGGATTTTTCGCAGCGCTCGATTTTCAACACGTTCGGGAAAACACCGGCAGCCACGCGTAAGCTCACCATGACCGACGAGGTTTATTCCATCCTGAAAAAGCGTACCGTTTCCGCCAAGTCGAAATACGTCTTCCCGTCGCCAGCCGATCCGGGCAGACCGATAGGCCGCGTGCATAAGGCCCATTACGGAGCAGTGGACCGCGCGGGAATCAAGCCGCGATTCATCCTGTACGATCTGCGCCACACCTACGCGTCGCGAGCAGTGATGGCCGGCGTGGACCTTCCGACACTTGCGGCGCTGCTCGGCCACACGAGCATCACCATGACGATGCGGTACGTTCATCCGGCCGAGGAGCACAAGAAAGAGGCGGCGGGGAAACTTGATAATTACAAGGCGGCAGAGATCCTCAAACTCGCGAAAAAAAGTCAGCAGGTCTCTACAATTTCCACTACACTCGGGCGCGTGAACTGATGAGCCTCTACCGCAACTTCTTGAAAAGGTTGGTGGACGTGGCCGGGATCGAACCGGCGACCCCCTGCTTGCAAAGCGCGAGAGTCGATTCCAACAACTGCCTCGCTCATTTTAACTGCTAACGTTTTCAACAAATCGGGGAATCTGCTTTCG
>DATLSB010000006.1:0-12033 GCA_035534415.1 Candidatus Dormiibacterota bacterium | reverse complement strand
TAGTACAGCTCCAGCTGCTGCTCGCGGCTTAGTTGATTATCCATATGATGCGCGTTTCCTTTTTGAGCCCTTACTCGTGCGAATCGGCGGGGCAACCGCGCCGAACCTGATCATGCATCTAGGTTGATGGCCAGTTTAATCGACCACTCAACCGGCTTGCTGATGAATCGCGTGTGCGGAATGCACGCGCTCGTCCAATTCCCGGGGGGCCATTTTCAGTGGTTCGCGCAAGAAAACGGACGCGAAGTGCGCCGCCAGGCGTTCGCGAACCTCGTCGAAACTTACGGCGCGGCCGAGCGCGCGTTCCAGAGACGTGGCCCGCTTTCCCGCTACGCCGCACGGCACGATCAGATCGAAGTAGCGCAGGTCCGTCGCCACGTTGTACGCAAAACCGTGCGAAGTGACCCAACGGCTCAGATGCACGCCGAGGGCGGCAAGTTTCGCTTCGCCGGCGGAAATATCAAGCCACACGCCGTGGTTGGCGTCGCTGCGATGCGCGGCGAGCCCGAAATCCGTCGTCGTGCGGATCATCAGCTCCTCGAGTTGCTCCACGTACCAGCGAATATCGCGGCGATGCTGCGCCAAATCGAGTATCGGATAGCCGACGATTTGGCCGGGTCCGTGATAGGTGATATCACCGCCTCGATCGGTGTCGTGGAGTTCGACGTTCATCTGCGCCAACAGGCGCTCGCCTGCGCGCAGATTTTCGCGTTTGCCGTTGCGGCCAAGAGTGATCACATGCGGATGCTCGCACAGCAGCAGCACGTCAGGAATCGCGCCAGCCTTTCGAGCTTCGACGAGTTCGCGTTGCAAAGTGCACGCCGGCTGATAGGCGATCAACCCAACGTCCACGACCCAGCAGATTTGTTCGGGCTGTTGCATGCGAATCTCGAAATGCAAACGCCCCGCGACGCAGGGCTAGAAATTGATCGCGAGGCCGCGCACGGAATTGAACGCGTCGCCCATCGCTTCCCACACCGTCGGGTGCGCGTGAATGGTTGCGGCCATGTCGTCCAGCGTGGCTTCCAAACCGAGCGCGGCAACCGCCTCGGCGATGATTTCCGTGGTCAGCGGGCCAATGGCATGGACGCCCAGGATTTCACCGTATTTGGCCTCCGACACCACTTTTATAAAGCCTTCGTGATGGCCCAGGATGCTGGCCTTGCTGTTGCCAAGGAACGGGAACTTCCCGGTTTTGACGTCGATTCCAGCTTCGCGCGCCTGCTTTTCCGTCAAGCCGACCGAGCCGATTTGAGGTTCGCAAAACGTCACGTTCGGGCAGCGCTTGCGATCGAACGGCTGCACTTCTTTTCCAGCCATGCGGCCCACGGCGATGATTCCTTCCATCGACGCGGCATGCGCCAACTGCGGCAGCCCGGCGACAATATCGCCTATAGCGTACATGCGAGGCTCGTCAGTTTCCAGGTAGGCATTGGTGTGGACAAAACCGCGTTCGACCTTCGCTTTCGTTTTCTCGATGCCGGTGTTCTCGGTGAGCGGGCGGCGTCCAACGGCGATCAGAACTTTCTCCGCGCTGATGGATTGCGGCTTGCCGGCCTTATCCTTGTAAGTGACGGTCGCTCCGTTGGCGTTTTTCTTCACCGACTCCACAGCGGCTTCCAGTTCCACGCGAATGCCGCGTTTCTTGAAAGATTTCAGCAACTCGGCGGAAATTTCATCATCTTCGAGCGGCACCATTTTGGCCACAGCTTCGAGCAGCGTCACATCCGTGCCGAAGGTCTTGAAAATCGACGCGAATTCCACGCCTACGGCGCCGCATCCCACCACTACCATGGATTTAGGGATGGATTTCAGCGAGAGGATCTCGCGATTGGTCAGGATCGCTTGCCCGTCGATTTCGAGGCCGGGAAGAGAACGCGCTTCCGAACCTGTGGCCAGCATGGTGTAAGTGGTTTCCAGTTCGGTGAGCTTGCCGTCTTTTTCCACTGTGACGCGGCCCGGGCCGGCGATTCGTCCCCAGCCTTGGATTGAATCGACTTTATTCTTCTTGAATAGCATGCCGATGCCGCCGGCGTGCTTCTTCACGATTTTGTCTTTGCGCGCCAGTATGGCGGGCCAGTTCACTTTCACGTCTTTCACTTCGAAGCCAAATTCCTCGGCTCGCTGGAAATTGTCGTAGATGTCGGCGTGATGCAGAAAAACTTTGGTTGGGATGCATCCCACGTGCAGGCAGGTGCCGCCGAGAAAAGGGTCCTTTTCCACCACGGCGGTCTTAAGTCCCCATTGACCGGCACGAATGCCGGCGACGTATCCGCCCGGGCCGCTGCCGATGATCACTAAATCGTATTTGGCCAAGCGCTCTCCCCTTTACGTTTTCTGGCTTTCCGCGAGCCGGTGGTGGTTTGCAGGCGCGCAACAACGGTGGTTCGGCCAGCCGCGCAGCCAAAAGATTTTAGCAGCCGCCGATAGCCGCCGCAACCGAAGCGATCCAAAATCCGTACCGAAGTCGAATCCATGTTTTTTTGCGTCAGCGCGCTCCGCGAGCTCGGCTGCGCTGTTTACGGGACGAATTTGTAGCCTACGCCGCGGACGGTGACCAGATGGCGCGGCTTGGCAGGGTCGTTTTCCAGGTGGCGGCGAAGGCGAACGATGAAGTTGTCGATGGCGCGCGTATCGGTGTCCTCGCGGAGATCCCAGACTTCTTCGAGAATCGCCTTGCGCGACACGGCGCGGCCTGTATTGCGAATCAGATGCCGCAGCAGTTTCGCTTCCATCAGCGTCAGCTGAATTGTGTTTGAACCGGAATGCAGCTCCAGCGTATCGAAATCGAGCGTTTTGCCGCCAAAGGAATAGACTTCCCCGGGAGTTGCTGTCGCCGAGGAAGTGGCCGGCCTGACCGCCGCGGGTGCGTTCGCCGCGGCTTTGGAATCCGATGGTTTTCTCGGTTCGAGCGAGACGGCATGCCACGCGCTGCGCCGCAAAAGACCTTGCAAGCGCGCCAAGAAGATTGGCAGCTCGAATGGTTTTGGCAGGTAGTCGTCGGCGCCGGAAGCGAAGCCTTCGAGAACGTCTTCAGGTCTTCCGCGCGCAGTGAGGATCAGCACCGGCACGTAGTTTTTTGCTTTGCGCAGCGCGGAAGCGACGGCAAAACCGTCGATGCCGGGAAGCATCACGTCCAGCACCACGGCGTCAAATTTCTGGTTTTCTTTCAGCAGACGGCGCACTGCCGATTCGCCGTCGCTGCAGATATCGGCGGAGTGTCCCTCGGCCTCGAGATTAAAGCGCAAGCCTTCGGCGAGGTGCGTCTCGTCTTCCACCACCAGAATGCGGCTCACGGCGCAAGCCTCGGCAATTCGAAGGTAACGGTGGTGCCTGGAACGCTGCCGCCGCTTTCGGCGAACACGCGTCCGCCATGCGCGCTGGCGATGGACTTGACGATGAAGAGCCCCAGTCCAGTTCCCTTGGCGTGAGAGAACGGGCGTCCACGGACGCGATAAAAGCGTTTAAAAATACGCTTCAGCTCGTGCGCGGGAATGCCAATGCCGCGGTCGCGGACGCGCAGCGCCACGCGCTTTTCGTTGGGCAGTGGCTCGACCTGAACGGACACGTCGATTTGCCCGCCGGAATACTTGACAGCGTTGTCGAGAATGTTGGTCACGGCGGTGCGAAGCTCTTCGGGATCGCCGTGAACTCTCACCGGAGCGCCATTACTTGATTCGGGCGTACCGTCGCCGTTCCGCAGTGAAGCGCTGCTCCAGTACAACGCCGTTGGCGGCAGATGGTGGCGCGTGCGCACCAGCTCCATACATTCGTTTACCAGGGCGCGAAAATCGAATTCGACGGGATGCCGCTTGGCATGCGCCTCGCGAACTTCTCCGGCTTTCAGCACCTGCTCGACCGTGGAAATCAGGCGATCCGTGTCTTCCAGCATGAGCCCGTAAAACTGGCGCCGCTGCGCGGGATCGATTTCGCGGCGCTGGAGTGTTTCGAGATAAAGCCGGATGGAGGCGATGGGTGTCTTCAGCTCGTGCGTAACGGCATTGATGAAACTATCGTGCTGCTCGTTGCGGCGAATTTCGCGAACCAGGAATATCGTGTTTAGAACCAAGCCGGTGATGATCACCAGGAAAAAGATGATGCCGGAAAACAGCAACACGGCATCGCGCCAATTGCGCATGATCCAACTGACGTTCAGGAAAATCGCCGCGGTGATCGACGCGACGCCCAGAACTAAAAAGATGATCGTCTTGCTGCGGCTGATAGCACGCATAGCTGGATAATCCTATTGTACAGCGGAGGCGAAGCAACGGACGAGGCGCATGCGGGGTGCTCCCAAAAGCAAAAGGCCACGCTCCGTAGCGTGGCCCTGTTGCAAGTACGCGGAGGCAGACTTACTAAACGGAAGCGAAATCAGTCTCGGTTTGCGCGGGAGCGACTATCTCGGCCGGCTGCACTGCGGCCGAGCCGTTTGCGCCCTTTACCGCCTGCTCCATGGAGGAAAGCTTGAACGTGTGAACGTCCCATGCCAAGCCGAGCTTTGTCAGCAGCCAGATGCCGTACCAGTTGAAGTCGATTTCATACCACGCCAAACCATGGCGCGCGGAAACCGGATGGGCATGGTGATTGTTGTGCCAGCCTTCGCCCCAGGCCAGCAGCCCGACCCACCAGCTGTTGGTGGAAAGGTCGCGCGTTTGGAACCGGCGGGAGCCCCAGGAATGCGTGGCTGAATTCACCAGCCAAGTGGAGTGCAGGCCGAGCACGGTACGAAAGAAAATCCCCCAAAGCACCCACGGCACGCCGCCGACAGCGAACAGGATCAGGCCCAGAATGATCTGGGGCACGTAATGATATTTGGATATCCAGACGTGAAACTTGTCCTTGGCCAGGTCGGGCACGTAGCGCGTGAGTGTACTCGCGTCGTGGTGCATCGACTTGCCCACCAAAATCCAGCCCATGTGCGCCCACCATTTGCCGTCGATCGGTGAATGCGGGTCGCCCTCGTGATCGGAGTGCTGATGATGGATGCGATGCGTAGCCACCCAAAATATCGGCCCGCCCTCCAGCGTCAGCGTGGCGCAGACGGTCAGGAAGTATTCCACCCACTTGGGGGTCTTGTAGCCGCGGTGCGTGAGCAATCGGTGATAGCCCATGCCGATCCCAAGGCTGCCTGCCACCCAATTTAGAAATACCGCCAGCAGCAACATGTTCCACGAGAAAAAGAAGAGCGCCGCGATGGCTCCCACGTGGAACAGCAGCATGGCAGTCGCGGTCACCCAATTAATGTCGTTGTCGCCTGCGGATTTCTTTGCGATGTCGTCGATCTCGAGTGCCATGGGGTCCCTTTGTGTCTTACGTAGATTCCGCACCGTTTTGCCGCAAAACTAGGATAGCAGTGGCGCACGGATAGCTTTGTAATAGTTATGTAATAGCCCCACAGTGCGCTGAAAGAGTAAGCCGCACAGCTGCTTCAGTAAGGGCCGAATTCCTCGAAGAGGTGACTCGAAACATGAGGATGACTCACGGAATAAATTTCCGCCGCCGCGGCGCCATCCGGTTCGCGGAATCCAGCCGATGTTCGTCCGGCAATTTTTTGCTTGACAGTTTGATGATGAGAGGAGTATCAGGCCGACACGGGAATTTCCTTTTCTATAAGCCTAGGACACGAAATTCACTGGAGGGTGGGCAATGGCGCAGGTTTCCGAGCACGACAATTTTCGTGTACCAAGATGGTGTGTGATCGCAGCCGTAATCGCGCTGCTAATGTCGCTGTTTTGCGCAATCAGAGTCAGCGCGCAGAATGAAACCGGAACGATTTTGGGGACAGCGACAGACAGCTCTGGAGCCGCCATCGTCGGCGCCAAAGTGACGGCCACCAACACGGGAACGAATGCAGCGCAATCGACCGTTGCCGATGCCGCGGGGCGATACCGAATTCCGGACCTGCCGGTCGGCACCTACTCAGTACAGGCCACCCAGGCCGGATTTCAGAAGGTCGTTCACCCGAACATCGCCCTGACCGTCGGGGCCAACTTGGTAGTCGATTTTTCACTGCCCGTCGGCCAGGTCACGCAAACCGTGAACGTGGAAGGCGAAATTTCCCGAGTCGAGACGCAAACCGCGGCGGTTTCCTCGTTGGTGACATCTCAGCAAATGAGCCAATTGCCGTTGAATGGCCGGAACTTCGAGCAGCTTCTTTCGCTCGCGCCGGGAGTTCAGACGATAAAACAGGCCTACATAACGGGCGGCGGGGGCGGCGGAATATCTTCGGGGTTCTACGGTCCTTCGGATACGTACTCCGTTGCCGGGTCGAGACCCGTCGGGCAAGTCTTTCTGCTCGACAACCAGGACCTGCAGGGCTATTGGGAGAAGGGCGCGGGCTCGTCGATCACAGGTAATTCGCTAGGTGTGGAAGCAATCCGGGAATTCCAATTACTGACCAACACCTACAGCGCGCAATTCGGTGGAACCGGCGCGGCCATGAATGCCGTGAGCAAATCGGGTACCAACGCCTTCCACGGCTCGGCGTACGAGTATTTTCGCAATAGTGCCCTCGACGCTCGCGATTTCTTCGATGGACCGAAGATTCCGCCATTCCGCCGAAACCAATTCGGAGGGAGTCTCGGTGGCCCCATCAAAAAGGACAAAGCATTCTTCTTCGTGAACTACGAAGGCCTGCTGTCCAACCTGGGCGTAACCGGGAATCAATACGTCCCAGACCGCAATGCCCTCGGGTTGAACACCGGCAACAGTTGCCCCAACTCGGGAGGGGTCGTCACTTCGGAAATCCCGTACCAATATGGTTGCCTGCCCTCGGGCAGTGGGATCGCGATCAATCCGACCGTTGTTCCGTATTTGCCGGGCGTGCTGTACCCCGACGTGCCATCCCTAACAGCGCCAGAGCAGAAAATAGGCGCGGGGCCGCTCAAGGGCCAGCTGTCTGGCAACCAACTCATCACAAAGATTGGAAGCGAGCCAACGAACGAAAACTACATTCTCGGGCGTCTGGATTATACGCTCGGATCGAAGGACTCAATCTTCGGCCGATATATTTCCGACACCGGCTATCTATTGCTTCCCATGCCGTTCGCGAGTCTGCCCTACTGGCCGGCGCGGTTTAACGGCGGTGACCAGTTCTACACCATGGAAGAAAAGCACATCGTTTCGGCGACTTCGATCAACGAAATCCGCTTCAGCTTCTCGCGAACAAACGAACGTTCCGATCAAGTGTTCTTGTCGAATCCGGCCACTGATCCGCTGCAGTTCTACCTTGGCGCGCAGTACAACGGCCAGCCGGCTTACAATCCCGGGGATCGTGAAGACGGCAACCTGATCGTCAGCGGAGGCACCTCCACCCTAGGACCCGGCGCGACAGCGCGATGGCACCTGATCGAAAACAAGTGGACCGGCGGGGATGACTATTTCTGGACTCACGGGGCGCACAGTCTGAAGGTGGGCTTGTCGGTCACCAGAATCCAAGACAATATCGCCGTAGGCCGCGAAGGCGGAATCTTCATCTTCGCCAGCCTTCCGGCTTTTCTGTCGGCTACTCCCGTGCAATTTCAGGGCGAGGTCAATCCTCATCCGGGATTCACCCGGACGCGCTACTCGCGAGCGACTGAAATATTTCCCTATGTTCAGGACGACTGGAAAATCAGGTCCAACCTCACGCTCAATCTCGGCTTGCGATACGACTACGAGACCAACCCGATCTGTGTGGCCGAGCCATGCAATGCCATTTTGGATCCCTCGACTTCCACGGGCTTTACGCAGGTTCATACGGTCGTTGCGAATAATCCGGACACCCGCAATTTCGACCCGCGGATCGGTTTGGCCTGGGATCCTTTCTCAGATCACAAGACGTCCGTACGGGCTGGCTTCGGCATATTCCATGAACCGCTTGCGGCGCGGACATATCTGAACGCGTACTCTCAGAACCCGCCGTCTCAGACGGTGGTTTTGGCTGGGCCTCCAGCTGTTGGGCTATTCCCGCAGCCCGCATCGTGTACGCCACAGCCAGGCTGCCTCAACCCACCGTTCGGTACCATCTATCAAATCGACTACCGTTCTCATGTAGCTCCGTATGAAATGCAGTACAACCTGACAGTCGAACGCGATATCGGGCACAACACTGTCGCTTCGCTGGGCTACGTCGGCGCGCAGGGAGTCCACCTATATAGTCAACGAAATCTGAACAGCCCGACCCTGGTCGACGCCTCGGGGAATCCCGTTCCCAGCAACTGCACCAGCCCCTCGTGTTTCTTTAAGGGTCCAGTTCCGAATCCGAATTTTCTGGGTCTGGATAGCACCGCTCCTACCAGCCATTCGACGTATAACGGTTTAGTGGCGAGCCTCTCGCGTCAGATCAGCCGGAATTTTCAGGGTCAGGTGTCATACACGTACTCGCGGTGTATTGACGATGGTTCGGCCAGCTCAGGCCTGGAGCAAGCCTCGGTGGAGGCCCTCGACGCGTACAATCAGCGTTTCGATCGTGCAGCGTGCATTTTCAATGTAACGCACTCGTTGCGCGTCAATGGGCTTTACAACCTGCCCTTCAAAGGCAACCGGCTTGTTTCCGGCTGGCAGATAGCCGAAATCTTGAGCACGGCTACAGGCTATCCCGTAAACGTCACCAACGGGCTGCTTCCACAGGTGTCAAACACCGGCGGAATCACATCCGATCGCCCGAACTTCGTCGCGGGATGCCAGACGTATGCCGGGAAGGGTCAGCTAAGCGGGCCATTCGTGCAGTGGTTCAATCCGAGCTGCTACACTCCGCAACCGTTTGGAACGTTGGGTAACGTGGGGCGGAATTCGCTGATTGGTCCGGGTCTCCTGGACCTGGATTTTTCAATCATCAAAGAGACTCGCGTTAACGAAAGACTGAATGCGGAATTTCGCGCGGAATTTTTCAACATCCTGAATCACACAAACCTGGGACAGCCAGCAGGCGCCGTCTTCGCGGGAGCCGGCGGCGCTGGTGCCGCAAACAGCTTCATCGCCGGGAACGCGGGCCTCATCAGCACCGCGTCCACCACGTCGCGGCAAATCCAATTCGCGGTCAAGCTGATCTTTTAGTGGCGATTGGCTGACGGCGACGCCAAACATGGCACCACGCTGCGTGCGTCGCGACGACCATCTGACGCGGACGCAGTCTAGCCGCGGTGTCGAAAATCGCGCTGATGAACGCCCGCGTGCTGGGCAAGAGCAAAATGCCTCGTGCGGAAGCGACCGAAATATATCTCGGTGCGCTTCAAGACCCAAACGACCGCCTCTTCCGCCGATAGCACCGCCAGAAGGGCGATTCCGAGTCCCAGAAACACCACGCTGAAAAGAACGAAGGCAGCCATCAGGTCGCGGACCGAATAGAACGCGAGAGCTGCCAGGGCGAAGACCAGAACGGCTGCCGATGCGATGACGCGATGAGTGTTCTCTCGATTCATGGCCGGGATTCTGAGCCCAGCCGAATTGCATGTATGTGACCGAAATCACAAGCCTCGCGCAGGCAGGGCACACCGCGCGGCATGATGGTGGAGGCCGTTCGCGACACGTTGCCCGGTTATCCCGGTTATGTGGGGTAGCACGCGGCTGAATCCCTTACACTGGTGGAAATGGATGCCACTCTGCGATTGCGAACGCGTCCGTGGATCTGGCCGGGGCTGCTGAGCCTGGACGCGCCTATTGTCGCCGTTCTGTGGCTTCTGCTGTTCACCCGCTCGCTGCGCGTCCGCGTGCCCGTCACTGAAGCCGCTGTGCTCGCGATGGCCGTTTGGCTTATCTACGTAGCGGACCGAATCATGGACAGTTTTCGGGAAAGCGAGCGCGCCCCACTGGCGCTGCGGCACCGCTTTTACCGGGAACACCGCGCGGCGTTTGTGGCACCTTTTTGCGGGATCATGCTGCTGGCCGCCTGGATGGCGTGGACGAAGCTCGACGAGCGCACGTTGCGCGGCGGGGTGGCTCTGGCTGCGATCGTGGGCGTGTATTTTGGAGTGGTGCATTTGTCGGGCAGCCTGGTGCAGCGATGGTTTCCGAAGGAATTGGCGGTCGCGGTTTTGTTCTGCGCGGGCAGCTGTTTGCCGGTTTTCGTTCGCGTGCGCGGACTGAACACCCCGGACATTGCGGGCTTCATTGGCTTCGTGCTGGTGGGGTGGATGAATACGGCGCTGATCGAGTATACGGAGTGGATCGCGCTGCGCGACGGAGGTGCGGAACAGCCTTCGGCGCTGACGATCGCTCTTGCACGAGTGATCGTTCCGCTGGGAATAGCGATCGCGGCACTCAGTTTAATCGCTGTCGCTTTTCCATCGTTCCGCGATGTCCGGCCTGTGTTGCTGGCGGAAGCTGGAAGCGCACTGGCGCTCGCAGCTCTAAGCTTCAGCTGGCGGCGAATCTCGACTTACGTGCTGCGAATTTCGGCGGATGCGGTGCTGTGCACGCCCGCGGTTCTTCTGGCCGTGCTCGCGTTTCTCCGTCGCTAACCAAGCCACTTTAATCTGAACCGGCCGCGTGTATCCGGTTTGCACGCTCATTCTGCTACTATCCAGCGATCGAAATGGCGAGGCTCGCCGAGGAGGAACGGGTATGGGTGTGAGCGTGGACGAGTCGATGATCACTACGGCTTTCGACCTTCCCAACTATCGCGTGGCAAAAAGTCTGGGGCTGGTGCGCGGCGTGACAGTGCGTTCGCGCAGCGTGCTCGGAACACTTGGCGCGTCTCTCGAGACCTTGGTCGGCGGAAACATCACGCTGTTCGAGGACATGTGCGAGAAAACGCGCGAGCAGTCGCTGCAGCTGATGATGGAACACGCCGTCGAGCGCGGCGCCAACGCGGTGATCGGCGTTCGCTATGACGCTACGGAAGTAATGCAGGGCGTTACGGAAGTGATCGCGTATGGAACGGCCGTGCAAGTGGAACGCGCATCGTAGGCGCTCCGGCGCTGGAGAGCGGCGCGGGAGTAGAATCCGCCCACTCGGTTGGGATGGTGTGTTCGAGGAGAATCCAAAATGAAAACAGCGCTTCGGGCCATTTTGCTGATCGTGGTGTTCGGCGCGGTGGCGGCCACGTTTGCGGTGCACGCCGACGCACCCAATACTCAGATGGTGCAATTCTCGGCGCCCGACGGAATGGTCAGCGCATTTCTGGCCGTTCCCAAATCGCGCGGGAAACATCCGGCGCTCGTTGTGATCCACGAATGGTGGGGGCTCACCGACTGGGTGAAGGGCGAGACGGAAAAATTCGCGCAACAGGGATACGTGGCGCTCGCTGTGGATCTCTATCGCGGCAAGGTTACCGACGATCCATGGAAGCGCACGAACTGATGCGCGGCCTGCCCGACGACCGGGCGGTGAGCGATTTGGAAGCGGCTTTCAATTACCTCGCGGCGCGCAAAGATGTGGAGCCGAATCGGATTGGCTCCGTCGGCTGGTGCATGGGCGGCGGATTTTCGCTGCAGCTGGCCATACACGAGCCGCGCCTGGCCGCGTGCGTGGTGAACTACGGCGCGCTGCCCACCGACGACGCCGAACTTCGCCGCATTCACGCGCCGCTGCTCGGAAACTTCGGCGGACTGGACCGCGGAATCACGCCGGATGATGTGCACGCGTTTGAACAGAAGATGAAATCGCTGGATAAGAGCGTCAACGTGAAAATCTACGTGGATGCTGGGCACGCCTTCGAAAATCCGACGAATACCAAGGGCTATCGCGCTGCCGACGCGGCTGATTCCTGGACGCGCATGAAGGTGTTTCTGCGCAAAACATTGAAGTAAACTGGGATCGTTTCGCGAATCGCGATGCGCGTCCGCGTCTTCTCGCGTCAGCGGTTACTGAGGTTTAGGCGTTTCAGCAACTCCAGCAGCCGCGCGCGGTCCATGGCGCCCATGCTGGTGAACTCGACGCCGAAGCCGCGGTCTTTGGCCGAAAATCGCACGATTCCCTGAACGCGAATTTCGCCTTCCGGCAGCGAAAACAGCATCTGAATCTCGGTTCCCACGGATAGTGCGTCACGGTGGGAAACGAACACTCCGCCAGCGCTCAGATCTTGCACACGGGAAATGACTCGGGGGCCATCCA
>DATLSB010000005.1:0-9254 GCA_035534415.1 Candidatus Dormiibacterota bacterium | reverse complement strand
TCGTCGGAGTCGCCGGCGACTTTGAGGACGGCGAGGAAGGCTTCCTGGGGAATGTCGACGCGGCCGACGCGCTTCATGCGCTTTTTGCCCTCTTTTTGGCGTTCGAGGAGCTTGCGCTTGCGGGTGATATCCCCGCCGTAGCATTTGGCGAGGACGTTTTTGCGGATGGCGCTGATGGTTTCGCGGGCGATCACGCGGCTGCCAATGGCCGCCTGTACAGCAATTTCGAACATCTGCCGGGGAATGAGTTTTCGCAAGCGGCTTACCAGGTCGCGGCCGCGCTCATAGGATTGGTCGCGATGGCAGATGATGGTCAGCGCGTCCACGGGCTCGCCGCCGACGAGAACATCAAGCTTCACCAGATCCGACTCGCGATAGCCGGAAAGATGGTAATCGAGCGAGGCGTATCCGCGCGAGACGCTCTTGAGCCGGTCGTAAAAATCGAGCACGATTTCGTTGAGCGGCATTTCGTAGGTGAGCATGATGCGCGTGGGCGAAAGGTACTCGAATTTTTTCTGCACGCCGCGTTTTTCCTCGCACAGTTGCAGCACGCCTCCGACGGATTCCTCGGCGGTGATAATCATGGCGGTGAGGATCGGCTCGGCGATCGATTTGATCGAGGTCGGCGGCGGAAATTTCGTCGGGTTGTCGACTTCCAGCACCTCGCCGGAAATCGTGGTAATGCGGAAGCGCACGCTGGGCGCGGTGGTGATCAAGTCGATGTTGAATTCGCGCTCCAGCCGCTCCTGGACGATTTCCATGTGCAGCAGGCCCAGAAATCCGCAACGGAATCCGAATCCGAGCGCGGCGGAATTTTCCGGCTCGTAGAAAAACGCCGCGTCGTTGAGCTGCAGCTTGCCGAGCGCATCGCGCAGCATTTCGTAGTCGCTGGAGTTCACGGGAAAGAGTCCCGCGAATACCATCGGCTTGATGGCTTCAAAACCCGGCAGCGCGGGCGCGGGACGATCCGCTTCGACGATCGTGTCACCCACGCGCGCGTCGGCCACCTGTTTGATGTTGGCAACCACGAAGCCCACGTCGCCCGCGGCAAGCTCTTCAAGAGCGATGGGCTTGGGCGTGAGCACGCCGAGAGCTTCCACTTCGTGGATTTCGCCGCCTGCGCAGAGCCGAATTTTCATGCGCGGCGTCATGCGGCCTTCCATCACGCGCACCAACACCACCGCGCCGCGATAGGCGTCAAACCACGAATCGAAAATCAGCGCTTGCAGCGGCGCGTCGGCCGAGCCTTTCGGTGCCGGGATGCGCGCCACGATCGCTTCGAGCACCGCCTCCACGCCGAGCCCGCTTTTCGCGCTGATCGGCAGCGCGTCATCGGCGGGAATCGCCAGCACGTTTTCGATCTGTTCCTTCACGAAGTCCGGCTGCGCCGCGGGCAGATCGATCTTGTTGATCACCGGAACGATTTCCAAGTTGTGCCGCGAGGCGAGAAAGGCATTGGCAACGGTCTGCGCTTCCACGCCCTGGCTGGCATCGACCACCAGCAATGCTCCCTCGCAGGCGGAAAGCGCTCGCGAAACTTCATAGGAAAAATCGACATGCCCCGGCGTGTCGATCAAATTCAGCCGATATTCGTGGCCGTCCTTGGCCTGGTAATGCAGGCGGATGCTTTTGGCCTTGATGGTGATGCCGCGCTCGCGTTCCAGGTCCATCGAGTCGAGCACCTGCGCTTGCATCTCGCGCTCGCTCAACGCGCCGGTCAGCTCCAGCAGGCGGTCCGCCAGCGTGGATTTACCGTGGTCGATGTGCGCGATGATGCAAAAATTCCGGATGTACTGGGGATCCATATTTGTTGATTTCGCGTGCGGGTTACGGCGCCAGTCAATCCAGTGGACAATCTGCGTGTGGCGGCCGAGTCCTGCAAGAATTCGAGTGTGCCACAGTTCCGGGTTCGCGGCCAGCGCGCTTGGCGGAGGGTTTCGGCTGCGCGTTGACGATGCGGCGCCTGCCCGCCTCCCTCGTCCGGCTAACGTTCAGCTGTTTAACGGCGAACTGCCGGACGATGCGGCCAGAATCACGTCCGAAAGAAACTCACCCAAGCCGCGGCTGGCGGCCAGGAAGGCGCGGTCGCGTGTGGCTCGATCGAGCCAGCCCAGACAAACCATGAACACGATTTCAGACCACGCATCCGCTGCCGAAGGCGCGAAGCCCACGTCGCCAAGCACCCGGGCGATCAGCGCCGTCTTCCTTCGCTCGATGGCGGCCACCCTGGCAGCCACTCGCGAATCGCGCCTCGCCCATTCGCGCAGAGCGACTTCGCTGCGAATGCGCTCCGGCGCCGCAGTCTTGGCTAGGATGCGCGCCCATCGGCTGGCTGGCCCGGCGTCATCTTCCGCGTCGATCCATTCCAGCTCTTCGCGTTCCCAGTGCGCCAGCATCTCTTCCAACAACTCGCCGCGATCCCGAAAATGCCAATAAAAGCTGCCTTTGCTCACGCCCAAGTCGCGCGCCAGCACCTCCACGCGCACGGACTCGATTCCCTGGTCGGAAAAGCGCGAGAACGCAGCCGATACCCAGTCGGAGGAATGAAGAGTGGTGGAACGGGATGGAGCAGAACTTGCCATACGCTGCCGTATGTATCCAGCGTATGGGATCAAAACGTAGCCGTCAAGAGATCTACGGCCAGCATTTCGCGTCAGTCTCTGTGCGCCAGGCGCAGCGCTTCCGTCACAATTGTGGGGTCATCGCCAAAACCGGGGAGCCAATTCACGCCGGGCTCTCTGCGGAACCATGTGAGCTGGCGCTTGGCGTAGCGCCGGGTGGCCTGCTGAATCGATTCAATGGCCGCATTCAACGACAGACGTCGTTCGAGATTTTCGCGCAATTCGGCGTAGCCGATGAACTGGAATGGTTTTGCTTCGCGCGGCACGCCTTCGTCGATTAGGTGGCGCACTTCGTCGAGCCACCCCGACGCGATCATACCTTGCACTCGTGCGTTGATGCGCGCATAGAGAGCTTCGCGCGGCGGAAGCAGTCCAATTTTCGCGAGCGCGTAGCCTTCGAGCCCTTTTCGGCCGCTGCGATGAATCTCGCTGACCGGTTTTCCGCCGAGCATTCGTATTTCGACGGCGCGGATTACTTTCTGCGTGTCGCGCGGGGCGATGCGCTTCGCCGCTTGCGGATCAATGCGCGTCAGCAGCGCGTGCAGGTGCAGCGGCCCCTTGGCGAGGGCTTTGCTTCGCAGGCGCTCGCGCAACTCTTCCGATCGCGTGGGCGCGTCGGACAATCCTTCGAGCAAGGCGCGCAAATAGAGGCCAGTTCCGGCGGTCAGGATGGGCAGCTTACCGAGGCGCGTGATGTCCGCGATCGCCTGGGTCGCTCGCGCCGCGTATTCGCCCGCGGTGAAGACTTCGTGCGGCTCAACAAGATCAATCAGGTGATGCGGGATTCCGCGGCGCTGGGCCGGGAGGACTTTTCCAGTGCCAATATCGAAATGGCGATAGACCTGAGTGGAATCGCATGCGACGACTTCGCCGCCGAGCGTTTCCGCCAGGCGAATCGCGAGTTCGGATTTGCCGGCAGCCGTAGGCCCGAGGATTACTACCAGCCGCGCGAGAGACTCATCCATAGATCCAGAATCGCAGTAGGAGTATCAGCAGCACCACCGCCGCCAGGATGATTGCTCCAGCGACTTGCGTGCGCGGCAGCTTCACCGCAAGCCGGCCTGCGCGGGAGTGACGTTGTAGAGGAAAACGATTCGCAGCCTAAGGTACGGGCCGTGGAATGCGGACGGCAGCGGCTCAAAAGGATTGGAAGCGTGAATCGCGGACATGGCAGCGTTATCGAGCGGCTGCTTGCCGGACGTGCGCTCGAGGATCGGGTCGGGCGGCGGAACGCTTCCGTCCGGATTGATTTGGAACGTGGTATAGACCACGCCCCGATCACCCATCATGGCCGACTGCGGCATCACCGCGTCCCAGTTGCGCTTCAGCGTGGCCAGCAGGCGTTGTATATAGCTGGTGAAATCCACGCCCTGCGTGTCCGAAAGAATCTGGTAGCCCTGTCCCATGCCGGGGCCAGTCATTCCCGGTGCTGGCGGCCCGCCGTATACGCCGCCGCTTTGCCCGTGGCCGTTCTTGATGGCGTTGCGAATCTGGTCTTGAATTTCCTGGCCGGGCGAAGAATTTGATAGACCCAGATTCAAATGTGACCGCGGGCGCGGCGCGGGAGGCTGAATCGCTTCCAGCTGTGAAGGAGCCTGCTTGGGCGGAGCTGGCACCGGTTGCGTCTGTTGATTTTGCACCCTGGGTGCTTCTGGCAAAATGGCCTGCTTGGGCAGCTCCGGAGCTTTCGGTGTTTCGACCGGCGGCGCGGGCGGCTGCACCACGGGCGGCGCCACTTTATTCAACGCGCGCGGGCTGATGTGGATTCTCGGGCTCGGTTGCACGCGCGGCATCGGCGGCGGTGTGTAAATCCATTGCAGCTGCCGCTTGGCCAGCGCAATTTCCTGATCGGTCGGAGTGTGCTCCGGAAAAAGTTTAGGCGCGAAAAGGAGGAAAAGGATCAGACTCACGTGCACCAGTACGGAGAGCACGCGCGTGGTCAGATCGCGTTTTGAATCGTTCTTGTCTTCCGGGCCGATCAGTAAATTCGCGTCGCCGGTGGTGAAGATGTCCGGAGCAACCACTTCCCGGAGTTCGGGAGTGACTGCGTGTGGTTTTTCTTCCGTCCGCCGCTGCTCTTCGGTGAGCGGATTCACGTCAGTCGGAACCACCATGCGGGAGTTCAGAATGTCCAACGGGAGCGTGGACGCATGCTCGATTTTTCCGAGCTGCTTTACTTCCATGCCACGCGGCACCAGCGAGCGCGTGACCAGCACTCCAAGTGGCAGGTGAGCGGGAATCGAGGTATGGCCGTTGAGCGGTGGAGCGTTGGAAAGCTGGGATGGAACCACGGTGCGCTCGTCTAGCAGCGTGGTGAGGCGCTGGGGCGCCTTCTTAGCCTCGTCCTTGTCGACGGGGCGCACGTTCACCGGAACGAGAGTGCGACGGATCATCTTGTTGCCTGTGGGGTAAATGCCTCTAGTTGGACGCGCCGGGCGTGTTCGAGGATGCTTGCCATTACGCGGTCGGCGAGGGCCAAAGCGTTCCTACCGGCCGCGCCATTCACCACGGCGGCCTTGCGCGTGCGCACCGAATCGGCGAATGCGCGAAGTTCGGCGGCCAGCGGCTCCTCGGGCTGGGCGGGAAGCTTCTCGAATCCAACTCCTTGTGGGTTGCCAGGTTCGACGCGAATGCGCAGCGCATCCTGCCGGGCGAAATCCAGCGAAATGTACTCATGCTCCTGAAAGAAGCGCATTTTGCGCACGCGCTCGGTGGAGACTCGGCTGGCGGTGACGTTGGCGACCGCGCCCATTGCGAACTCGATGCGCGCGTGAGCGATGTCCACTTTGTCGGTGATCACCGGAATACCGACACAGCGGAGATCGGTGACCGGCGAGCGCACCAGCGAAAGCAGGATGTCCAGATCGTGAATCATCACGTCGTAAACCACATCGATATCCAGGCTGCGCGGGGTAAAAATTCCCAGGCGATGCACTTCGAAAAACATAGGCCGCGAAATGATTCGCTGCGCGGCGGCGACAGCTGGATTGAATCGCTCCACGTGTCCTACCTGCAAGACGCGGCCGTTGCGCTGTGCCGCCGCGATAAGCTTGTCGGCTTCTTCGAGCGATGCAGCCATCGGCTTCTCCACCAGCACGTCGATTCCGGCATCGAGCAATCGGCAGCCAACATCGGCGTGCTGCTTGGTAGGGACGGCGACGCTCACCGCGTCCACGCGCGCGGCGATTAGCGCATTGAGATCAGGGAGAGCCTGCGTGCCGAATTCCGCCGCGATTTGGCGCGCTCGATCGGCGTTCACATCGAAGATGCCGACGAGCTCGGCGCCTTCCAGCGCTTTCCAGACGCGCACGTGGTTCTGTCCGAACTGGCCCACGCCGGCGACCGCTACGCGAATTTTCTTTTCGCTCACGATTTTTTCTTCGCTTCCAGCGGTTCCGGCGGAAATGCCTGAATCGCGATTCCGGCCTCCGTCGCAGCGGCAATCAGCGCATCACGCTCGAAAAGCAGCGTGCGCCCAGCGTCGATTGACAGAGCCGTGGCATTCGCGCGGCGCATCACGTCGATCGTTTTAAGTCCGATCACCGGCACGTCGAAACGCATGTCTTGCCGCGGCTTGCTCACTTTCACCACGACTAATCGCTGGCCTCCTGCGATGCGCGCGGCGCGCTCGATGGTTTCATCGGTGCCTTCCATCGCTTCGACCGCGACACAAGCGCGGTCGCGAATCACCACCGTTTGCCCTAAATCCAGTCCGGCAATCTGTCGCGCGATTTGACGGCCGTATTCCATGTCCGCGCGTTCGGATGCGTCCGGAGCGCGCGGGGTTAGCACGCCCGTTTGTGCCAGCAGCGCACCCAAGAAACGCGTGGAATCGACCAGCTCGATGCCTTCGTCTCCGAGCACGCGGGCTACGCCGCCGATCAGCGAATCCGTGTTTTTGGACGGGAGCGAAAGCAGCAGCTTGGCGAGCCGCCAGTCCGGACGAATCGCGCTGAAAATCTTGTTGTGCTTCACTTGCCCGGCCATCACTGCGCGTGTCACGCCTTCCTGGTGCAGCAAGTCGATGCCGCGGCTAAGTTCGCCGAGGCTGATCCAGTGCAGGCGCTTGGCCACCTGCGCCAGCGCGGGAGACGCCTCCTCGCGTATGGCGATCACCGCCATATCGATGCCGCGGCTGCGCGCACCTTCAAGAACCAAAAAAGGGAAGCTGCCGTTTCCGGCGATCAGTCCCCACCCGCCCGTCGTCTCATCGGCTGCCAAGCGCGACTCCTATTTCGTGAGCCCGCGCTCGGTGGTGGACTCGATGAAACGTATCAATGTTGAGACGTCGTCGGAATCGGCGAGGGTTCCACGCATTTTTTCGAGCGCCTGCGAGGTGTTTAGTTTAGAGCGGAGCAGATAACGAAACGCTTTTTCGATGACCTGAATGCGCTTGGGCGAAAAGCCGCGGCGCTCCAGTCCGACTCGGTTGATCCCGTAGCAGTGCGTATCGCGCGAGCTGACGATCAGCGAAAACGGCGGCACGTCTTGCGTAATGATGGTTCCGGCGCCGATGTAGGAATAGCAGCCGATGCGCGTGAACTGATGCACCAGCACGAAGGAGCTGAGCGTGGCGTAATCTTCCACTCGGCTGTGGCCAGCAAGCTGCGCGCCATTGATCAGCGTGACGTTGTCGCCGATGGTGCAGTCGTGACCGATATGCGCGTAGGCCATGATCAGGCCGCGACTGCCCATGCGCGTGGTGCCGTCGCCTTTCAGCGTGCCGCGGTGCACGGTGCAGAACTCGCGGAATTCGTTGGCATCGCCCACTTCGAGGCGCACTGGCTGGCCGGTGAACGTGTAATCCTGCGGATCGCCGCCGACGATGGAAAAGGAATGAAAATGATTGTCACGTCCGAATTTTGACGGGCCTTTCACGACGGCGTGTGGCTCCAGCACACAGCCATCGCCAAGTTCGACGTCATCACCGACCACCGCGCAAGCGGCCACTTTCACGCACTTGCCCAGCCGCGCGGAAGGCGAAACGATGGCCCGGGGATCGATTTCGCTCATTGCGCCTTCCCGGCGGTCTCTGCGGCCGGTGTTTTTTCCGTTTCCAGGTCAACCATTTTGCACATGAGCGTGGCTTCGGCGGCCATTTCGCCTTGGACGGTAGCGCGGCCCTGGAGCTTGCAGAAGCCGCTGCGCCAGGCGAGAACGTGCATTTCCACCCGCAGCTGATCGCCGGGAACTACCGGCCGGCGAAAGCGCGCGTTATCGATGGCCACGAAATAGAGAAGCTTCTTGTCGCGGTCGGCAACTTCCTGCAGCAACAGCAATCCCCCCGTCTGCGCCATGGACTCGATGATGAGAACGCCCGGCATGATCGGCTTACCCGGAAAATGTCCCTGGAAAAAGTTTTCGTTAATGGTGACGTTCTTAATTCCCACGATGCGCTTCCAACGTTCCATTTCTTCGATGCCGTCGATTAGGAGAAAAGGATAGCGGTGCGGCAGGATCTTTTGGATGTCGTTGATGTCGAGGAGCATGTTTGACCTCGTGCAGTGTGTTCTTTCGCCTAAGAGGATCAAGCAATTCTATACGAAATTTTGCGCGTGTGGGGAAGCCGCCGCCGATCAGGCACTGTCCTGCCTGGCATGATGATCGGATATTCTGCACGGGGACTTGCAACGGCGAGGCTATGTGCTTAGGCTCGATCGCATGAAAAACCAGCCAAAAGAGAAGCCGGAAGCCGTCGGGATTGCCGCAGCGAAAGATCTGCTGCGTATTTTGCGAAAGCGCGAGAAGGAAATGACCCAGATGCTGGGCAACTTCGTCCGCTGCGAATCGCCGACGCATCAGAAATCAGCGGTCGATCGCTTTGGACGGATGGTGGCGCAGGAATGGAAGCGTCGCGGAGCGAACGTGAGGGTGCTGCGCCAGCGTGAGTTCGGGGATCATCTGCGAGTGGAGATTTGGTTCGGCAAACGACGCCCGGCCAGGCAAATTTTGGTTTTGGGGCACCTTGACACTGTGTATCCGATGGGAACGCATGCGACTATGCCGTTTCGTGTGTCCGATGGACGAGCGTGGGGACCCGGCACTTTCGACATGAAGGGAGGGCTGACGATCGCTCTTTACGCTATCGATGTGCTAAAAGCAGCGGGAGCTGAACCGGCGAAGCGGTTCGTATTTTTCTGGAATTCGGACGAAGAAACGGGCAGCAAGACGTCCCGTCCCCACATCGAGCGCGAGGCGTTGCGCAGCGATGCGGTGCTAGTCCTCGAGCCAGCTGCCGGCCGCGAAGGCCGCGTAAAAACTGCGCGCAAGGGGGCGGGCTCGGCTGAGATCGTCGTGACTGGGCGCTCGGGACACGCCGGAATTGCTCCTCATCTTCCCGGCGCGGGCGTGAATGCCGTCCACGAACTGGCGCTGCAGATCGCGCGCTTGATGAAGATGAACAACCGGCGGCGCGGCATCACCGTGCAGGCGACGGTCGTGACCGGGGGCACCGTGTCCAACGTGATACCCGAGCACGCGCGCGCCAAGATCGACATTCGCCATGCGCATCTCGCGGACGTGCCGAAGATCAACCGTGCACTTCGCGAGTTGCGCCCGATCCTTGCGGGAGTGCGGATTGAGGTAAGCGGAGGCGTAAATCGTCCGCCGATGGAGCGCACCGCCAGCATCGAA
>DATLSB010000004.1:0-7753 GCA_035534415.1 Candidatus Dormiibacterota bacterium | reverse complement strand
GAGGTGCTGAGCACGGGCAAACCGTGGGTGGCGCCCTATACTCACCCGATTTTCCAGAAAGCCATTCATTCGCTCGAGCGCGGCTTCGGCAAAAAGGCCGTTTTCATCCGCGAAGGCGGCTCCATCCCGTTCGTAACTCAGATGCACGATACCTTCAAGGTGCCCTGCGTCCTGCTTGGATTCGGGCTACCGGACGAAAACGCCCACGCGCCCGACGAGCACATTCTGCTCGAAAACTATTTCGGCGGCATCAAATCCGTGGCACTTTTCTATCAAGAACTCGGCATGTAATAGACCGAAACGGTACGCGCCGCCAGAAAACCCCTATTTATCGGGCTTTTTCTGCGTTTTTTGCTTGCGTTCGCTAAAATGGACGGCTATAGTGCCTCGCTGTAGCCCGTAAAACCGGTCCCATTCCAGCAACTCTCCTGAGGAGGAAAGAATATTCGATGGCATCTCCGCTGAGCAAATCTAAAATCATTGCGCATCTGGCCGACAAGGTCAGCACTCCCGAGAAGCCCGTCTCCAAGAAGCAGGTAGGGAGCTTCTTCGACGAGTTGTTCAAGCTCGCGGTGAAAGAGGCCAAGAGCTCAGGCAAGTTCGTAATCCCCGGCATCGGTCGCGCCGTGAAAGCGCACCGGAAGGCGCGCATGGGTCGCAACCCGGCAACAGGCGAAGCGATCAAGATCAAGGCTAAGACGGTAGTTCGCCTGCGCGCGGCAAAGGCGTTCAAGGACGCGGTTCTGAAGTAGCCTCGTTCGGCGCAAAGATCTTGCGGCGAAACCCCTAGCGCCCTGCCTGAAGAGGCGGGAGGCGTTGGGGGTTTTGTCTTTACCGCTCGGATGTTTCCGCCACTGGAGTAAGCAGAAACTCCTGCCTAAATCTTCGCGCAAGAAAATCCAATCGCATGCGTGAATACTCCGCCCTCCTCACAGATCTTTACGAGCTCACCATGGCGGCCGGATATTTTCAGTCCGGCTTCGATGGACGCGCCACGTTTGAACTCTTCATTCGCCATCTTCCTCCGCACCGCAATTATCTGGTTGTTGCTGGCCTCGACGAGGCGATTGAGTTCCTGGAAAACGTCAATTTCGCGCCCTACGAAATCGACTACCTGCGCAAACACCCGCTCTTCGGAAAAATCCGTGCGGATTTTTTCGCCTACCTGAGCAAATTCCGCTTCACCGGCGAAGTCTGGGCCCTGCCCGAAGGCACGCTGGCTTTTCCCGGCGAACCGGTGATGCGCGTAACCGCACCTATCCTGGAAGCCCAGATACTTGAGACATACCTTCTTGCCACTCTTAGTTATTCCACGATGATCGCCAGCAAAGCTGCGCGAATCTTCACCGCCGCGCAGGGCCGAGGCATTGTCGATTTCAGCGCCCGCCGCGCGCACGGAGGTCCGGCGAGCCTGCTGTGCGCTCGCGCATCGGTCGTCGGCGGGTGCACCGGCACCTCCAACACACTCGCCGGTCAGATGTTCGATATAGCCACCTATGGCACCCAGGCGCACTCCTGGATCATGGCGCATGAAAACGAACCGGAAGCGTTCGGGCATTTTCTCGACACGTTCCCCGACGGCGCCACTCTGTTGGTCGATACCTACAACGTCCACAACGCAGTTAAAACCATCATCAAAATGGGACGCAAGCCGGCTGGCATCCGTCTCGATAGCGGCGATCTTTGCGCCGATAGCCGCTGGGCGCGCCGCGAACTTGATCGCGCCGGATGGAAAGACGTGAAAATCTTCGCGTCTGGCGATCTTGACGAATACAAAATCGCGGCACTGCTGAAACGCGGCGCGGCCATTGACGCGTTCGGAGTGGGCACCGCGCTCGGCACTCCAGGCGACGCTCCGCACCTCAATCTGATCTATAAACTCGTCGAAGTGGAGCGCGGCGGGAAATTTCGCGAAGCGGCGAAATTCAGCCGCGATAAAGTCACCTACCCCGGACGCAAACAAGTGTTCCGCCATTCGAATTCGCGCGGCGAATTTCAGAGTGACAAAATCGCGCTGGAAGACGAACCGCACCGTGGCGGAGACCCGCTGCTCGTGCGAGTGATGCGCGGCGGAAAACGCGCAATTGCGAAAGAGCCTCTCAGCGCTATGCGCCAACGCTGCATCGAGAGTCTCGCGCACCTTCCGCCGCGTTATTTACAGCTGAATCGCTTCGCCAAATATCCGGTGCGCTATAGCCAGCGCCTGAAAGCCATGCTCGAACAGGTTCGCCGCCGCGTGCAGCATTCGGCTGTAAAATAGCAGTAGCAAGGGCTGAATCGGAATCACATGCCACAGCGCAAAATCGTCTTCTGGTCCGTGGACATCCAAGCCGACTTCATGCTGCCGAGCGGCAAGCTCTACGTCCCCGGCGCGGAGAAACTTATCCCTAATATTCACCGCCTCGTCTCCGCCGCGCTCGCGTCCGGCACACTGATCGTTTCGAGCGCCGATGCGCATACGCCAAATGATACGGAGTTCGCGAATTTTCCTCCGCATTGCGTTGCCGGCACGCCCGGTGCGCGCATTCTGCCCGAAGCTCTCGGCAATCGCGTCTGCACCGTCGCGAACGATGCGTCTCAAAAATTGCCCGCCGATATTCTGAGCTGCCCGCAAATCCTGTTCGAGAAGCAGACGCTCGACGTCTTCGATAATCCGCGCGCGGGCGAGCTGATGGACCGACTCGGCCCGGATGAGGAATATGTCATATTCGGAGTGGTTACTGAGCTTTGCGTTCGCTGCGCTGCCAAGGGTTTGCTGGAGCGACGCCGCAAAGTTTCGATTGTTATCGACGCGATCGAAACGCTGCAGCCCGAAAACGGCCGCCGCACTTTGCAAGAATTGCAATCGCTAGGCGCTCGACTCATCACCACGCAAGCAGCTCTCGCAATGATAGGATCTCCACCGGCCAAGCCGGCCGCATCATCAGCCGAGCATTCAGCGCGGTAGCCGCAAGCAAAACGCGCGCAGCAAGCGCGGGCAACTTTAAGTCGAATATGCCGGACGAAAAACAAGAGCACGCGCAGGAGCTATTCCAGCAGGCTTACCGAGCGCAAATGGCGGGCGAGCTCGACCGCGCCATTGAACTCTACAAACGCTCAATCGAAATTTGCCCCACCTCCGAAGCGCACACCTTCCTCGGCTGGACGTATCACTTCCAGGGCGACACACGCGCCGCCATCGACGAGTGCAAGCGCGCCATCGAAGTCGATCCCACCTTCGGTAATCCCTACAACGATATCGGCGCCTACCTGATCGATCTCGGCCGCTACGATGAAGCGATTTCCTGGCTCGAAAAAGCGATCCGCGCACCGCGCTATGAACCGCGCCAATTTCCGCACTTCAATCTCGGCCGCGTGTATCTGGCGAAGGGCAATTTCCTTCGCGCCCGCCAGTGTTTTCAGGAAGCCCTGCGCATCGAGCCGGACTACCTGCTGGCGCAGCGGGCCATCGGCCGCCTGCGCCACATGATGAACTAGCTTTACATCCTAAGCGATGCTTTCCACTCTCACCGCCGGCCGCGTAACCGCATCGAACACCCACATCAGCGCCGCCGTCAGCACGCCAATCGCGACAATCACCCACCACATCTGCGCCGGTCGCCCCAGCACCGAGCCAAATTCGTGCAGCAGAAATCCTCCCAGCGGACCGCCCACCAAATACCCAATGGCGATGGGCAGAAATGCATATCCCATGTACAAGCCCTGCTGCCCGGGCGGAGCGATCAGCGAACAATACTCGTAGTAGCGCGAAGCCTGCGTGATTTCCCCAAGCGCCAGCACCACCAGCATCACCGGGAATATCCACACGCTCGGATGAATCGCCAGCAACGCGAACGAGAGTCCCGCGACCAAAAAACCAATGGCGATCGCCTGCACCGCCGGCATCTTGCGCGTCAAATACGTGATCAGAATCTGGAAAGAAATCACCGTAAGCGCTTCCACCGAAAGCATCAGGTCCACATTCGCCTTGGGATTGACGTACTTGACCAGAAAGTCCGGCGCGGAAACGAAAATCTGCCAGTACACGATGTAGAACCCAGAGCTTATAAGCAGAAACATCACGAAGCGGAAATTCCGCAGCACCACGAACATATTCTTGAGCGCCCGGCCCACGCTAGCCACCTTCGCTCCCGGTTCCGACGGCGGCTCGTGATAAAAAAACAGCGTCACCCAAAACATGGCGAACACGCTGACCGACGCCACGCGAAACACGTTCTCCATCCCCAGGCCCAATCGCTCGCGCACCAGCCACGCCAGCACGGGTCCCACCGTGCCGCCGATGTTCACCAGCGTGTAGTAGATCGAGTAGCCCATCGCACGCGTTTCTTCCGTCGAAGCGCGCGCCGTGGTCCCCGCCACGCACGGTTTCACGAACCCAGGTCCGATCGCGGGAAGCAGCAGGATCGCGAGAACCAGCCATTGGTCACCCATCGCGTGCCGCAGCGGCGCCATCCATGGCGCGGTCACCGATCCCAGCATCAAATACCCGGCCGTCAGTAGCAGGTACGCGAACATGAGCGCACGGCGAAAACCAAAACGATCCGCCAGCGTGCCGGCCAGGATGGGTGAGGCGTACACCACGAAACCGGCAATGCCCATCAGCGATCCGACCACTTGCGGCGAAAAGCGAAGCTGCTCGGCAAGGAAGAGCGCCAGCACCGCTTGCGTGGAATAGTAGCCGACGCGTTCGAAAATTTCCGTGAAGTTGGCGACCCAGAATGCAGGCGCGAACCCCGATCGGATGTCATGCCAGCGCTGCGCTAAATTCAAATTTTTCCCTCGTGCCAGCCGAACCGATGAATAGTCGCCGTGCGCTCCGCCAGCGCGATTCTAACGAACCTATCTTCATTGTGTACTGGATTTTCAAGCTCTGCGGTGCGAGGTACAACGAAGGGGGAATCGAAATCTTGCGTCTGGATTACACGATGGCGAGGATCACAGTATCGTCGAATGGCTAACATTCGACGCGGCCGGCACCCAAACGCCAACTTCGCTTTGCGGCGGCCTTCACAAAGCGTGGCACGCATCGCCTGCGCCCAGTTCGCGTTTTGTCTACTGTGCGACCAATGCTTCCATCGGAGCTCGCGAGCGCATGATCCTGTGGAACGCCAGCGCCAGCGCGCCCAGGCCCCAAATCAACGTCGCCAGCGTCACCATCCACCCGATGAACGGCACAATCATTAGCCCACGCAGGATCGCCAAACCCAGGGCCAGCCTGCCGATCGCCGGGCCGATTCCGCTTCCGAGGCCCAGCAATTTTTCGCCGATCCACGACCCCACAAAAACTTGCGTCGAATACAGCGCCACTAGATACAGCAGAAACGCTGTCACTCCAAGTCCCAATCCCACGATGGTAATCGACGCGAAAAACGCCGCGATGGGCGTCGCGAACAGAAACAGTATCCCCAGCCCGATTGCCGGTCCCACTCGGTCGCCCTGTTTCACCACACTAGCGAAAAACACCGGAGCGATCAGCAGCACTACCAACCCAAAAAGGAAACTCGCTCCCCAACGCATGATCTGGCCCCAGTAGTAGCCAGCTCGCGCGTAGTTTGGACCCGGTCTGCGAATCGTCACGATGGGAGCGGACGCCAACTTGGCCCCTGGCGCGACATCCGGTTCCACGCGCCCTGTGTACTTGATCTGCCCATCCACCACCGCTTGCGGTCCAAACTTTATGCGATCGGCGGTGACGGAAACGTTCTGGCCGAGCATGCCATTGATCTCCATCAGCCGCGTGTACGCCAGCACGTCGCCTCCCACACGCCCGTCCAATTCCGCGTCCCCGGTGAAAGCGCTTATCGTTCCGCCGACCCTCGCTTTCTGGGCCACTAACAACTCATCCGCCCAGCCCATCACGTTTTTTTCGACGTTGCCGTTAATCGTGAGCGACTGGTTCGCCGACCGAATGTTGCCGTCTACCGGGCCATTCACGGTAAGCTCGCGCCCAAACGCCAAAATATCGCCCTTGACGTGGCCATTCACCGTCGCGGACTCGGAAAAAATGATCAGGTCCCCGTTGACGTCGCCATCGATCTCCGTACGGTCCGCGGTGACGATCAGATCGGTGTTCACCGTTTGCCCGGCTGCTAGGGTGAAGCTCGGATTGCCGTGCCGCACTTCCGCAGCGCCAGTAGTCGAAGGCAGCGCCAGCAACAGGACGAGCCCGGTCATCACGAACGCGGCGGCCGTGAAATGGCGCAACCGCCTCCGCAGCAGCCATGCCGCCAGCAATCCCAATGTACCCGCCGCCATCACTTCCATTAGGCTTCGCATCGCGTCCCACCCTTTCCAGAAAGCGCCGCTGAAAAAGAGCATCGTAAGAATATTTCCCTGCGTGAAGCCGGCTGCCTGCGCCTGCGCGTACCATGGCTGGACCATTCCGGTCCATAGCGTGTACGCTCCTCCCGCCATCATCCCGAAAGCTGCAAACCAGACCCATTGCGCCATGTTCCGGCCCGGAGCCGCCATCAGCCGCGCCGGAATCATCTCGTCATCCGTCGTCAGCGCCTCGCGCAGCCAGTCGCCTTCGCGCTGTAGCGAGCGCAACAGCGCCCGGCACGAAGCGCATTCCTCGAGGTGCTGCGCGGTATCGTGCGCGTGTTCGGCATCTAGCTGGCCCTCCAAGTAAAACAGCCCGGTCATTTCATCGAAATGACTGTCGTTTCCATTCATGGCTTTCTCCCTGCGGCAACGCTGCGCACCGCGCTTTGGCCCAGCGCATCGCGCAATTGGTGCCTCGCGCGCAGCAGCAGCACACCCACAAACTGCCTCCGCACGCCCAGCGTTTCGGCAATCTCCTCGTAACTCAAATCCCCAAAGTAGCGCAGCACCAGCGCCGCCCGCGCTCGGTCCGGCAGCTTGGCCAGCGCCTCGCGAACTTGCTTGGTGGTGTGCTCCGCTTCCAGGCGCTGCAACTGGCTCGGATCGGGATGCTCCAGCGGCAGCTCATCCACGTCCCCGGTTTCCAGATCCTGCCGGATATGGCGCCGCCGCAGCGTGTCCCAGCAATGGTTGCTGGCCACCTTGTAAAGCCAGGCCGTAAACGGCCGCGACGAGTCGTACGTCCCAAGCTTCTGCCGTACCTTCATGAAAATTTCCGTGGTCGCGTCTTCCGCATCCTCGCGCGCCGGCAGCAACCGCCGGCAATACCGGTACATCGCCGGAGCGTACCGGCGATAGAGCTCGCCCCAGGCGTCCGCATCTCCCGCCCGGACCTGGGCCAGCACCTGCGCCAGTTCCGTTTCGCTCATCGCCCCGGTCGCCTTCTGCCTGTCCATGGATTGATACGTCCGCGCCCCACCAAAAATTTCACAAGTATCACAGTTCAACGCACTTGTCGCGGTCGCGATCGTTGGGTCCGGCTGGCGACAATTCCAGGCGGCCTCCCGCCCGCGATTGACTCAGGCCCCGCGTTCCGCTACCTTGGCGCAAGCACTCGCCACTCGCTCCGCACCGGAGGCTCCGCATGCCGCATCTTCATCTCGAGTCGCTGGTTCTGTATGTCCGGCCGCACTTCAGCTTTCCCCAGGACGCGCTGACCAACGAAGAAATCGGCCTCCGCTGGGTGCACATCGTCGCCGGCATCATCTGGATCGGACTGCTCTACTTTTTCAATCTGGTGGCGACGCCTACCCTGCAGCAAATTGAAGCGCCGGTGCGAGCCAAGCTTTTTCCGGCACTGATGTCTCGCGCCATGTGGTGGTTCCGCTGGTCCGCGTTGGTCACCGTCCTCGCAGGCCTGCGCTATTTC
>DATLSB010000003.1:0-4122 GCA_035534415.1 Candidatus Dormiibacterota bacterium | reverse complement strand
CCTGCGGTTTGAAATGGCCGATTTTCGTGGCAGAGAAAGAGCACAAATCCAACTTCGGCGAAGTTGGACTTTCCCACGACAAGCGATTGAAACAAAATAAGATGCTCCTGCGTACATCTATTCAACTTCGGGTTTCAGGTTTAAACCATCGCGGCAGAGCAAGCATCTGATTTAACAGGGAGAAACGCTCTTGGCTCGACGGGATGTGAGTCGACGCGAATTATTGCGGATGGGAGGCGCGGCAGCTGCCACGGAGCTTGCGTCCATGCTCTTGCACGGCTGTGGCCTGCGGGCGACCAACACGCCGACGCCGGCCGGTTGCGCAAAAATAACGGATATCGATCACGTTGTAATCATCATTCAGGAGAATCGTTCTTTCGATCACTATTTCGGGAGCTACCGCGGCGTTCGAGGATTCTCCGACAAGAGTGTGGCCTTCCAGCAACCCGATCCGTCGAACAACACGGTGCCACCGGTTGGCGCATTGTTGCCATTTCACCTCGACACGGCGCAAGCGAATGCGGCGTGTACTCCTGACATCACGCATGATTGGGTGCCGCAGCATCAAAGCTGGGACAACGGCGCGATGGATGGTTTCGTGACGTCAAGACTCCCGATCAATTCCAGTGATGCCATCTTGACCATGGGCTACTACACGCGCGCGGATCTTCCTTTTTACTATGCCGTCGCTGATGCGTTCACGATCTGCGACAACTATTTCTGCTCGGTCATTGGGCCCACCGATCCCAATCGCTTGTATACGATGGCGGCTTCGATTGATCCGGATGGAAAAAACGGAGGGCCCCTACTTCAATCGCTCGTCACGAATAAATCCGTCTTCCAGGGCCGGTTGACCTATACGACGATGCCAGAACAGCTCCAGTCTAGCGGAATTTCCTGGAAGGTTTACTCGTCGCCTGACTCGAATATCCTAAATGGCTTGCTTTCCAATAACGTCCTCTCGTACTTCAAGAATTTTCAGGACCCCGCGTCGGTGCTGTATCAGAATGCGTTTGTGCCGTCATTTCCGGTTGGTTTTCTCGCGGACGCGCTGGCAGGAAATTTGCCCCAGGTCTCTTGGGTGATCCCGTCGGCGCTCGATTCGGAGCACCCGCCCGCCCCCTCTCTGTTCGGCGAAAGCACGCTGTCGGCAATCGTGTCCGCCTTAACGGCGAATCCAGCACAATGGGCGAAAACGGTGCTGTTCGCGACATATGACGAGAACGGCGGATTTTTCGATCACGTGCCGCCAATTACAGCGCCGCCCGGCACACCGGGCGAGTACGTCACGGCTCCCGCAGTTCCAGATCCAACAGTGGTCGGCAATCCTGCCATTCTCGGACCGATCGGTTTGGGTTTTCGTGTGCCGATGCTTATCATCTCTCCGTTCAGCCGCGGCGGTTTCGTGTCATCGGATCTTTTCGATCACACGTCCGTGCTGCGTTTCCTCGAGACGCGCTTTGGAGCCGAAGTGCCAAACCTCAGCGCGTGGCGTCGCGCGGCCGTCGGAGACCTCACGAGCGCGTTCAACTTTCTCGCGCCGGATCGCTCTCTTCCGAACCTTCCCACGACACTCCCGGCAATTCCCCAAACCTTAACCGAATGCGCAGCGAACTTGGCCGGCACAACACCATTTCAGATTCCCAATCCCCAAAGTTTTCCGTCGCAAGAAACTGGAACAGCGTCCGCGCCAAGTGGCACATGCTGAGGTTTGCAAACCAGGGAGACATATCTTGTTGCCGGCGAGAACCGCCGCATGCATAGGCGGTGCTGACGAGGTTGCCGAAAAATATGCTGACTGGGTAGATGACACGGAATCGCGCGGCGGGTCAGAGCGAAAATTCCTCGCTATAGATGTGATCCGGCGCGATTGGGAGGGCTTTAAGATCCGCGATGACGGCTTCCATCATCGCCGGCGGCCCGCAAACATAGCAGGCAGCTCCGCGTTCCTTTTCCATGAACCGGCCCAAGAATTCACGCGATATCCTTCCGCGTTCTCCCCGCCAATCCGCGGAAGGCCGCGACAGTATGTGAATGACGCGTAAGTCGATCTCTTTCTGCATTTGCTCCAGTTCATCTCGGAAAATAATGTCCGCTTCTGTCTGATTCGCGTAGATCAGCCGAATCGGTCTTGGGTCTCGCGTATCCCGCAGGAAACGCATCATGCTCATCATCGGGGTGATCCCGACGCCGCCCGCAACGAAGACCAGCCGTTCCGCAGGAGGATTGAGGAGATAACTGAATTTTCCATGTGGGCCGTCGACGAGAAAATGCTCACCGTTCCGCCCGTGCGTCACCTGCGCCGTAAAATCTCCCACGGACTTGATCGTGGCCGTGAGAATGCCCCTCTGTGCCGGACTCGAGGAAATGGTAAACGGATGTTCCTCGGGGGGAAAATTAGCATCGAGCGGCGTCAGAAACATAAACTGGCCAGGCAGGTAACGAAACCGCTCGCCCGTTTCGGGAGCCAGCACGAGCGTTGTCGTGTTGTGGGTTTCAGGGATAAGTTCCGTGATCCTGTGCCGGTTCTGGCGCAAGCCGCGAGGTTTAAGAAAATACGCGTAAAACGCCAAAAGCCCGGCCCCGATCAGGAGAACGACCCACAGGGCCTGCATGGGGTGCCGCTTCAAATCATTTCCCTCCGCGAAACCGTGAACAAAAGCCAGGGCAAAGATCAGAAAGGCGGCCCGGTGAATCCGCCGCCACACCACAAAGTCAATGCTGAACGTCGTTCGGAACACGGCCAAAACGCTGTGAAGGATTAGCAAAACGAGCGCGGCCTGCCCTGCACGAACGCCCCATGGCGCCCGGAATGGGTTGAGTAACTTCGGTTTTCCGTGGCCAATCGTGACCAGAAGTGGATGCGCCAGCAATAGCGCAAGCACCAGGACACCTATGACGCGGTGCAACCCAAGAAGCTCTCCCAGCCCTATGGGATCGCAGACCAGTCTCAGCCTCGAGCCGATCACGATTTGGAGGGCCATCAACCCAAAGGCGAGGAGCCCTAAAGCTATACCTATACGAACCGTGAGAGGATCATGTGATCTGGCAAGGTCAGGGACGGCGAGGGCCAGAGGCAGGAGTGCGACCAAGGCAAAAATCGAGACCGCAGCGGCGGCAGCCCACGATGAATGAAGGGCTGCGGAGGCGTCCTCCGTAAATGCGTGATACTGTTTCTGCATCCTGCATTCTCGCGGAAGCCGCGAACTCGTTCCGCCATCGCGACAGATCGTCCGCGTGCTTTCCTGTTACGGCTAGATTTGAATTCAGGGCACCTTGCCCGGGCTCTGCTACGCTGAAGGGATGACCGGGCGTTAATCACACAACCCCGGGTTCGCTCAGCCTCGAACCATAGCTACGAAATGACGAGTTTTGGGTGAGAGCTCACGGGTGGTCTAAGCGAAACCACCTTTCGGTGGGCCCGAGTATGTGCTCCAGTATTTGGGCCGCTACACCCATCGCGTAGCTATCTCCAACCATCGCCTGGTCTCGTTTGCCGAAGACAAGGTCACTTTTCGCTGGCGCGATTCCGCTCACAACCGCGAACAAAAGTTGCTGACCCTATCGCTCGATGAATTCCTGCGCCGCTTCCTGTTACACGTGCTTCCGAAAGGCTTCGTGCGCATTTGCAACTTCGGCTTCCTCGCCAACCGCCGACGCGCTACACTCCTGCCGCTTTGCCTTCATTCGCTCGGCTCGGCGCCGCAAACCGAGCAACCGCTAGCTACCGCCGCGAACGACCTTCGACTTTGTCCCCAGTGTGGTCTCCCCCTGGCCTGCTTACGGCTCCGCCGCCACGCATAATCCTCAGCGAGACCTTCGTCCCTTCCGGGAATGGGATTCCCGTGAGCACATAGCATCCAGACAGACTCAGATTGCTGGTGAATGCGGTGAGAATCTTTTCGGAGCGCACATCGCTGACTTCCGTGCTGGCTGCGAATGGATAGCGGGCAGCGCGATGGAATTCAAGATGAATAGAGAGGCTCACCTCGCTGTTGGGAATTCTACGCCAAGCGGACTGCTCGCACAAAGTAGATCACGCCTCGTCAAGCGCCGCAGCCGGACTGCGTTCCGGACAGGCGATACGACTCGCAAGGCCGACATTACCTCCCAAAGCTCCTG
>DATLSB010000002.1:0-9607 GCA_035534415.1 Candidatus Dormiibacterota bacterium | reverse complement strand
GCCCGAAAGGGCCTGGAGTTCGCGCGTTCTCTGATACGTATAGACACCGAGCAAATGAGCAGGTTCCCGGCAGCTTATGAACCGAGCGTTCGCCGGGTTTGCAAAGCTTTCTCGATGACCGAGGATCGCTCCTGGCGCGTGAATGCATCTGAGATGCCGCGCTGTGCGTCTAACAGATTGAATGAGGATGGGAAATCGGGGTCACGAGAGGTGGCCAATATGGAATCGATAGATACTGTTGGAGTTCGTTACACAGGCTGGGCGGCGCTGAACCGCGACCCGTTGCAGGATATGGTCGAATACACCTGCCCGCACTGCGGAGCCAAGGGCGAAAAGCGTGCCCGGAGGGCGCGGGCGGAGTATCACTTCATCGATGGGTTCGTGCAGGATACGCAGGGCGAGATGAGCATCTGCCGTAATTGTAAGCAGTCATTGCATCTTGCGCCGGTGGTGCTGGTGCATGACCGCGACGAGCAGCGGCGCTTCAATGCCGTTTTTCTTGCCGACCTGGAAATTTCGAATAACTGAGTTGAATACGTAGAGGTTGCGGCTTGGCCTTGGCGGTTCTGGGCGGACTAGCGTAGACGTCGGGCTGCGTTCGGTGAAGAGCGCTGAAGGTTCAGACGCGCTCTTCGCCGGGATCAAGTTCGAGGTGGTCGGATTCCATGCGGGTTCTGACCCGGTCGAAGGCCTCGTCCACCGTATCTGCAAACTGCAGCAGGTCGTATTCCCGCTGGTCGATTGTTCCGCTATTTACCATGTGCCGCCAGTTGAGTACTTTGTCCCAATACTTCCGTCCGTAAATCACGATTAGATGGCGCGAGGGAAGCTTTTTCGTTTGGAGAAGAGTGAGCATTTCCCAAAGCTCGTCCATCGTGCCGAAGCCGCCGGGGAAGACGATCAGCGCTTTAGCCATTTGCGCGAACCACAGCTTGCGCATGAAGAAGTAATGGAAGCAGAAATTCAGCTCAGGGGTGATATAAGGATTCGGCATCTGCTCGTGCGGCAGCTGAATGCTGAGGCCGATGGATGCTCCGCCAGCCTCGGCGGCTCCGCGGTTGGCTGCTTCCATGATGCCCGGGCCGCCTCCGGAGCAAATCACGAAGCGGCGAGGATGCGGACCGAGGGTCATGGCCCAAAGAGTGATGCGGCGCGAAAGCTCGCGCGCGTCTTCGTAATACTGCGACATATTCACGTTCGCTCGCGCCGCTCGAATCTTTGCGCGCCACTCGGCGGTCTTGCGGCCGCGGGCGTCGCGCTGCACGGTTTTCAGATGGGCGGTAGCGGCGTCGCGGGAGCGGATGCGAGCCGAGCCGAACATCACGATGGTGTCGCCCACACCGGCACGGCGGAGTCGATCGATCGGGTCGATGTACTCGGCGAGAATCCGCAGAGGCCTGGCGATCTTGCTTTCCGTGAACCGCGGATCCTGATAGGCAAGCGGCGCCTGCGGCAAATGGCCCGAACGCTTCATGTTTCCCCCTCGCGAGATGCGAATTTCGATTCTAGCGCGAGGCTCGCGGGATTCAGGCCGGGAATCGGGCGTGCACGTGCGATGTTGTAACCGGCGCATCGGCAGATCGTGAGGTTGGGAACACGCGAGGAGCGAGTTTCGTTGGGGAAGGCTTTCTAGCGGCTTAATCGGCGGCGAGAAGTTCGCGGGCGGTGAAGACGGAGCGGTAGTTGTATTTGGCGCGCAGCATTTCGGAGCCGCCCTCTTCGCGATCCACAAGGCTGATCACGGCTACGACTTCCGCGCCGGCGCGCTCGACGGCGTCGATAGCTTCCTGCGTAGAACCGCCGGTGGTGCAGACGTCGTCGACGATGACGACTTTTTTGCCGCTGAGATCCTCGATGCCTTCGATCTGCTTCTGGCGGCCATGCTTCTTCGCTTCCTTGCGAACCAGAAAGCCCGGCACGGGCCGGTTCTCAAAAGCGCTTACGACGATGGCTGCGGAAACCACCGGATCGGCGCCCATGCTGAGGCCACCGATGGCGTCGGGCTGGACCTCCATCTCGTCGAGCAGATCGAGAATGCAGTAGCCGGTAAGAAGCGCGCCCTGCGCATCAAGGGTGGTAAGCCTGCAATCGAGGTAGTAATTGCTTTTCTTGCCGGAAGCGAGAGTGAATTCACCGCGCATCAGAGATTTTTTGCGCAAAACTTCGGCCAGCTCAGCGCGATGATCTACCGGGTGAATGTTGAATTTCCCGTCGGAGTTATCCACGCGCACCTGACTTCCCACTTCGATACCCAGCTTGTCCGCAAGCCAAGCGGGGATGCTCACGTTGAGGCATTCCCCGTCCACTTCTCCGATACCGCGCGAGCATTCGACGAATTGGCTGCCGCCCGCCGCCAGCGGAATCCGCAGCACCAGACGGCCATCGATCGTTTCGACCGGCCCCTTCAGCGAGATCACGTTTTCCATCGGCAAATGAATCGAAGCGCAGCCAATCGACTGTAGCACATTTAGCGGCTTGCTCCGTGTGGAGCGAAACGGCGATGCGGCAATGCAAGTTGTTGCAACGGACAATCGACGCGGGGAATCAGATGAGTGGGAGAGCTATGCAACCGCTGAACTTACGCCTCAGATTTCCATCGATCATGCGAATCGCGCTGGCGCTAACGGCGGCGCTGGCGTGCGTTGCGCTGACATGCGCCGTGTTGGCGCAGAACGCGTGGGCGCAGAACGCGCCGCCCGCAACAGTGCAACAACAGACCGGCGCCACTCCGCAGAATCCGCCTCCGGATGCGATGCAGAGCATTCGCGTGCGCACATCGGAAGTGACCGCGCCGGTAACGGTGCGTAACCGCAAGGGCGAACTGGTGCTGGACCTGTCAAAAAAAGATTTCCGGCTATACGACGACGGCGCGCAGCAGAAGATCACGCATTTCGATCTCGGCGGGCAGCCATTCGATATCGCGCTAGTGGTGCAGACCAGCCCGCGCGTGCAGGGGCTGCTGCCCGCGGTGCGCAAGACGGGAATTTTATTCACGCAGGTGGTGATGGGGCAAACTTCGCGCGCAGCGGTGATCGGTTTCTCCGGCGCGGTGAACGTGCTGCAGAATTTCACGCCAGACCAGGAAGCGATTCAAAAGACGATCAACGGCCTGACCGTCGGCAGCGGTGGAGCGCATCTTTACGATGCAATGGCGCGCGGCGTGTCCATGCTTGAAAATCAGCCCGCGGGCCGGCGGAGAATTTTGTTGGTGATCGCCGAACCGCTCGATAGCGGCAGCCAGAGCAAGCTCGGAGAAGTGCTGCGCTCGGCGCACGTAGGCAACGTGACGATCTACTCGATCGCGCTGAGCATCACCGAAGCGGATTTGACGCAGCCGCCCGCCTATACCGGTCCCGCGCCGATCGGGCCGCCGGGAACTTTCCCGGTCCCAATACGGCCGGGCATGCCGGTGAACCCGGATATCGAATCGCAGTACGAAGAGCCTCCCGCGAATTTGGGCGCGCTGGCGGTATGGCTGGTGCGAACAGGCAAAAACGTGGTGACGCGCAATTCGCTGGAAGTGTCGGCCACGAGCACCGGAGGGCTGTCGCTAGGCCCTCGAAAAGATCGCGCGATTCAGCACGACATGGATGAGATTGGCGGCGAGCTGCACGCGCAGTACACGCTGGCGTACCAGCCGCCGAGTGGCGAGAAGCCGGGCTACCACACGATCCGAGTGACCGTGGACCGGCCAGATGTTCACGTGCGCACGCGGCCTGGATATTACATCGCGCCGCCGGTGCATTAGGCATTTCGCAGCGGCTCGAATTCCAATCGAAGTGACGGCTAGCTAGAGGCGCATGCCGTGGGGCGCGAGAGATGTCGACGCACCGAGACGAGCGTTCAAGGTGTCAGCTGGGGCAATGCCCTGCGTGTCAGCGCCCGGAGATCTGGCTCGCACCTGGAGTCGGAAGCGGACAGCCGGAAAGCAGCACCGGGTAAGTGATCTTGGCATCTTTCCATCGCTGCCGAGCATCTTCGCTGAAGTTCAATTTCCATTTTTCGTCACGGAATGCCGGTGCGGGCAACTCAATTTCCACCAAATCGTCCTGAAGAATCGTCTGGTACAAGCGCGTCATGATCTGTTCGAAGGTCAATTGTTTGATCGCGTCTAAATGGGAAGCCACGACGGCGCGACCGTCGTACCAATCAAGCTGAAGAAGAATTTCACCCCCAGAATAAGTCGCCATGTCGGAGAGCTCCTGCAACTTGGTCGAACCATCCTCAGTTACCAGATCGAGTTGCGGGAAAAGAGTCACAAAAAGACGCACCGAAGAAGCGGAGAGCAAACGGGTCACGTCCCTGGGCTTGTGGACGCTGGCGTTGTCGTCGCCATCCGTTAACAAGTAGATTGCGTCTGCGGAAGTGGGGTGGTCGAAGAGTTGATTGGCGAGAGCGACGGCGTCGCGCATGGGGGTACGTCCCCGGACGCTGGTTTTCTCGAAGGTCTTATCGCCAAGCAACTGGTGAAGCCTCGCCTCCACGGCTGCATTGCCGGCATCGAAACCTATTGTGTCAGTTACATGGCTATTAAACATGACGAGAGCGAGCTTGACGTTGTCAGCATTCTCTGCGGCAAAGTTCTGGGCTAACGTGAGCGCCATCGTCCAATAAGAAGGAGCGGCGGATTGAACATTGCCCATATCCATGCTGCCACTCGAATCCAGTACCAGAACAATCCGGTGTGGGCGCTCGTCGGGCACAATTGAAAGGATTTTTACTGGTTTCTTATCGAGCTGAGCAACGAGATCTCTCGGCGCCACGTTGCGAATCGGGAGGATTTGTCCATCAAGGAAAGAAACAGGGACGGTTCTACGTTCGCACGTCTGCTGCGCGTGAGAAGAGAGTGGGACGGCCGCAGCGAGCAGCAGCGCAAACAACAGTCGCAGAGAACGCCTAGTCATAATAATTGAGGTGATATCATAGACTTTCACGTGGGAGCAACGGTCAGCGCGAACGGTGCGAATGTTGCCACCATATGGCGTGCCTCGATGTTGGGGCACCCGAAAAGGCAAAATACGCCGGCGAGACGCCGGGCACCATTTAAGTCCGCATCCGGAAATTCCGGGTCGAAAGCAGAGCCCTCGTCGGCCAAAGATCTGCCTCCATCAGTATGACAAGTTGCTAGTGCGCGGCGAAAAGAGTGCGGCACCCGAAGATTCAAAAGCAAAGGCGCTACTTCTTTTCGGGTTCGGTCGGCGCGGAGCCGGCGACGGCTGCGGCAGCTTCTTCCTCCTCGAGGATGCCGGCGGCGGCGGCGATGCGGTCGCCTTCGTCGAGGCGCAGCAGGCGGACGCCTTGCGTCGAGCGGCCAGCCTCGCGAATTTCACCGGAATGCACGCGGATCACTTTGCCGTGCCCGGTGATAATCATCACGTCCGAATCTTCGCGGACTTGCAGAGCCGCGACCACAGCGCCGTTGCGATCGGTGGACTTCAGGTTGATTACGCCCTTGCCGCCGCGCGAAGTGACGCGATATTCGGCGAGCGGAGTGCGCTTGCCGAAACCTTTCTCGGAGACGGTGAGCATCAGCGAAGTGAGCGACTGGCGAATCTGATCGCTTTCGAGCTCATCGAGATTCTGCGAGTCGGTCTTGAATTCATTCCTGATGATGGCGAAATCGGGCTGGGCCGCGTCCATGGAGACAACCAGGTCGCCTTTGGCCAGGTCCATGCCATTCACGCCGCCTGCATTGCGGCCCATGGCGCGGACTTCCGTCTCGCGGAAGAGGATGGCCTGTCCTTCGCGGCTGGCGAGGAAGATCATCTGCTTGCCGTCGGTGAGTTTGGCGCCGATCAGCTCATCGCCCTCTTCGATATTGATGGCGATGATGCCGGACGGGCGCGGGTTGGAGAATTCAGCGATAGCCGTCTTTTTCACGGTGCCATTTCTGGTGGCGAGGAAGACGTAACGGTCTTGCTCCTCCAAATTACGCGCGGCAACCACGGCGGTAAGCTTTTCGCCGTCCTGGAAGCGGACCAAACTGTTGATGGCCTTGCCGCGAGTGGCTGCGGCGCCTTCGGGAATTTCGTAGACCTTCACCCAATAGACGCGTCCCTTCGAGGTGAATAGCAGAATATAGCTGTGCGCCGAGGCGACGAAGAAATGCTCGACGAAATCGTCGTCGCGCGTCTTCGCTCCGATGCGGCCCTTGCCGCCGCGCGATTGATGGCGGTAGACGTCCACCGAAGTGCGCTTGATATAGCCGGAGTGACTGACGGTGATAGCCATCTCTTCATCTTTGATCAGGTCTTCGAGCTTGATCTCTTCCACGCGATCGACGATCTGCGTACGGCGGTCGTCGCCGTAAGACTTCACTACATCGCGCAGCTCCGCGACGATCACAGCCTTGAGTTTTTTCTCGCTGCCGAGAATCGACTGCAGCTCGGCAATGCGCTCGCGAATTTGCGCCAGCTCTTTGAGGATGTCATCGACGGAGAGTTGCGTCAGGCGATGCAACTGGAGTTCGAGAATTGCGTCGATTTGAATGTAGCTGAGGCCGAACCCTTCGCCAGTTGCGATGACCTCGGCGCGCCCGGCGACGGCGGAAAGCACGTCGTACTTCTTGGGATCGAGCTTGACGCCCTTGATCGTTGTTTCCTTGCCGCCGACTATCACTCGCACGGATTTGTTGAGGAAAAAATCGTGCAAGTTTTCGCGGGCGTTGGCGCGGCTGGACGATCCGCGAATAATTCGGATCACGTCGTCGATGTGATCGAGCGCGATGCGGTAGCCGAGCAGGATGTGCTCGCGCTCCTGGGCTTTGCGCAGATCGTATTGCGTGCGACGGCGAACCACGTCGATGCGGTGCTCGCTGAAGAGCCTCAGCATCTGCAGCAAGCCGAGCTCGCGCGGCTGTCCAGCGACGATGGCCAGCAGGATCATGCCGAACGATTCCTGCATCTGCGTCATTTTGTAGAGCTTGTTCAGGACGATTTGCGGCTCTTCGTCACGCTTCAGCTCGACCACGATGCGCATGCCATCGCGGTCGGATTCGTCGCGGACATCGCCAACGCCGTCGAGTTTCTTGTTGTTGATCAGATCCGCGATGTGCGAAATCAGCCGCGCTTTGTTCACCTGATATGGCAGCTCGGTGATGACGATGTCCTGGCGGTCCTTGCCGCGCTGTTCGATGGCCGCCTTGGCGCGCACCTGGAATGAGCCGCGGCCAGTGCTGTAAGCCTGCTCGATGCCTTCGCGGCCGTAGATGTAGCCGCCAGTGGGAAAATCCGGGCCGGGAATGATTTTCATCATCTGCTTGAGGGTGGTTTCCGGATTTTCAATCAGCAGAATGGCGCCTTCGATGGTTTCGCGCAGGTTGTGCGGCGGAATGTTGGTGGCCATGCCGACGGCGATGCCCGACGAACCGTTGACCAAAAGATTGGGAATGCGCGTGGGCAGGACGACCGGCTCTTTTTCGCTCTCGTCAAAATTGGGCGTGAAATCGACGGTTTCCTTTTCGATGTCCGCCAGCATTTCCTCAGCGATTTTCGAAAGGCGCGCTTCGGTGTACCGCATGGCCGCCGGCGGGTCGCCATCGACAGAGCCGAAGTTGCCCTGGCCGTCGACCAACGGATAGCGCATGTTGAAATCCTGGGCGAGGCGGACCAGCGCGTCGTACACAGGCGTATCGCCATGCGGGTGATACTTGCCGAGCACTTCGCCGACGATCTTGGCGCACTTGCGGTAGGCCTTGGTGGAGGTGAGGCCGAGCTCGTACATGCCGAAGAGAATGCGGCGGTGCACTGGCTTCAGGCCGTCGCGAACGTCCGGCAGCGCGCGGCCGATGATCACGCTCATGGCGTAATCGAGGTACGACTTTTTCATCTCCGATTCGATATCAACCGGAGTGAGGATCTGAGAATTTTGCTCGTCAGCCATTTAGACCCCTTTTGATAATCAATTCGTTGTGGCGCTCGCGGCGCCTCCGTAATAGCTCAACCACAAGAGAGAGATTCTTCGCGTCGCTCGTCAGAATTACGTCCAGCGGACGCGGGCGCAAATCTCAGCCCTGCGCAGACGGCGCGCCGGATCCGGCGCGTTTGCGCGGCTTCAGCCCCCAAAAGGTGGCGATTCCGATCACCAGCACGGCGGCAATATTCGTCGCGTCCAGGCGGAACGCCGTGCGCCAAAATTCCGCCGCCATCGGATCGTCCGGAATGGCGGCGCGCCAATGATGAAAGTTACGGATCAGCTCCGGCGCGCACCAGGCCAGGTACACCAGCGCGAGCGCCAGAAAAATCCACCGAACGATATTGCGCGCACGCTGCACTGCTTCGCTCCTGCCTCGGGCTATTTCGCGGCTGCGTCGTACTGCACGGCGCAGGCAAGATTGCCCTCGGAATCCATAAATTTCACGATCCAGCCGACGCCGGGGATCGCGGCTTTGGGCATGACGATTTTGCCGCCGTTCGCTGCCACGGCTTTTGCAATTGCATCCACATCATTTACAGCGATCGAGCACTCGAAGCCGCTGACCGGCTGCGGCGCGGCATTGAATTTGCGCGACTGCATGGCTCCGAGCGGCGCCAGGCGGTTGCCTTCGGCATCGAGAATCTGGCAGAAATCGGTCATCGGGCCGCCGCCGAAGCCTTGAAACGTCCAGCCGAAGACACCCCCGTAGAATTTGCGCGCCCGTTCCAGATCATCAGCGTGAATCGCAAAATGCGAGAGTTGGTTGGTCATTGCCGCCCTCGTCTTGTCTGGGGAGGCATGCAGAGGGGCGAGCTCCCGCCGCCATCGGGCCATAAGCACGCCTCGTCGTACGCAATGCGTAGCACGGAATCGCCCTGCCAATCCGAAAAAAATGTGCGAAGCGCCTTCTGCTCGAAAAGGTGCTCCAATGTTGCTTGAACGATACATGTCCGAATATCGGCATCCCCGTTTTTGTACAGATTGCCTAGCCAATCCTTCAATTCCGCCAAAATCGGGCGGGGAACGTTCTGATCCGCCCAAAGGCTACTGAAAATATTCACAAGATCGTGTCCAGCCGAGTATCGGCTATCCGACCATTCCCCGTCTGGATTGTCGCGCAAGCATCGCTCGTGGTAGCTCTTTTCGAAGCTCACGTACTCTTCAGTTGAAAGCGGCGGTTCAATGCGAAAGCGCCGATTGTGAATCGTCGCGCTTGCGAATCCAAGGATCTCGATGTCGCTGCTTTCCATCCACTCGCGCAGATCGCTAAGCGAAATTACATCCGTTTTCGGAGCCCATTCGGCATGCTCGGGAGTCGTCCATAGGCGCGAGATGATTTCTCGAAGCTCCTCACTGCCGCCGAAAGGATCGCGACTTGCCAATGTTGAGCTCCTAAATGTCGAGATTGACGACGTCGAGGGCGTTTTCCTGGATGAATTTGCGGCGCTCCTCGACGTTTTCGCCCATGAGTGTGGCGAAAATCTCCTCGGCGGCGACGGCATCCTCGAGCTTCACCTTGAGCAGCGTGCGCGTTTCGGCGTTCATGGTGGTAGCCCAGAGCTGGTCGGGATTCATTTCGCCAAGGCCCTTGAATCGCGTGATGGTGAAATCTTTTTTGGCATCTTCGAGGACGTAGCTGAGCAACGCCGTCGCGGTTTCCTTGGTGGCCTTGTCGCCATTGTGCGCGATCGTG
>DATLSB010000001.1:0-21317 GCA_035534415.1 Candidatus Dormiibacterota bacterium | reverse complement strand
TCGATGGGCGTATGAATGTAGCGCGGCAGATAAGCAGCGTCGAGATACAACTGTTTGATCAGCGAAGGAAGAAATTCGGCGGGATCGAAATCCTTCAGATCTTCCCAGTAGAAATCGCGTCGATCAACAACGCGTCCTCCGCGCAAGTGGAAAAGATTGACAGCCACCTGCGGCGGCTCAGCGTACCAGCCTAGCACGTCGGTGTCGTCGCCTTCGGCGGCGGCGATTTTCTGGCGCTCTTCCATTTCGGTGAGTGTGCGCAGCAGGTCGCGATAGCCAGCGGCTTCTTCGAAGCGCTCGTCGGTGGAGGCGCGTTCCATGCGTTCCTTGAGGCTGCCCGACAGATCGTTGCGGCGACCTTCGAGGAACAGACGCACGTCGCGCGCGGCTTCGGAGTAGCGGTCGCCGGTGACCAGTCCCTCGACGCACGGGCCGAGACAGCGATGAATGTAGAACTGCAGGCAAGGGCGGGGATGATTGCGCGTTAAATCAACCGTGCAGGACGGCACCAGGAAATGTTTGTGGATCAGGTGCACCAGCCGGTAGGCAAGACTGGCGGGGAAGTATGGACCGAAATAGATGGAACCGTCTTTCAGCAGGCGGCGCGTGACGTAGACGCGCGGATGATCTTCAAAGGCGGTGTAGCGGATGTACGGATATGTTTTGTCGTCGCGCAGCAGAATGTTGAATTTCGGCTGGTGTTTCTTGATGAGATTGTTTTCGAGCGCGAGAGCTTCTTTTTCGTTATCGACAACGATGAATTGCAAGTCGGCGATTTCGCGGACCAGCGAGCCGGTTTTGGCGTCTTGCCAGCGAGACTCGAGGAAGTATGATTTGACGCGATTGCGCAATGACCGCGCTTTGCCGACGTAGATGATGTTTTCGGCGGCGTCCTGGAAAAGGTAGACGCCGGGCTGCGTCGGCAGTTGCTCGACTTTTTCGCGTAGTTCCATTGGCGAAGAGTTAGAATGGGAGAGGGACGGCGCGTATGGGTACGTCGCTGTGCCACTTCTATGATAGCAAAATGGGGCAAGACCGGCGCAGCTAGGCGGGGTAACGTTAGCGAACGGAAATTGGCGCGGTTGGGCGCGGAATCGGTGCGCACAGGCGATTGCATGCTGAGCTTTTTGGCGATTGCGTTGGCAATCGTTCTGGGCGTGTGTGTGCCTTCCCTCGCGAAGGCTGGCCAGTATAGTTCGTCGTCGTCCACGTCTACCTCGAAATCGAATAGCGGCCAAAAAGCTGATAAAAAACCGGCGGAGACGCCGGCGGAAGAGGATGTAGACGTCGGCACTTTTTACATGCACAAGGGTGATTACGGCGCGGCGATTTCGCGGTTCGATTCCGCGGTGAGGCGCGATCCGAAGAACGCCAAGGCGCGGCTATTGCTGGCTGATTGCTATGACAAACAGCACAACTGGGCGCAGGCGCTGCAGGCCTATCAGGACTACCTGCGCGAGTTTCCCGGCGCTCGCGACGCCAAGAAGATCCGCAAAAAGATCGCAGAGCTTTCCCACAAGCGCAATTGAAGTTCAGCCGTAAATATCTTTATCAGCTTCACATCCACACAAACAAATATTCACAGACTCAAGTGCTTGTGGCCTAGCGCGGGCGCCCGGTGCCGAAACGGTCGAGGAAGCGCATGGCGCGCGCGTAGTCCGCGAACTGACGTTCCTCGCGTCGGAAATCCGTGGAGTGCGATTCGCGGCGGCAACGCGCGAATTTGACGGGATGCTTTTGGTGCAGCATCTCGTGGTAGAGGACGTAAGCGACCACGAACTCCGGGACATCCTGCCGATCGAGCACGCGATTGATCACAATTTGATTCAGCGCGGGATCAAAACATCCGAGCTGAGCGCGCCAGGAACGCTTGCTCCAGCCGAGTCGAGGGTAGGGAAGCGCGCGTTCGAAGTAGCGCTCGTTGAGCTGCTGGTACATCTCGTGGAGATTGTGGTGCGCGCCGGACGGATGCAGATCAAGTTTGCGAGCGCGAGTGCGGCGGAGCAGCATGATCTGCTGGCGCGTGGAATTGGCGTGAGCGAATTGGCGATAGAGATCGAGCAGGTCCTCGGGAGGCCGGCGGCGGTAAAGGCGCCCCAACAGCAAGGCAGCCGTGGATTCGATCACTGGAATTGGGGCTTGGCGTAGCACATCCGAGAGGCGCACGTAGGCGGTGTCGCCGCGCAGACGGATCGTGTGCGTGAGGCCCGCGTAGGGGTGGAAATCGACGAGAAACTGCGGTGGGCGTCCCTCGCAGCCGAGGCGCGTGTAGATGCGCTGAAAAATTCTGTCGCCGCCCGGAACCCGCTTGCTATGGCTGCGCGAGCTCTTCACTTTTTTCGGCGTACCACGGCGGGCAGCATGTTTTTTTGTGCGTCGGCCACGTCTGAAAGCGCGTCGGTGGTGCTGTCGATTGCGTCCTGCAAGGTGTCGCTGTAGTCGCTAAGATACTTTCCATTTTTACTGTATTTTTGCAGCCGCGCCAAGAAGGTTTTGCCTTTGTCGTCCATAAATTTCAGCGCGGCTTTGATGTCGGCCTGTTTGTACCGGGCGTCGTCGATTTCGTCATCGGCGTCGTCCAGGCTGTCTTCGTAGGCGTGAAGAAGGCTATTCAGCACATCGCTGCGATCCCGCTCGGGAACCGCGCGGTTAAACTCATAGTCGAACTTTTGCAAGCGGTCTTCGGCGATACCCACGTAGATTTTGATGCGATCGGACGGATCCTGGTCGTCGCGGATTTTGGCGGCTTCTTCGGCGCTCAAGTAACTTTGCGGCGTTTGCGGGCGGGCCGCTGCCATTCGCACAGTGCCGAGCAAGACCGCCAGGGCGCCGGCGAAGCATCTCACAAAAAGCGAGCGACGGCTCATAACGTCCTCCTAGGGGATAGGGATGTGATAGCGATCGCGCAGGCGGCGATTTGGCGCGCGCGGGAAAAGTTCCTGCAGTAGGTGGCTGTTTAGCTCCTCCAGACGGTTGCGATCGGCGCGAAGGGGAACTTGCTGGTCGGCGGTCATGGTGGAGATAAGCCGGTCCACGCGCTCCAGGGATTCGCGGACGGAAATCTGCAGCTGCTTGAACCCGTCCGGCTTTTTCTCGGCGTTGACGCCGGTGGCGTCGAGTTCCTTCGAGCATAGCTCAACTTCGTTACGGTATTGATGAAGGAGATCGGCGGCGCTGGCGAACTGAGAATTCGCCACATCTTTCTCAATGTCCTTAAATTCAGCGGCGCCGAGCTTCTGCATCAGTTTGGCCTTGTGAGCCGGGTTGGTTTCATGTTCGAAACGGGCGCGAAGCTCAGGCGTGCGATCGACGGGAGAGGCGGGGTTCGCGACGAGCGCCGCCAGGACGAGGCCTCCCCAGAACTGGAGAGTTGCAGCCAAGGGCCTACCTCTTTTTGTTTTTTAGCTCGAGGGTGAGGGCTCGAACGCGAGAACTCGCTTCAAAATACATGTCGCTGTTCTCGTCCGTGTTCAGTTGCAGGAAGTGTTTATACGCATCGAGCGCCTGCTCCGGCGCATTCAGTTTATCGTAACAAGCGCCGCGAAGGAACCAACTCTCGGGCGGCAACTGGCTGCGCTTGGAGAGCACATCCAGCACTTGCAGCGAGACAGCGTAGTTTTGGGTGTTGTATTCGGCGATCACCAGATCACCGAGCACGTCGTTCGCGCTGGGATCGAGCTTGTTGGCTTGGAGGAGTTGCGCGACGGCGCCGGAATAATCTTTCGACGCCAGCAGCGCGTGGCCAAGAAGCGCCCGGAAATTGGCGTTTTGCGGCGCCAGGGAGACGGCTTGTTTCAGCGGCGGCACGGCATTGGCGAACTGTTTTTTCGCGAAATAGATGCGCGCGCGCAGCTCCAGCGCGTCGGTATTTTCGGGACCTTGCGATGCGGCGCGGTCAAGTTCAGCCATGGCCTGGTCCAGCTGACCAAGATCGACGAGCGCAGCGGCGCGCTCGACGCGGATATGCGCGTCCTTCGGGTGATCGTTTAAATAGGCTCCCAATTCAGCGATGCCCGGCTGATATTGCTTTTGGGCGATGAGGCACTGGCCGAGTCCGAGATGAGCTTCGTCGGCCTCGGGCGAATCAGATTGGAGGACTAGCGCGGCGCGGAATTCCCTTTCGGCGTCGGGGAGTCGATTGGTGTGAAGCAGCGCCAAGCCGAGAGCGAGATGCGTCTCGAAATCTTTGGCGTCCAATTTTTCGGCGGCTTGGTATTGCGCGATGGCGTCGTTGAGCTTTCCGCTGCGTTCGAGAGCCGTGGCGAGCAGGAACCTGGGGCGCGGCTGATCGGGAAGCAGATCGGCAGCGTGTTGCAGCGGGTCGACGGCATCAGCGGGGCTGCTTTGCAGCAGGGTTAATCCGAGATTCAAATAAGCGGCGCCCATTTTCGGATCGAGCGCGACGGCCTTTTGATATTGGGATTTCGCGTCGTCCGCGCGATTGAGCGCGGTGTAAACGTAGCCGAGATCGAAGTGAACGATAGCGTCGTCCGGTTTCTTGGCGAGGAATTGCTGGTAGTCCTTCGCGGCTGTGTCGAAATCCTTTTGCTGGACGGCGGTTTGCGCGTCGTTGAGGAGGCGGTTGAGTTCCGCAGCAGCGGCATCGCGATGGATGCGCGTGCGAGTAACGCCGGAGTTTTGCGCGGCATTGGCGTAATGAGCGCCAGCGCCGAGCGGAGCGCAAATCGCCAGCAGAACGGCAGCGCGCAGCGCGGTGTTCATTTTTCAGCCGTTGCGTTCCCAGATGAAGCGTTTTCGGCAGCGTGATTCGCTTCCGGCAAGTGATTGACGCGGTGGTTGTTTTCCTCTTGCGCCAGGACGCGCGCCAGGAATTTCCCGGTGTGCGACTGCGCGTTGCGCGCCACCTGCTCGGGAGTTCCAGCCGCGACCACGCGCCCGCCGGCGTCGCCGCCTTCGGGGCCGAGATCGATTACCCAATCGGCGGATTTGATAACGTCGAGATTGTGTTCGATGATCAGCACCGACGCGCCCGCTTCGATGAGCTTGCGAAATGCGGTCAGCAGCTTCTGGATATCGTCGAAATGGAGACCAGTGGTGGGCTCGTCGAAGATATAAAGGATGCCGCTGCTGGCTTCGCGGGTGAGATGCGCGGCAAGTTTCAGGCGTTGCGCTTCGCCGCCGGAAAGCGTGGTTCCGGACTGGCCGAGGCGAAGATAGCCGAGGCCCACTTCGTCGAGCACCCGCAGGCGCGCGGTGATCTTCGGAACGCTGGCGAAGAAAATCAGTGCTTCGCGAACCGTCAATTGCAGCACGTCGTGAATATTCTTTTCGCGATAGAGCACTTCGAGCACGCTGCTTTTGTAGCGCGTGCCGTGGCATTCTTCGCAAACCAGTTCGACGTCCGCGAGGAAGCGCATCTCGACGGTGACGGTTCCGTCGCCTTGGCAGGCTTCGCAGCGGCCACCCGGAATATTAAATGAGAAATGTCCGGCGGTAAGGCCGCGCTTTTTTGCTTCGGGAGTTGCGGCGAAAACGTCGCGAATCGGATCGAACGCTTTGAGGTAGGTGGCTGGATTGGAGCGCGGTGTGCGCCCGATGGGGGACTGATCGACCATTTCAATGGCTTCGATGGCGGCGTCGCCTTCGATGCGGTCGCAAAAGGCGCGCCAATTGCCGCCGGTGCGCTTGGCTTCGAGAGCCTTGTATAGAACATCGTGCACGAGCGTGGATTTGCCCGATCCGGAAACGCCGGTGATAGCGACCAGCACGCCGAGCGGAATCATCACATCGACGCCCTTCAGATTATGGCTGTGCGCGCCGGTGATTTTTAGCACTTTGCCCTGCGGCTTGCGGCGGTGCTGCGGTACGGCGATGCGCAATTCGCCGCGAAGATACTTTCCGGTCAGCGAATTCGGATCTTTCAGCATTTCATCGCGCGAACCAGCAAACATCAATTGGCCGCCGTGTTCGCCAGCCCCGGGACCGAGATCGAGAACATCGTCAGCGGCAAGAATCGTGTCGGGATCGTGTTCGACGACCAGCAAGGTATTTCCGAGATCGCGCAGACCTTTCAGGATTTCGATCAGGCGATGGGTGTCGCGCGGATGCAGGCCGATGGACGGCTCATCCAAAACGTAGAGAGCGCCGACCAGGCGCGAGCCAAGCGATGTGGCTAGCTGGATGCGCTGCGCTTCGCCGCCTGAAAGTGTGGAGGTGAGGCGGTCGAGCGTCAGGTAATCGAGGCCGACTTCGTCCAGAAAGCGCAAGCGCTGCTGAACTTCCTCGAGCACTTTTTCGGCGATGGAGATTTCCGCGGGGCTCAGCTGCAAGCTTTCGAAGAACGGGCGCGCTTCCTTGACGGTCAGCTGGCAGACTTCGGTAATCGAGCGGCCGGCGACTTTCACAGCCCTGGCTTCGGCGCGAAGGCGCGTGCCCGAGCAATCTGGACAGGTGGCGTAGCCGCGATAGCGGCTGAGAAACACGCGCACGTGCAGTTTGTATTTCTTGCGTTCGAGCCATTCGAAGAAGCCTTTGACGCCGGGAAAGCCTTCTTTCTTGTCGCCGTCGACGATGGCATCCCGCTGTGCGGTGGTGAGTTCGCGGAAGGGAACATCCGCCGGAATGCCTTTTGTGCGCGCGAACTTTTTCATCTCCATGGCAATCGCGCGATAGCGCGGCTTGTTCCAAGGCTCGATGGCGCCTTCGTTGAGCGATTTGCTTTTATCCGGGACCACACGGTCGAGATCGAAATCGACGGTATTGCCGAACCCCTGGCAGCGCGGGCATGCGCCATACGGATTGTTGAACGAAAAAAGGCGCGGCTCCGGCTCCTGATAAGTGGCGCCGCATTTCTTGCAGGTGAAGCGCTCGCTGAAGACCATACGATCAGGCTGCTGGGGCTGATCGGCGCTGGCTGGATCGGGCGGGAATTCGATGATGGCTTCGCCGCGGCCTTCGCGATAGCAGATTTCAATCGAATCCATGAGACGCGAGCGGATTTCGGGCGTGAGCGCGAGCCGGTCAACCAGCACCCAAACGGGCTTGGCGAAGTCCACGTCGAGCAGTTCCTCGGGAGTCGCGAATTCGAAGACGCGTCCTGCTTGATAGAGGCGGTTGAAGCCGCTCTTGCGCAGGCTGATGAGAGTTTGGCGAATCGTGTCGGCTGAGGTGCGGCTTGCGACGGCGCGCGAACGGCGCGGCGGCGCCGCCGCCAATGCTGGATCGGGGCTGAATTTCAGCTCGTAGAGGACGTAAAAACGGGTGCCTTCGGGCAGAGCCATCACGCGGGTTGCGATTTCGTCGAAGGTATCCTTGCGGACTTCCTCGCCGCAATTCAGGCAGAAAGTACGCCCGGCGCGTGCGTAGAGAAGCCGCAGGTAATCGTAGATCTCGGTGGCCGTGGCGACGGTGGAGCGCGGATTGCGCGTGGAGTTTTTCTGCCGGATGGAAATGGCCGGGGCGATGCCGGTGACTTCGTCCACATCGGGCTTTTCGATGCGCTCCAGGAACTGGCGGGCGTAGGCGGAAAGCGATTCGATGTAGCGACGCTGGCCTTCAGCGTACAGAGTATCGAAGGCGAGGCTGGACTTGCCCGAACCGGAGACGCCGGTTACCACCGTGATGGCATTGTGCGCGATGGAGAAGTCAATATTCTTGAGGTTGTGAACGCGGGCGCCGCGCACACGGATAGCATTGTCGTTTTCCATGACCGGGTTGGCGATGACCGGGCCGGGTCCGGAGGCTGGCATCTTCGCGCGGCGAGGCTTATCAGTCGATCCCATTGGCATGAGCCTAAAACTCAAAGTATACGCTGGGGCCGCGTCCGCGGCAAATCGTCGAAACGAGTCGAAACGAGACGAAAACGCGGAGCGAATCGAATCGCCGATACTTGCCTTGACACTTTTCGCACGCAACCAGTAGACTGAATTACGAATAATCGTGGTGCGGAGCCAGGTTGAATGCTGCTGAATCGGGATTACGTCGGCTACATGGCGAAAGAGGTGGTTAAGCGCCTGATGGCCGCGAAGATGATAGAAACAAAGAACGTAGACGAGCTGAACCAGCGCGTCCGGCAGGTGATGGCGGACGAGATTGGCCTCGAGGACCGGCTGAATGAAGAGGTGCGCGAGATCTTGAGCAAGTATTCCGACGAAATGCAGCGCACCGGCGTCCAATATCAGGAAATGTACAAGAAAGTGAAAGGCCAGCTCGCCCGCGAAAGGAAACTAATTCTCCGCTGACATGCGTTTGACCCGCGAAAAAACCGTCCGACTCTCTCATCGCATCATCGACCTTCTCGTTTCCAGCCCGGATGTTGATTTCGTGGAGGACCGCGATACGATCCGGCTGGAAATCGTGAACATCCTCACCGCGCTGCTGAAACTCGAAGAGCAGGTGGACACGGAGGTCCGCGCGAAAATCGGCTCGCAGAAGAAAGAAATTCTGGAAGGCAGCGAAGAGTGGGACATCCTCTATCGCAGATACTACTCCGAGGGCTTGAAGCGCCTGGGAGTGGCTGAAGTGCACGTCCGCTGACGCGCCAGCGTTCTTTCAATCCTCAGATGGATCGCCTTACCGCGGATGGAATTCCCTTGGCGTAGGATTCTTGCAGCAAGAGACGCCGGGCGAGAAAGTGTCCCGCCCGGCGTCTGCGAAAGTCGTTTGCCGAACTGCTACCACTCCCCCTGCTGATTCTGATTTTGATTTTGCTGCTGGTTTTGGTTTTGATTTTGGTTCTGGTTCTGATTCTGTTGTTGCTGCTGATCGTCGGGACGACGCTTCAGGGTCGGCGGCGTTCCGTCGGCATTCGTATCGGAAGTATTGGAGTTCGGGTTGCCGCCCTTGTTTTCGTCGGTCTGGCGGCGCAGCGTCGGGCCGTTGGAGTCTTTCACGCGCAGGTTGGCGTCGATCATTTGCAAGCGGCGCTTCACCTGATCGAAATCGGAAGTAGTTTCGATGTATTCGCTGCGAGCCGGCAGAATCGTGGCGATTTCATGCTGCACCGCTTCGATACGCTCGGGCGTGGGCGGATGGGTGTCGAAGATCTTGGGGATGGTGCCGGGCTGTTTCTTCTCGTCGGATTCGACCTTTTCGAAAAAGGCGACGAACGCATTGGGGTCGTATCCCGCTTTCCACATGTACTGCGTTCCCAGAAAATCGGCTTCCGCTTCATCCTTGCGCGAAAAGCGAAGGAAGGTGAGCGGGATGGCGAAGTTCATGCCCTGATAAATCGCGTAGCCGGCCCATGTGTAGGGAATGAAGATCATGGCCGGAATCGACGCGAGCTGCACGATGCTCTGCTTGGTCATGTCCTTCGTGCCGTGGCGCGCGCAGACGTGGGCGATTTCGTGGGCCATCACGCCCGCCAACTCGGCTTCCGAATCGGCGTGCAGAATCAGGCCGCTATTGACGTAGAAGAATCCGCCGGGCAGGGCGAAGGCGTTCACGACATCCGAATCGATGACTTTGATGGTGAAGGGAACGCGCGCGTCCGAATTGCGCACCAAATTTTGGCCTACTCGATTCACATAATCCACGACCACAGGGTCGTTGATGAACTTGGCTTCCGAATCGACCTGCTGGGCGAGCTGCTTGCCGAGGGCTATCTCTTTCTGCAAAGAGTAGAAGTCCAGGCCGCCGCCCACGTTGCGATGCCCGATGGCGTAAACGTCCGCCTCGCTGCCGGCTTTTACTCCGGGAGGGGTGGTGTATTCAGGCAGGGGTTGATTGTCGGCCAGTTCGGTATCGGACTTGGATTTATCTTTGGCTGGCGCGGCGTTTATTGTGAGCGGACTTGCAAGGAGCGCGAAAGCTGTAAGGACCGCCAGCCAGCGCGCTTGGAACGAGTGTGACATCAGTGCCTCCTGCCGGACAGTACACGCAGTATACACCTTGGGCGCCAACCCTCAACTGCTCCTACGATGTTGTAGCCATGAGGAATGGTTATCCGGCGAGCGGCATTTGGACGCCCTGCCACTCCCGCTGATGGTCTGACCGCCCTCCTCACGGTATCCGCAATCCGACGGCTCCACTGAGCTGTATCTTTAATCGTATATAAACACCTTGACATGACACTGTTAATCGTATTAAAAAGCATATTCCTTTTTGTGCGCACTGACGGCGTTTGAGTACCGACGGCGGTCTTTTAATACAAACCTGGGAGCTGACATGCAGCGTAGAGGTTCGAGCAATACTGTTTTTATCCCCTCCGACGATCTTCGGGGACTGGGCAATCGATTCGCGGAAGCTACCAATCAGGCAAGCCGCCGCCGATCGTGGTTCGAGTTTCGCACGGCGTTGATTTTGGCGCTGTTTATGGCGGTTGGGGCATGCGCGCCGGGCGCGTTGGCGCAGGTGTCGGCATCGATCTCCGGAACGGTAACGGACGCTACCGGAGCGCTTGTCTCGGCGGCAACGGTCAAGGTGGTCGATATCGACACGGGTGCGACGAGGACGACCGAGACAGATGCGTCCGGGCGGTATCAGGTGCTATCGCTTCCGGTGGGCGATTACGAGGTACGCGTGTCGAAGGACGGATTCTCGGAGGATGTGCGTAAGGGCGTCCGCTTAGTGGTCGCTGAAGATGCATGGGTGAACGCCACGCTCCAGCTCGGCCATGTCAGCCAACAAGTGACGGTGAACGGCGACGCGCCGCTGGTTAGCGTGACCACATCTGATCTGTCCGGATTGGTGGGGCAGCAACAGATCACGGACTTGCCGCTGAATGGCCGCAGCTTCGATCTGCTTCTCGCTCTAAATCCAGGGATCGTCAACTTTACGTCGGAAAAGACGGGCGGAATTGGCGTCTCAAATTCCACGGTGGGCAACAACTTTTCTGTTTCGGGGAATCGACCTCAGCAAAATCTGTTTCTACTCAATGGCATTGAATTCACTGGCGCCGCCGAGGTCAACATGCAACCTGGCGGCACGAGCGGGGAACTGCTCGGGGTGGACGCCGTTCGCGAGTTCAACGTGCTGCGCGACAATTATGGCGCGGAATACGGCAAGCGTCCGGGGGGACAGGTCCTGATCGTCACGCAGTCCGGTTCGAATCAGTTGCACGGCAGTGTCTATGAATATCTGCGGAACAATGCATTCGATGCGCCGAACTACTTTGACAAAAGCGGCTCGGCGCCTCCCTTCCAGCGCAATCAGTTCGGCGTGGCGCTGGGCGGGCCGATACAGAAGGACAGGACTTTTCTTTTCGGCAACTATGAAGGTTTTCGTCAGCACTTGCACCAGACCGGCGTGGATTTGGTGCCGGACGCGAATGCGCGAGCGGGATTTTTGCCCTGTGCTTTGGCTCCTAGTTATCCATGCGTAGGCGGCCTTGCTGACGTCGGCGTTGCGCCGGGAGTCGCGCCACTCTTTTCTCTTTGGCCCACGCCGGGGCCAACATCTCCGGACCTTGGCGGAATCGCCGAGGTGTTCAACAGCCCGCTGCAGACGATCCGCGACGATTTTGGGACCACGAGGCTGGATCATCTGTTCTCGGACGACGATACGCTTTCCGCGGTTTACACCATCGACGACAGCAACGACGTGACTCCCACCAGTTCGAACATCTACAGCACCGATTTAGAAAGCCTGCGGGAACAGGTATTCAGCTTGAGCGAGACGCACGTGTTTTCGCCGGGCCTTCTGAACACGGCGAGGTTTGGATACTCGCGCGCGGGTTACTACTTCACGGGGGAGCCGACACCCGGAACTCCGGCAGCGTCGGTGCCGGGATTTGTCGGCGGACATCCGGTGGGAGCCGTAGTGGTGGGCGGGAGCGCGGCGGCAAATCCCTCGGCGCAAGTTGGACTGGCAGGCAGCAACATCGGAAGCAATCTGCCGATGGCCCGGAACCTTTTCACTTACGAGGATTCGGTGGATTGGACCAAGGGCCGGCACCAGCTCAGCTTTGGCGTTTGGCTGCAGCGCCTGCGATCCAACGAGGACGTGGCGCTGAGCCAATTCGGGCAGGCGACCTTCACCGGTTTGCAGCAGATGCTGCAAGGCACCGTGGGGAATTTCCTCTACGATCCCACACCGACGGAAATGAATTGGCGCATGTGGATGGGCGCCTGGTACGTGCAGGACGTGATTCGGGTGAATTCAAGACTGACACTTTCACTCGGCTTCCGAGACTCGTTCACCAATGGCTGGAACGAAGCCAATGGTCGCGCTGCGACTTTCGTCTTTAACAACGGAGTGATTCAAACAAACCCGCGGATCTCGAATTCCGCGTTCACGGTGAACAATGCGAAGTTCCTGCCTGCGCCTCGCCTCGGCTTGGCTTGGAGGCCGCTCGGCACAAACACGGTGGTTCGCGCAGGCTTCGGGATGTACTACGACTTGCAGGACGCGCTGGGTTACCGAATGGACCAGAACGCTCCATTCAATCCGTCATATGGTCTTGCGAATCTTCCTGTGTCTGACTTGCCGTTGCCCGTGTCGCCGGTTCCCGGAAACGCCAAGGTTCTCCCGGCCGGAGTGCAGCCGGACATGAAGACGCCCACGCTACTTTCGTATTCTTTGACCGTCGAGCAGGAACTATCGCCGAATACAGCCATCAGCGTCGGCTACGTGGGCTCGCATGGGTATCACGAGATGCTCAGCCTGGACGACAACGAACCGACCCCGGTGATTTGCCCAGCGTCGCCTTGCCCTGCCGTATATCCGGGGACTTTTCCCGCGCCACTTGCTGGCTCGCCAGTTCCCGCAGGCAGTTACTACATTCCCTCCGGCACGCCCGTAGCGAATCCGGCGTTAGGCGCTGCGTGGGCCTGGTTTTCAGTGGGCGATAGTTCTTACAACGCGCTGCAGCTCAACGTGACTCATCGCTTCAGCGGCGGGCTATCGCTTCGAGGGGTTTACACGTGGTCGAAGGCTCTCGATAACGGCGATTCCCTGAACCAGACCGCCGCCGGTAACGCGCCGGGGCTGGTTTCCAATCCGTTTAATCTACGATCCGATTGGGGGCCTGCCACTTACGATGTCCGGAACGCCGCAGTAATCAGCGGAACATACGAGCTGCCGATCGGACAAGGCAAGCCGTTCCTGAACGGCCTTGGCGGCATAGCGAACGGATTCGTTGGGGGCTGGACGGTGAACTCCATCGTCATGCTTCAATCAGGATTTCCATTCACGCCGCAGCTCAGCTACAACCCGTCCAACAACGGCGACACAAAGAACCCCGTGCGTCCGTTCAAGAATCCAAATTTCAGCGGACCGGTGATTCTTGGAAATCCGAGCCAGTGGTTTAATCCAGCCGCATTTTTGGCGCCGCCGACGGGGAGCGGATTTTACGGCAACGTGGGCCGCGATGCGTACACGGGGCCGGGGCTCGCAACCTGGGATTTCTCGGTGCTGAAGAACATACCGGTGAACGAACGGTTCCGGCTGCAGTTTCGCGCGGAGCTGTTCAACATGCTGAATCGCGCGAATTTCAGCACGCCTAATTTGGTGGTTTTTACGCCGTCTGGACTCTCGCCGACGGCAGGAAAGGTAACCAGTACTTCCACGACGTCGCGTCAGGTGCAATTTGCGCTGAAGCTGTTGTGGTAAGCGAGGGCTGATAGAGGCATTAGCCGTGACCGTCTGCGAATTCCGCTTCGAGAGTTTCAACGCTCGAGGGGATGACGAATACCTGGATTGCGCGACCGCGCTTCTGGATGATTTGCTGGAGGCTCGGTGGGTGCTTGCGGACGCGATGCGGGATCCGGCGGGCGGGGGATGGTGGCGGATATGCCTCTATCGCGATGTGGACGAGTGGACGGTGGACAGCGCGCCGCGCTGAAAAAAACTGCAGCATTTCAGCGTGGCTCTTCGCCGAAATTCGGCGCGATCAGCTTTCGCGGAGCTGCTGCTTCAAGCGATTGAGTTCGTCGCGCAACTTTGAGATGCGCCGCGCCACGGTGGTTTCGTACAAAAAGAATACCGCCCAGACGCACATCCACGCGGCAAATAAAAACTGAAAGTCTTTCACAACGCCTCCTTCACGGGCCGGGACTGCGATTGCGCGTCCAGGCTGTGCAATTCGATTTCCTGCCGCAACTCTTCCACTTCGTTGCGCATGCATTCAACCCTGTAGCGGTCCACCAGCACGGGAATCATGACGATCAACACGGCCGCCATGCACAGCAGAAACACTTTCAACATGGTCGGATCGATTCCGGAATTGGGTCCGCCGAAGAAAACCGGCTGCGGATGCTGCGTCCTCCACAAGCGATTGGACATATAGACGAGCGGCACGTCGAGAAACGCGAAGATGCCAAACACCGCCGAAAGGGAAGCGCGGTGGCGCGGATCTTCCAGCAAGCTGCGAAGCATCAGGTAGGAGATGTACATCAGCCACATGATGAACGTGGTGGTTAGGCGTGCGTCCCAGGTCCACCAGATTCCCCACACCGGCTTGGCCCAAAGCGGACCGGTAATCAGGCCGATCGAGCAGCAGGCGATGCCCACTTCCGCGGCGGAGACGCCCAGGCTGTCCCAGCGCTGCCCGCGCGTGGTGAGATACGCGATGTTCGAGATGAACACGATGGTGAACGCGGTAAAGGTGGCCACCCAGGCGGACACATGGAAATAGAAGATCCGCTGGACTTCGTGCATGGTGGCTTCCTCGGGCGCGATATAAAGCGCCGCATAACCGGCGAAAATGATCAGCGCGGCGGCGAAAGCCGAACCTACGATTCGAGATTTCATAACGCGAACTCCAAAACTACTCCTCCATTAGAAAATCGCACAGAAGCCACGACGCAGTCAAAAAGACAACGTCAAACCCCGCGAGGAATGCGACCCAGGTTTGGTCGAGATATGGCTGCTGCGAAAAAAGCGCCGCGGTGGATTCCACGGCGGCGATCAAAAGCGGCGCAAGGATTGGCAACATAAGCAGCGGCAGCAGCAGTTCGCGCATACGTGCGTGCGCCGAAATGGCGGAGAAAACCGTGCCGGTGACGATCACTCCGATGGTGCCGAGCACCAGAACGAGAGCCAACCGCCCGACGATGCCCGCCAGCGAAACGTCGTAGAGCACGGCGAATACAGGAACGAGAACGACTTCCGCGAGAGAAAGGAAAATGAAATTGGCGAGCATTTTGCCGAGCAGAATGGCGAAGCTCGATATCGGCGCCATGCGCAGGGCGTCCAGCGTGTCGTTCGATTGCTCGCGCGCAAACGAGGGATGCAGCATCAGCGAGCCGGAAAACAGGAATGCGATCCATAGCAGGCCCGGGCCGTAACGGCGCGATTCTGCGGGTGTGGGATCGAACGCGAAGCTGAACAGCACGACGACGACGATGGCGAAGACCACGGTGGCGTTCAAAAGCTCGCGGGTGCGGAATTCGAGGCGCAGTTCTTTCGCCAGCAAGATAGCGGCGGCGCGCGCGGTGGACACTTACGCCTCCGCCCGAAGCGCGGCAAGTATCTGGCGCGGATCGCCGCCGGAGCCGCTGTCGAGCTCCACGCGCCCTGAGGAAAGCGAAACTGCGCGGGTGGCGAGGTCGAGCGACTCGTTGCGCGCGTGCGTGCTCATGATGATGGTTGCACCGGATTGGCGAAGTCCAGCGAGCGTTTCGGCGAACCACGCGGCGCCCTGGCGGTCGAGGCCAGCGGCAGGTTCGTCGAGCAGCAGCAGGCGCGGGGCGTGCAGCAGCGCGCGTGCGATGGCCAGGCGCTGGCGCATTCCGCGCGAAAAGTTGCGGACGATGCTGCCGGCGCGAGAAGCGAGCCCGCACGCGGCGAGACCTTGTTGCACGCGCTCTGAAATGCTGGTCAGCCCGTAAAGCTGGGCGAAGAGCGAGAGATTTTCCGCGGCGGTGAGCTCGTCGTAAAGCAAAGTGCTGTGGCCGACCATGCCGATTAAGGATTTTGGCGACGCACCGGGCGGAAGGCCGGGGAAGAGCACTCGGCCGCTTGTGGGCGACATGAGCGAGGCGGTGATGCGAAGCAGAGTTGTCTTACCCGCGCCGTTGTGGCCAAGCAATGCGACAAACTCTCCGGGCGCGATTTCGAGCGACACACCGCGCAGAGCGATCAGCGATCCGAAGCGCTTCTCGATTTTCTCGAAGGCAACACCCAGGCCAGCGGATGCGACCTGATCCACAGCAGACGCGGAGCGTTGCAGCGGCGTGGAGGAAGCGCCGGTCATAGTGTGGTCCATGGGGCGATCCATGGCGGCATCCAAAGCCGCCATCTAGCCTTTCACCAAATCGCGCAGGGTTTTCTGCACGCGGTCGCGACGGCGCAGATATTCCTCTTCGGAGATGGTGCCGGCCTCGCGGCGAAGTTCGAGGCGGAAGAGCGAGTCTTTCAGTTCATCGAGGCTGCCGCGAACTTCGTGCTCGACTTCGGTTTCGGTCGGCAATTGCTCTGCGGTTGCTACCGCCGCAGGCGCGGATTTAGCGTCTGACGCCGCTGCCGAAGCAGACGCTCGCACGGGCTTGGCCTGCGCGGATTTTTTCGCGGGCGCAGGCGGTAGAGCCGCGGCCTCACCGTCTGGAGTCGCTGGCGCCACTTGTGGCTGGCGCAGCACGAAAATCAGGCCGAGCGCGAAGAGCGCGACAAAGCCACCTACAACGATCCATTTCAGGCTGTCGATGCGCGCCGGAAGAGTGGTGACCGTGGCGACTGGGGCCGTCTGCGCGCCGTCGTCCACATGCGAATTGACGGACGGATTCTGCGAATTGTCCGCGGAGTTCGCGTCGCCATTGCCGGCATCGTCGGCAGGCGGAGGCGCGGTCCCCGAGATCGCTACCTCTACGGGCGTGTTTGGTGCGACCGATTGGCGCAGATACGCGTTGAAGCCTTGCTCCGAGCCGGCGGGCGCGAAATCGCCTCCGGCAACCTGCACGGTTGGCGGTGCGAATATCGCCAAGCGTCCAATGGTATACGGCGACGAAAAGTTAAGCTGCGTCTGATTGCTCGGATAGGGAACCGTGTAGGTGATTCCCACGCGGCTCGATCCGGGGCGAAACGCGTAGTCGATGGCTTTCTCGTTGTTGCCCACGTCGGTGGTGCTCTGAATCACCGGCGGCATTCCGGCGGCTGCAATTCCAGCGGTCACTTGACTGATCTGCGCGCCAGCGGGGAGCGTGAATTTGAATGTACCGCCGGATCGGTAGAAGGCTAGCGGCGGCTTGGTGTTGTTGTCGATGTTGTATTCCTCGTCGACGTTGAGATTCGGGCCACTGGGTTGCACGATGATGGCGTGAGCCGTCACATCGATCGCATTGGCTTTGCTGGTGGGCTCGAAGACGTCGATATTGACGTTGGTGGTTCCGGGCGTCACCGGCTCGTGGTACAAGACGCCGCGATAGACGGCGCGCAGAAGCATCGGTCCTTGCCCGAGCAGAGGATTATCGAACTGGTAGTGGCCCTGGGCGTCGGATTTCGTGTTGGCAACCGGCTTCATGCCGCCCATTAGCTGAATCAAAATCACCTGGACTCCGGAAGCGACTTTGCCCGTGGTGCCATTGGTGATCGTGCCGGAGACTGTTCCAGCAAATGCGGCCGATGCGAAAAAACAGAGCAGCGCGCTGGCGAGCGAAAACTTCTTCCAACTGCGACGAATCATGAACGACGTCCCTTCTCGGAGGCTGCCTGGCGAGTAGCGGGAGTGGGAGCCCCGCCAGTGAGCGTGTCCATCTCGGCGAGCACCCGAGCGGCCTCAATTTCGAGCGACTGCTTGATCTCCTCGAAATCCTCGTCGGAAAATTTTCCGGCGCGATGTTCAAAACGCAGGTCGCGAAGATTTTCGTAGATGGCGTCGCGGCGTTCCAGGAGCTGATCGAGCTTGGTGCGGTGCGGCACGGCGTCAGATGCGTCCAGTTTGACGCCAAAAACGAACACCAGCACGGCTACCGTGAGCAACAGGCAGGCGATGCCGATATCGAGGTTACTCATCGGATTCCTTTTCAGCTTCGCGGCGGGCGCGGGCAATCAGTTCGTCGGAAACCGGCGGACCGTCGGCTGCGACGGGCTGCAGAGTTGCGCGATGGCGCCAGCGGCGGACCAGCGCCCACACCAGGGCAAAGGCCAGCAATGGCAACAAGACCGGCATGACCCACACAAGCCAGTCGAAGCCCTTGGCCGGCGGGGAAACCAGAACACTGGGGCCATATTCCTGCACGAAATCTTGGAGAATGAGGTCGTCGGATTCGCCGCGCGAGATGCGCTGATCGATTTCCTTTAGCTCTGCCCGCGCCGTAGCGCAGGGGCCCGCGAACGCGCCGCCGCTATGATTGCAGGTGCCAGCGGTATCATCGCAGCCACCGCACATGCACTTTAACTTCAGACTGAGGGAGTGCGCGCGTTCGGCTTGCTGTGGCGTCAGCGCGCTAGCAGCGGGAGCCGCGGCGAAAATCATCAGAAGTCCAAGGAGCAATCCGAAAGCCAAATAGGCGCTTCGGCGAAGAAAAAGCGAGCGTAACTCCGCGGCAGCAGCCATGGGACCAGCGCTAGGAACCATTCCTCCATTACAACCTGGGAGCATTTCCTGTCTATTTAACGCCGACTGAGCGGCGAGTGCAAGGTCGGGCTTAACTTCAATGCCGGGCTCGGCCTGCAGGACGACTGCTATTTGCTCAGCAGCGGCGAATTCGCGGTGCTCCGTTGACCACCAAGACACTTCAACCTCGTTCAAAACGTAAAAACAGCGTATTACTACGTACTTTATTTTGTAACTGGGTGGTATAACAACTGATAATCCTCGAGGGAGGCTCTGTATGAACGGGCAAATCCTGGGCCGGCCACACACGCGGGCAGAACAGCGCAAGGGAAACCGTTTTCGCGTGGTCGTGCCGATCGAAGCGATGTGGAAGGACGCCAGTGGCAATAGCGTCACCGAGTCCGCCGAAGCCCTAGAAGTGAATGGTCAAGGCGGCCTGCTGGAGATGAAAAGGTACCCCGGGCCAGGAGCCCAAATCGCGATCAAGAATTTGGTTTCGGGAGAAGAGGCGCAGGCGCGCGTCGCCGCGATTCGTCGCGCAAAGGACGGTACTGTGCTGGGCGTGGCCGTCGAGCTGCTGCAGCCGAGTGAAACCTTCTGGGGTGTTAACTTCCAGCTTAAAAAGACCAGCGCGCAGCTCGCCAAGATCGAAGAAGCGATCAAGTCGGGAGGCGTGGATCCACGCATCCTGCGCGATTTTCGCGATGCCGTGGACTACGTGCGCAAGACGGCCTGGGCCGTTCAGGAGTGGCAGGAACGCCAGCTCAAGCAGCACGACCCACAAACCGTGTTGCCGCTGATTATTTCCGAGCGCATCCGGCGCGCCACGCAGCTGAGCCATTCGATCTCCGCCGATTTGGCTACCCACGATGTGACGCACGAAACCTCAGGGCTCAAGGAATTTTTTCGGGCCATCGAAGGCTTGTACATCCAGATCGGCAGCCTCTTTCGCGGTCACCGTGCGTAATCGCCACATTCGAGCGATTCGTTAGCGAGGCGCAGCGCTCGAGGAAATCTGTTTTTGCGACAGCTTGTGAGGCGCGGTTTCGTGCGTTGCGAGCATCGCACCGATTCCGACGAGCGCGGCGCCCGCCCAATACCACGCCGGCGCCTCTGGGCTGCGCGTCACTTTGATCAGCCAGGTGATGATCAGCTGGGTTGTTCCCCCAAACAAAGCGATCGACACAGCGTAGACTACCGCTACTCCTCCTGAGCGGATTCCCGCCGGCAGAGATTCCGTGAGCCAGATCAGAAACGGCCCGGTCGATAGCGCGGCCAAAGTGTAGAGCACCGCCGTGGCGATGAGCAGGGATGCCGTGGTGTGGTAGTAATTAATGAAGTAAAAGGAGGGAACGATCGCAAGAAGCAGAAGGATGCCGGGTATCAGCATCACCGGCTTGCGCCCAAAGCGGTCTGACAGGATTCCGCTGAGGAGGTCGAACGTGACCCCGCAGAGCCCGATGACCACCGTTGCGGAGAAGGCGATGTTGGCGGGCATGTGCAGTGTGCTGATCGCATACGTGGTCATGTAATCGGAGACGTACGTGCCGATCGTTCCGCTAGCCAGCAGAATCAGCCCAATCAGGGCGATCCAGCGGTAGGGGCGCAGCGGGACGCGTTCGCCCTTGCCTCCGTGCGAGTAAAACGTCTCCGGAAGGCTGCGCCGCATCATCAGTCCGAACGGCACGATCGCCGCGCCGACCAAAAAAGCGATGCGCCAGCCGAAGCTCTGCAGTTGACGATCGTTTAAAAAGCTGGATAGAGTGAATCCCACCAGGCCCGCAACAAGCACGGAAAAATCCTGCGTCCAATACTGGAATGAGGTATAAAAGCCGCGCCGTTCCGGTGGAGCGGACTCCATCAGAAACGCCGTCGTGGGACCCACTTCGCCGCCAAGCGCGAAGCCCTGAATCATGCGAAAGATGACCACGAGTATCGGCGCGGCGATGCCGATCATTTCGCGCGGCGGCGTCAGTGCCAAACCGAAAATCGCCACGCCCATCAGCGAAAACGAGAGAATCATCGCCGGCTTCCGTCCGGCGCGGTCGCCCATTCTGCCGATCACGAATCCGCCGATGGGGCGGGTGACGAATCCCGCGCCGAAAGCGCCTAGCGACGCGAGCAGGCTGGCCGTGGGGGAAGTGGAAGGAAAAAAAGCGCGGCCAATGTAAACGGCGAAGAAGGAATATGTAAGGAAGTCGTAAAACTCAAGGGCGTTGCCGAGCACCACTGCGGCGACATGCCGCGCCGGGACCGATCTCTGTGTTTCCGGGGCAGTGTCCGCCATCCGCGAAATTAGCTCATGAACTTTCTCCGGCGGCGATCGAATGCCGCGAGGAGCCGCATTCTATCTCGGTTTGGGCCGAAAATACTGTTAGGTCGCGGAAGCAAGCGAAATCTCAGCGTTGCGGGCTTGGGCGAATGGTACCAGCGTATCGAGCAGCACGCAGCTCGTTGAGAGGCGCCAGATGCGCGCTGCCAATCTGGGAGCGCCTCGCTCGCAACTAAAAACTTACGAAAGATTGAAGTCAATCGTTACGTCGAAACGGATTGGGACCGGCTGGCCATCGAGAATCGTAGGCGCATATCGCCGGTGCAGCACAGCCTGGAGCGCAGCACGAACGAGCAAACCCGGCCCGCTTACGACGCGTGCTTGAGTGACGTTGCCCAATTCGTTGATGATCGCCTCGATCACCACCTTCCCCGAAACGTGGTTCTCCCGCGCGATCAATGGATAGGCGAGCGGCGGCGCGTAAAGCAACGCGGGAGGCTTCATTCCGCTGAAAATCCGAATCGGGCCCTTCGGCTTTGCCGCGGCAGGCGGTGGCGGAGGCACTGGACCGCCGAGCGTGCCTCCGATGACGCCACCAATTCCTCCGGGAACGCCTCGATCAACGCCGGAAATTTGCGGCGCCATGGCGGG